>CAMOVB010000134.1:0-8901 GCA_946626925.1 uncultured Prevotellaceae bacterium
ACAAGGTTGCCAACATCGTGGGTCACACCATGCAGTTCCATCCTCATGGAGATGCGAGTATCAAGGATGCCCTCGTACAGATGGGTCAGAAGGAACTGCTTATCGACCATCAGGGTAACTGGGGTAACATCCTTACGGGTGATGATGCAGCAGCAGGACGTTACATTGAGGCTCGTCTCAGCAAGTTTGCTCTCGATGTGGTGTTCAATCCTAAGACTACAGATTGGAAACTGTCTTACGACGGACGTAACAAAGAACCTATTGCTCTCCCTGTTAAGTTCCCTCTCCTTGTTGCACAGGGAGTGGAAGGTATTGCCGTAGGTCTTAGTTCCAAGATTCTTCCTCATAACTTCAACGAGATATGCGATGCTGCCGTGGATTATCTCTACGAGAAGCCTTTTGTACTCTATCCTGACTTCCTCACAGGAGGTAGCATAGACGTGTCAAAGTACAACGATGGTCAGCGTGGAGGTAGTGTCAAGATACGCGCCAAGATTGAGAAACTTGACAATAAGACTCTCGTTATTCGTGAGATTCCTTTCAGTAAGACAGCAGAGTCACTCATCGACTCTATCACCAAGGCTGTGGAGAAGGGTAAGATTAAGGCTCGTAAGATTGAAGATAATACGGCTGCTGAGGTAGAGATACTTGTTCATCTTGTACCTGGAGTGTCAAGTGACAAGCAGATTGATGCACTCTATGCCTTCACGGATTGTGAAATCAGTATCTCACCTAACTGTTGCGTCATCGACGAGCGTATGCCTAAGTTCCTTGGCGTAAGCGACGTGGTGAAGAAGTCCGTTGACTATACAAAGTCACTCATCAAGCGTGAACTTGAGATACGTCGTGACGAGATACTTGAGATGCTTCACTTTGCAAGTCTTGAGAAGATATTCATTGAAGAACGCATCTATAAGGGCAAGGAATTCGAGCAGGCACCAGACATGGATCATGCTATCGACTATGTTGACAAGCGACTCGAACCATTCAAGGAGCAGCTCATACGTGAGGTAACACGTGACGACATCCTTCGTCTTATGGAAATCAAGATGGCTCGCATCCTCAAGTTCAACAAGGATAAGGCTGACGAGCTTATCGCCAAATATAAGGCAGAGGTTGACAGCATCAATAAGGACCTTGCAAACCTCGTGGAGGTTACAGCCAACTGGTTCCGCTATCTCAAGGAGAAGTATGGTGCTGAGCATCCACGTCTCACGGAAATTCGTAACTTCGATACTATTCAGGCAGCAACGGTGGCTGAGGCTAACCAGAAGCTGTACATCAACCGCACGGATGGATTTATCGGTACTGGATTGAAGAAGGATGAGTTCGTATGCAACTGTTCAGATATTGATGATGTCATCCTCTTCTACCGTGACGGTACGTACAAGGTTATGAAGGTGGCTGACAAGGTATTCGTTGGCGAGACGGAGAAGTCAAAGAAGGAGAAGCGCAAGGCTGAAATCATACATGTAGCCATCTTCAAGAAGAATGACTCACGTACAATCTACAATGTGTGCTACAAGGATGGTGCGTCTGGTGTGTCATACATCAAGCGTTTCAATGTTACAGCCATGACACGTGACCGTGAGTATGATGCTACTATGGGTACTCCTAAGAGCCGTATCACTTACTTCTCAGCCAATGCCAATGGTGAGGCGGAAATCATCAAGGTTACGCTCAAGCCATACGAGAAGATCAAAAAGCTCACATTTGACAAGGACTTCTCGGAGATAGCTATCAAGGGACGTGCCTCAAGGGGCAACCTCCTTACGAAGAACGAGATATTCCGCATTCAGCTCAAGGCTCATGGAGGCAGTACACTCGGCGGTCGTAAGGTATGGTTTGACAAGGACATCCAGCGTCTCAACTACGATGAACATGGTACATACCTCGGTGAGTTCCACAACGAGGACCAGATACTCGTCATCCTTGACAATGGAGAGTTCTACACAACAAACTTTGACATCAACAACCATTACGAGCAGAATATTGCCCGTATAGAGAAATATAATCCGCACAAGGTATGGACAGCCGTCCTCTGGGATGCAGACAACCAGAATATGCCTTACATCAAGCGATTCCTTATGGAGTCATCGTCTAAGAAACTGAACTATCTTGGCGACAATCCTGACAGCAAGGAGATTCTCCTTACCGACACAGTATTTCCACGCTTGCTCATCAAGTTCAATGACCCTAATGTCGCACGTGCTGACGAGGAAGTGGATGCTGAACAGTTCATTGCTGTCAAGGGCTTCAAGGCTAAGGGTAAACGACTCACTACATATCCTATCGAAAGCGTTACGGAACTTGAACCTACGCGTTTCCCTGAGCCAGAGGAGGAGTCTGAAGACTCTGCCGAGGAAGTGCAGGAGATAGTTGACCCAGATGAGGGCAAGAGCGATAGCGACATCCGCGATGAACTCACAGGACAGTTGAAGCTGTTCTAAGAAGACCCACCCTAACCCTCCCTATAGGGAGGGGATTGGGGGAAAGGCTCCAGTAGAATACAAAACTATGCGAGAACAAAGTTTAGTATGGTAAAGAATATTTTTCACTTTTCACTTTTCACTTTTCACTTGAAGAAGGTGCTCCTTGGCACACTCCTTCTCTTGTCTATCCATTCCTTTGCTCAGGACAGGATGGAGAAGGGCGAAGTGCGACACTCCTATATGGTGGGATATGGCCATGCCAATGTGCTTGACTCTTATCTGTCCCCATATAATTATACAGGTTCCAACTTCAAGTTTATGTTTGAATCGCTGACTCCTTGCAGGCTGAGGTTTGGAAAAGGAGACACAAGCGACTACCTTTACCATACTCAACTCGCTACGGACGCTTCCATCATTGAGAATCGTACCAAGAATGTGAGTGGTCTTGCTGGTGGGGCAAGATGGAACATAGGTATTCTTCGCAATTTCTATACCAATGGTGCTTTCAGCCTTTATGCTGGTCCTATGTTCAACGCATACGTAGGTGGTGTGTATAATGAGCGTAATGGCAATAACCCAGCTCAGCTGAAACTAAGTGTTACACTTGATGCCAAGGTTATGGCTATGTACGACTTCAAGGCATGGAATATTCCCGTTCATGTGGATTACCGTGTGTCTGCTCCTCTCGTTGGACTTGCTCATTCTCCAGAATATGGTGAGTCATATTATGAGTTGTACAAGCTTGATGACAGTCGCAACGGCATCGTGTGTGTCTATCCTGGCAATATGCCTTCGCTCCGCCACCTCCTGACATTTGAAGTGCCAGTACTCACGGGGCATAAGATACGCTTCGGCTATTCAGGCGACTTCATGCAGTCAAAGATTCACGACCTAAAATATCATTCCTACACGCAGACATTCATGGTGGGAATGACAAGTACGCTGTTCAGGAAACGTTAACTTAGTGAAAAGTGAATAGTGAAAAGTTAAAAATACATTTTACTTCATATTCCCCAAAAAGGAAATGCGACATAGTCGTTATGAACCTTTAATTTTTCACTTTTCACTATTCACTTTTCACTTAAAAAATAATGATTATGAAGCATTATATCACATACATACTGATGCTCGTGACGGTATTTTCCTTTGGCAGTTGCATAACAGAGGACGAATACGACAATAGCAATAGAGGCAATTTTGAGGCTCTTTGGCGACTGATGGATGAGCACTATTGTTTCTTTGACTACAAGCAGAAGGAGCTTGGGGTTGACTGGAACGAAGTGCACACACGTTACTCTGCATACGTCAACGAGAAGATGACACAGAAGCAGCTCTTTGAGGTACTATGTAACATGGTGGCAGAACTGAAGGATGGACACGTGAATATAGGTGCTCCTTTCGATATAGCCCGTAACTGGAGTTACTTTGAGGATTTCCCTCTCAACTATAATGACAGTATCGTAAACCTCTATCTTGGTCATGACTATAACATAGCCTCTGGCCTCAAGTTTGTTATCTTGGATGACAACATAGCGTATGTACGTTGCGAGAGCTTTGAAAAATCTATTGGTGAAGGTAATCTTTCGCATATGCTCAATATAATTTGTATGTGCCGAGGTTTGATACTTGATGTACGTGGTAATGGTGGTGGCCAGCTCACTACAGCCCATCGTCTTGCTTCACGCTTCATAGACGAGAAGAAACTCATTGGCTATGTGTGCCACAAGACTGGTAAGGGACATAACGATTTCTCCACACCTATAGCAGAATATCTTGAACCTTACGATGGCCTTCGATGGAACAAACCAAGCGTCATCCTTACCAATCGTGGATGCTTTAGTGCAACCAACGACTTTGTGAAGTGCGTTAAGGGAGCTCCTAATGTCACAATCATAGGTGACCGTACTGGTGGCGGTAGTGGCATGCCATTCCACAGCGAGATACCAAACGGCTGGTCAGTACGCTACTCTGCTGTGGTGTATTATGACAAGGATATGAAGCATACTGAGTTTGGCATAGAGCCAGATATTTCTCTCCAGATGAGTGGCGCGGAGACTTCGCATGGCAAGGATACATATATAGAGTATGCACGTCGGTATCTGATAACTCAATCCATGGAATAGGTTTGAAATAATAGTTTTTATAAAAAAGCAACGTTTGATGGTTGATAATTAAATATATTTTCTTACCTTTGCACTCGGTTTAACAAACTATGCGCCTGTGGCGGAATTGGTAGACGCGTTAGACTTAGGATCTAATGTCTCGCGGCGTGCAGGTTCGAGTCCTGTCAGGCGCACCAAATAAAGAGAGACAAGCAACATGCTTGTCTCTCTCTTTTTTATGCACAGTGTTTTGCATATGTTCATTCTATATTGTTTACTGCCATATCCTCATTTCTTTGTGCTTTTATTGCATTCTGCTGCGTGGTGTACGTTTCGATTACTTCGCCTATTGTTGCACCAAGTTTTTCGTCAATGCGGTGGAACCTGCGGTGTACTACGGAACGTGCGTTGTTAAATAGACGTGCTACATCCGCTTGTTTCTGTCCGAGCATGACAAGGTAGATGATGATTAGCTCCTTGTTGTCTATTGCAGGGTAATATGTCAGTATGTGCTTTCTGAAATTTGGGTAGAGTCTGTCAACGGCAATGAAGATGTCCTCCCACTGGTCTTCTGTTAATGTAGCCTTTGTGTCATTGGCAATGGCGTTGATGTTTGCCATAACAGAAGCAATGTCTTTCGCACTCTCTGCTCTCAGTTTCTTGTCTGCATTCACTATTTCTGTGAGAGTGTTGTGTGCCTCGGCAATCTTTGTCTTTTCTTCTTCTATTTTCTTTACCTCTGTAAGATACAGATTCTTCTTTTTATTTAGTAGGTAAAGTATTAAGCATATGATGGCAAGTATTGTCATCATTGTTGTCATCGCATAAACTATATACTCGTTCCTTTTGGCTATTTCAGTTTGAAGCGCATTCTTCATGTTGTCCAGTTCCTGTGTCTTAAACTGGTTCTGTGCAGCAACAGTCTCCTCTGCTAAATCTTGTGCGTTGGCAGAATCTTCGTAAAAAAAATGTTGGAATGCATATTCCTTGGATTTTTTTAGATCATTTTTTAAAGCATAAAAGATTGATAATCCACGAGTGATATTTGCTTTGTTTTTGAGTTCATTTTCTTTTTTTAGAGCTAAGGTACAATAATGAATGCATGAGTCAAGATTGTATTCTGTTTTATAATAATATGTTACAATGTTTGAAAGAATTAGTGATGGTAAAGAGTCCGTATTTATACTTTTTAATTGCTCTAATGACATCTTGGCTAATTTCTGATTATTGGTTTTTGAAAAGAAATTGAGGTGCTCACTAATATAACGTAAATTGTCCTTAAATTTTAATGTGTCGTTATATGCAATTTGCATGGCACATCGTTTGTAATAAACTAAGGCACTATCATTATTATTATTTGCGTAAAATGCATTTGCTACATCTTGATAAGATGATATTTCATCTATGTTGAGTTTCTGTCTTATGTGTAGTGCATGTTTTGCTTGTTCTACGGCTATGGTACGATTGCAAACAGTCTCATTTATCCAACTTAACTGTGAATAGACATTAGCCAGCAACATGGAATCTGCATAGTTGATAGGATTGTTCTCGCCTATCTTTACGGCCTCATTATAATAGGTGATGGCAAGTGGATAGTTGTGCATATCACGGTATGTGCTTCCCATGTAATAATTGGTTTCCATCTTGTCACTAATAGTTCCGTTGTCCTCGAAAAACTCGTGAAGCTCTTTGATGGTGCTGTCAGACGAATGAAGAACATAACACTTGTCCTCGCACTTGTACCTAAGTAATGAAAGCTTCATCTTTGTGTAAACATCATTACCTTTATAGTCTTTGATAAGAGTGTTTACAGAATCCAATCCTGCATAGGGATTCAGTTCGATGAACTTGTTAAGTTCAGAATAATCATCTTTGTGTTCTTGTGAGCATGATATACATAATAAAAGAATACAAAGGATTAAATGTTTTAATTTGGAATTGATAGTCATTGTTAAAGTAATGTGGGTTAATGATAGTGGGTGCAAAGTTAGAATTTTTAATTTGAAAACAAAAATATTTTGTAACAATTCTTTGATAAAGTGTTGCTGTTAGATGTTGTGTGTAATGTTATGTATAAGAATATTAAACAAATAGCATGGGTTACAAAAGTGGCAACATGTAGGGGGAACACATTGGAATCCTATGGCAACGCTTTGGAACAGAAATTCTTTGTGGGGGCGGATTTTTGTCCATACCTTTGCGGCAGAAAAAATGAAACGCCTCTGGAAACAATCTTCCTCAGGTAAATAAAAACAACTAATTTTTTAATCAAATATTAACAACAACTAAACTTTTTACCCCATGAAAAAGTTATTTATTTTATCTGTTGCCTTTATGGCATTATTTAATCTTCCTGTTACTGCAAGCACTTCAACTACTGAGGCTCCTGTTTGTAGTGTTACAGAAAGTAGTAGTGATAAAACAGATATTGATTTGGTGTCTAATCCAGGATATCCTGGTTACAACGGTGGAAAAAAAAGAGCTATGCCGCGTATAAGAAGGGCTTCTGTTGACGTATGGCTTCAGTATGGCACTCTCCATTTCCAGAACGATGAAGACATTGAAAATATAGAGGTGTCAATAATCGATGAGGAAGGATATGAAGTGTATTCAGAGTGCATTGATATATTTGCAGGAGAGGAATCTGAGATTAATGTTAATATGCTTAATCTTGGTTCTTATACCTTGGAAGTAACAATAGACAGTATTGTTTATAGTGGTTCTTTTAACTTGTAGTTAATAGTTTTGGTGATACATTCAGGTTATACGGTATGAATACTGTTTTGTACCGTATAACCATCACAAGCTGAGTCTTATGATGGTTATGGAATTATTCTTGTAATTTTTAGTTTTTATATTATATGGAACAATCAAAAAATAAGGTTACCTTGGTTGCTGGAGGCGCAGGCTTTATTGGCTCCCATTTGTGTGAGCGCTTGCTGAATGATGGCTATGAGGTGATATGCCTTGATAATCTTTATACAGGAAGCATAAGGAACATTAGTCATTTGCTTTCTGACGGAAATTTCACGTATGTGAATCACGATGTTACTGTTCCTTATGATGCCGAAGGCTTGTCCGTTATTTTTAATCTCGCATGTCCTGCTTCACCAGTGCATTATCAGAAAGATGCGGTTTATACTGCGAAAACAGCATTCTTGGGCACTCTAAATATGCTGGAACTGGCACGTAAGAATGATTGTGTCATGCTGCAGGCATCAACAAGTGAGGTTTATGGTGACCCTCTTGTACATCCTCAACCAGAAACATATTGGGGCAATGTCAATCCAGTTGGTATTCGTTCATGCTATGACGAAGGAAAGCGAATAGGCGAAACTCTCTGTATGGATTTCCATCGTCAATATGGAACAAAGGTTAAGATTGTGCGTATCTTCAATACCTATGGTCCTCGTATGGCAGAGAATGATGGTAGGGTTGTTTCCAACTTTATTGTCCAAGCGCTTCGTGGTGAAAACATAACTATATATGGTGATGGTAGCCAGACTCGTAGCTTCCAGTACGTCTCCGATCTTATCAACGGCTTTATGAAGATGATTAAGACTGAAGATAGTTTCACAGGTCCTGTTAATATCGGAAATCCAGAGGAGTACACTGTTAAGCAGTTGGCGGAGTTGATAATAGATATTGTTGGTACGAACTCTAATGTAATATATAAGCCAATACCTTCGGATGATCCAACTCGTAGGAAGCCAAATAATTTGCTTGCAAAAAGCTCCCTTGGATGGAGACCACAAGTTAATGTCAAAGAAGGCATGAAAGAAACTATAAAGTATTTTATAAATGAATTAAATAAAAAACAAATACAAACAGCGTGAAAGGATGAAAGAAAGTAAATATAATTATTCTTTGTCTTTTGATGAGAAACAACTTTTTTTTAATGGAAGAACAAAAAAGTTTTTTTTAGTTTCTCAAAAAAATAAAGATGTTTATGAATCAATCTTGAAATTTCCAGATAAATATAATGGTAAATATTCGTCTTTTATTGAAAAAATAAAAAAAGATGGTTTTATTCTGGAAGATGATACTGATGAATATGTACTTATGAGGCAAGCGTACGAGGAACAGACGAATCCGGAAGAGTATACTATTATGATTGTGCCAACGTTTAAGTGTAATCTTTCTTGTTGGTATTGCTATCAACGTCATGACCGTGAGGAAATGTCTGAAGAAACAATTCGTCGTCTTAAATTACATATAAAGAATTATCTTACAGAACATAAAATAAGGAAATTCCACATCACTTGGTTTGGTGGTGAACCTTTCACAATGTTTGACTTAATTATTGATATGTGTAATTATGCAAAGGAATTGTGCGAAGAATTAAATGCTGAATTTACCACTAGTTT
>CAMOVB010000135.1:0-8891 GCA_946626925.1 uncultured Prevotellaceae bacterium
CTTCCTTTTTGCGGCAATTCTCAAGCCTCTCATTCAGCATGGCAAGAATGGTTTCTTCATCGTATGACAAATCGGAAACAGGAAAAACCTCATCATAGCCACATTTGTTCATAGAAGTCCACCACCAAGCAAAAGCACTCATGTCTTTATCCTTCCACGATTTAACACCGACCTTATAATTGACACCAATGGCAATGCTTCTGCCCCACGACGTCATTCTAAATGAATTCACATCACAAAAACGTATTTCAAACTTTTTCCACAACGTATCAAACTTAACATACTCATCCGTAATAATCAGAGTCGGGTATTCAAGAATCTTGCTTCTTACAATACGACATGTAACAACCATTGTTAAGAGAAGGTATGCCGTCCAAACAAGCACAATAAATATGTCGCTTGATGGAAAAGGGAATGCAAAAAAACAATAATTCCCAATAGAATAAAGACATAATCTAACCATGACGAATGATATATTCTTACTTCTCTCATTTCCTCATTAATCAAGTTTTTGTTTTTTACATTCCATTCAAAAGTCTATACTGAGTCAGTACAGAGTCAATACTTAGCCCTTAGTACAGTCCGTAAGCCTTTCGCCAATCAAGTCGAGCAACTGTTCCGGCTTAACGGTCAAGTCATTCGCAGGAAGGACTAACCAGTAGCCATAGAGTCTCTCATTAAACTTTCGGCTGTATTTCTTGAAAAAGCCCTCGCCTTCCCTCATTCTTTGCTCTGCCTCCTCTTCCAAATCGACTCCAATCATCGGGAGTTTATCTGAGCCAACCAGTCCAATGCCAGCCACATCTTCCAAGTTAAGTTCTAACCTATGGCCAATATAATTTACCCTAACGAGCTCATCCGTAACCACAATAAAAGGCCTACGAAATACACGTTCACCCAAAAGCTTATATAAGGAAACAAAAAGACATGCAAAAGCAAACAAGTCAAACCATGGCCTAAACGGATTAGACCCATCACTATCCTCCATAAGCACATAGGCAACCATAATTACAGACGCCACCATTAAAATAGCATTCTTCCTTAATGAATGATAAATTCTTCTTTCTTCCATTTTTTCGTTAGTTAAAAAGCGTCATATAACGCATATCCTATAAATAATAGCTTTTACACAACAAAGGTAAACATATTTTATTTAGCGGCAAAACAATATTACACAAAAAGAGTATTTTTCCAAAACAAAAGGGATGCCGGGGAAAAAGGATGTCCTATAAGAATGTCATCTTTAGTCATCTTACGATTTGTACACAACAGGAAAAAGAATGCAATCCACACTATACCTTCACGCTACCAATACAACAAAAAATCCGTCGCACAGCCGTCAAATGGATTTTTTAAGAAAAAAATTTTTCCATGTTATCAAAATATACTATATTTGCAAGCTGAATTGTGAGAGGAGGTTCTTGCCACTCACATTCGACAAACAAAGAGATATTATCAAAATTATTATAAACAATTAAATTTTCAAGGACTATGCCAAACGGTAAGAAGAAGAAAAGACACAAGATCTCTACTCACAAGCGTAAGAAGAGACTGAGAAAGAATCGTCATAAGAGCAAGTAGTTCTTTGTTCTAAAGACGAGCGAAAAAGACAAACTGTTAGAGTAGGATACCCTTAATGGACGTTCTTGCTTTAAGGTTTGTCTTTTTTTTAAGTTACGACGATTCCGTTAGCCACCCCACACGGGGGCAGGCGGAAAGAAAGAAAAAAGCAAAATGACAAGCGAACTTATTATCGACGTTCAGCCCAAAGAAGTAACCATTGCACTCCTCGAAGACCAGAGACTGGTAGAATTCCAAAAGGAAGGACAGGATTCAAAATACTCAGTGGGCAACATCTACGCAGGAAAGGTAAAGAAAATCATGCCTGCGCTTAATGCATGTTTCGTTGATGTCGGTCATGAGCGTGAGGCATTTCTGCATTACCAAGATTTAGGAACACAGTTTCTCTCCCTTGAGAAATATGTGAGACAAGTTGCAAGCGACAAGAAAAAACTTGCTCCAATGTTCAAGGTCGGCAAACAGCAAGACCTCGAAAAAGGAGGAAGCATACAGAATGTTCTTGAAGTTGGACAGGAAGTGATGGTACAAATCACTAAGGAACCGATTAACACCAAAGGGCCACGACTTACGGGAGAAATATCCTTTGCTGGACGATTCCTTGTTCTTATACCTTTCACAGACAAGGTATCCGTATCATCCAAGATTAAGTCCAAGGAAGAAAGAACAAGACTGAAACAGCTTATCCAGAGCATCAAGCCACGCCAGTTCGGCGTGATAGTGCGCACGGTGGCTGAAGGCAAGAAAGCAGCAGAACTGAACAACGAGTTATCTGTACTCATACAGAACTGGAACGATGCTATCGAAAAGATTCAGCAGAGCACAAACCTACCAGTTCTTGTACACGAAGAGACTGGCAGAACAGTATCTATGCTCCGTGACCTTTTCAACCCCTCTTACGAAAGTATCCACGTGAACAACGCAGAGGTGTACAAGGAAGTAAAGAAATATGTGTCGCTCATTGCTCCAGAAAGAGAGAGCATAGTAAAGCTCTACAAGGGAGACGTTCCAATTTTCGACAATTTCTCTGTTACCAAACAGATAAAGTCAGGATTAGGCAAAGCCGTAAGTTATAAACGAGGAGCATACCTCGTAATCGAGCACACCGAAGCACTACATGTGGTAGATGTGAACAGTGGAAACCGCTCACGAGGTGTTGACGGACAAGAAGCAAACGCTTTCGAAGTAAACATGGGCGCAGCCGAAGAGTTGGCACGCCAGCTTCGACTCCGAGACATGGGAGGAATCATTGTCGTTGACTTTATTGACATGGACTCAGCAGAGCACAGACAGAAGCTCTACGAGCACATGACCGAGCTGATGAAGAATGACCGTGCAAGGCACAACATTCTTCCACTTAGCAAATTCGGTCTGATGCAAATAACTCGTCAGAGAGTGCGACCAGCAATGGATGTACACGTCGAAGAGACTTGCCCTACTTGCTTCGGCAAAGGCACAATTAAGTCATCCATACTTTTCACCGACACGCTGGAGAACAAGATAGACTATGTCGTGAACAATCTTGGAATGAAGAAATTTAAGCTCTACGTTCACCCATACGTTTCAGCTTACATCAACAAGGGACTATTCAGCCTCAAGTTCAGATGGAAAATGAAATATGGTTTCGGTTTGAATGTTATTGCTGACCAGTCTTTGGGATTCCTTCAGTACATCTTCAAGGATAACAAGGGCAACGAAATTAATATGACAGAAGAAATCGAAACTGTTGGGTAACACACATCAACAGAGTTTCACACAAAGCTAAAAAAGAAGCGGTAGCACATTTGCTACCGCTTCTTTTTTAGCTTTATATCATTATGAATTCAGTTTACGGCTTACGTATAAGAAGGATGTCTCCTCGTTGAGGAACGAAGTTTTTCTTTTTGAAATTGGTCTTGTAAAGATACTTCTGGCGAATACCGTACTTCTGAGAGATAGTGTACATCGTTTCTCCAAACTGGACCTTGTGCCAGTAGCCACGATATTGCTTTTCTGCCTTTGAACGCTTCTTCTGGAGAAAGACGTTCATTCCAACTGTCAGTACGGTGTTGACCTTGGCTTCATTATATTTCAAGAGCTTGCGCAGGTCAATACCCTTCTCACGTGCAATAGAATACCATGTGTCTCCCTTACGGGCAATCACGCACTTGAGGTCGTTTACAGAATATACTGGATGAGTATCACGGTTACGGGTGTAACGAGTGGATTTGCCTTGCTGATACTTGCCACGTGACTGGCTTGTTCCCGATTCATCATACTCAAAGGAAAAGCCATCGCCATCATACACGTTAGGTTCCTGGGCAATGTCGGCTGTAGCGTAATCGTACTGGTGAAGGTCGTAGTCTTCAATTATCTTTATAAGTCGGTCTGCATAAGTTGAAAGTGTTGCATAACCACATGCTTTAAGTCCCTTTGCCCATCCTTTGTAGTCGTCAGGTGCGAGGGAATACAGGCGTGCGTAACGGTCACGCTTAAGGAACTTGGAGTGGTCTTCGTAGCTTTCGCTCACATAGGTGTACTTGCGAAAGCACTCGCCCTTCCGGTCATCATCGTGCGACACCGAAGGTCCTCTCCAATCCGAACCGCACTTGATTCCAAAGTGGTTGTTGGAGCGCTTTGCAAGGTCACTCTGTCCTGCACCGCTCTCCAGCAGTGCCTGCGCAAGAGTGATACTCGCAGGGATACCGTAACGGTTCATTTGGTCAATTGCCGTCTGCTTGTACTGGTCAACGTAACGTTCATACACAGCATTACGCTGAGCATTAGCCAGCGAGAAGACCATAAACATCAGACTAACAAAGATACTTCTTGCAATATTCATATTGTAATTATTGATATACTCCAAGCACGTTTGGATGATATTTTTCAACTATTTTGCGCAAAGATAGTAAATAATTGTTAAAAAACTATACAAACATACAAATATATGCACTATCTTTGAACAATAAAACAATATATTCTGAAGAATATGGAAGAATTTAACATCAGCATATCTGTTATTAAGAAGAATCAAGACGAACTGACAGAAGAGGAATGTACCCTCGTGGAGAATGCGAAGGAAGCGACATTCCGAAGCTATGCCCCTTACTCCCGTTTCTGTGTAGGTGCAGCTGTATTGCTTGAGGACGGTACAATAGTGACTGGCAGCAATCAGGAGAATTCCGCCTACCCTTCGGGCATATGTGCAGAGCGCACCACCATGTTCTATGCTAACTCACAATATCCAGACAAGAAGGTCAAGTGCATCTGTATTGCAGCAAGAGGAACTGACGGCAAATTTACTGGTCGCCCTATATCTCCTTGTGGCGCATGCCGACAAGTGTTGAGCGAATCGGAAGACAGGTCCAAGTCTCCTATCAAGGTAATGCTCTATGGCACAGACGGAACATACATCATCAATTCTGTAAAAGACCTCCTGCCAGTATCTTTCGATGCAAGCTTTCTTTAATCTTGCTTAGCAAGCAAGATTATAATTGATAATTGACAATTGATAATTGATAATTACAGATTCGCACCAGTCATGTAACTGTATTCTATGCGTCAGCCAATAATTATCAATTATCAATTGTCAATTATCAATTTACTACCACATCATCCCTCGTACATCTGCTGACGCAATTCCTTGATTGCATCGGAATGTACATATTCGTCATATTCCATGAGCTTGTCGATAGAGCCCTTTGGAGTAAGCTCGATGATACGGTTTGCGACTGTCTGTATGAACTCGTGGTCATGACTCGCAAAGAGGATGTTACCCTTGAACTGCTTCAGGTTGTTGTTGAATGCCTGGATACTTTCAAGGTCGAGGTGGTTGGTTGGAGTATCGAGGATGAGACAGTTA
The DNA here is from genome assembly GCA_946626925.1 of uncultured Prevotellaceae bacterium. Taxonomy (GTDB): domain Bacteria; phylum Bacteroidota; class Bacteroidia; order Bacteroidales; family Bacteroidaceae; genus Minthosoma. The sequence continues at coordinate 5,420 of CAMOVB010000135.1, forward strand.
GCATTCTTCAACTGCATACGTGCAATCATACAACGCATCTTCTCACCTCCCGAGAGGACATTGACCTTCTTGAGAACCTCCTCACCTGAGAAGAGCATACGACCGAGGTAGCCCTTGAAGAACACGTCATTACCTTCACCATACTGACTGAGCCACTCTACGAGGTTCTTGTCTGACTGGAAGAACTCTGTGTTGTCAAGTGGAAGATAGGCTGTAGTGATTGTGACACCCCACTTGAATGTACCTGCCTGTGGCTGACGATTGCCGTTGATAATCTCAAAGAGGGCTGTCATGGCACGTGGATTACGGCTGAGGAATACCACCTTCTGTCCCTTCTCTACAGTGAATGAGAGGTTGTCGAAGAGCACTGTTCCGTCGTCCTCAACAGCCTTGAGGCCTTCCACCTCGAGTATCTGGTTACCAGCCTCACGTTCCATCTGGAAGATGATGCCTGGGTACTTACGTGTTGATGGTGTAATCTCGTCAACGTTGAGCTTCTCGAGCATCTTCTTACGAGAGGTTGTCTGCTTTGACTTGGCTGCATTTGCAGCGAATCGGCGGATGAACTCCTCAAGTTCCTTCTTCTTCTCTTCTGCCTTTGCCTTCTGGTTCTGTGCCTGCTTGAGTGCAAGCTGTGAAGACTCATACCAGAATGAGTAGTTACCTGCAAAGAGGTTGACCTTGTTAAAGTCGATATCTACGGTGTGAGTAGAGACTGCATCGAGGAAGTGACGGTCGTGTGACACGACGAGCACTGTGTGTTCAAAGTTTGCAAGGAAGTCTTCGAGCCACTCAACAGTATCGAGGTCGAGGTCGTTGGTAGGCTCATCGAGGAGGAGGTTGTCCGGATTACCATAGAGAGCCTGTGCAAGCATGACACGCACCTTCTCCTTACCAGTAAGCTCGCTCATCATCTTATAGTGAAGGTCCTCCTTAATACCAAGGCCTGAAAGAAGCTGTGCAGCGTCGCTCTCAGCGTTCCATCCACCGAGCTCGGCAAACTTATCCTCAAGCTCAGCAGCACGTACACCATCCTCATCAGAGAACTCCTCCTTAGTGTAGAGGGCATCCTTCTCCTGCATTATCTCCCAGAGAACTGAGTGACCCATGAGAACGGTATTGAGAACCGTACAGTTGTCAAACTTGTAGTGGTCCTGAGAGAGGACACTGAGACGCTCGCCTGGGCCGAGGGTGATAGTACCCTTTGTTGGCTCAAGTTCGCCACTTATTGCCTTAAGAAGAGTTGATTTACCTGCACCATTAGCACCAATGACGCCATAGATATTGCCATTGGTAAACTTCATATTAACATCCTTGTAGAGGACACGCTTGCCGAACTGAATGGCAAGATCAGAAACTGTTATCATCTATTAAAATCCTATATCATTAATAATGTGCAACTGACGAGCTACATCGTCACATTGCACATGTCTTCATTACATTTTGGCTGCAAAGATACGCAAATAAATTAAAATGAGAAAATTAAAGGACAAGAATTATTTCCTTATCCCACAAAACAGAAGCACATCCCTATTCTTTTTCATCATAATTATGTAGAATGGGAAACACACTACCCTATGCAGTCGCTCAGACTATCGATAGTTTGTTTGCAGACTATCATTAGTTTGTAACGCAGACTATCGTTAGTCTGCAGTACAAACTAACGATAGTCTGAGAGAGGACTAATATTAGTCCGATGAACTATTTATTTTTTCAGTCTAAAAGTATATGGCATACCCATCTCCACCTTTACAGGCTTACCATCTTTCATTGCAGGTTGCAAGCTCTTTGGGAAAGCAAATGTAACTCGGACTGCTTCAGCGAGAAGTTCCCTAACACCCTGCAAATACTTCCGCTGTTGCTTCTCCGACATATTACGTTTCTGCATCTCTGCCTCAAGAGCGACCTCAGCAATAGACTTTGTCTCAGTAGCCTTATGCCCATTAAAATGCACAGGAGTTACAGAAGACACTACACCTTCCTCATTTACGATATACAGCACCATAACCCTTCCTTCCACCTTGTTTTCCTGAGCTAAAGCAGGGTATCTTAGATTCTTCATCATAAATTTTTGCAGTTCAGAGTTATGTTCACCACCATACACATTACCCGTATCAGGATTACGACATACAGCAGAATCTTCTACCGCTGTAGCATATTTTTTTCCATCAATATTAATATGCCTTATCTGGGCATTCACATTAGCCATTGTCATAACGGCAAAAAGAGAGATTAGTATTCTTTTCATAATATATTATATGGATTTTATTTCGACCTGTACGATTGAAACTGTATGTTGTTTTTTGCCGCAGTGCGGCCAGTTAAAAAAATGTGGTAAAAACCAAATAAAATCAAAAAAAACATGTTTTTTCTTGTTTTTGTTCTGTTTACTTCCCGCTGGTCAGTGAGAAAAGTTCTTGACTGTTTTTTTAATATGCACCTTTGTGCAAAACTACAACCGTACAGGTCGTTTTATTTTTCGGGTGCAAAGTTAGGTATTATACACCTTATACCCAAATAGCACGAGCAAATAAATACAAAAAAAGGAAAACGCATATTGAAACAAACACAAAAAAAGGGTGCCTCCTTACGGAAACACCCTGAGATATATCTAATTCAACTGAAAGGGGTCAAATTACTTAATCTCTGAGAAGTACTTGATTGTACGAACCATCTGAGAAGTGTAAGAGTTCTCATTGTCATACCAAGAAACAACCTGTACCTGGTAAGTATCGTCGTCAATCTTAGATACCATAGTCTGAGTAGCATCGAAGAGTGAACCGAACTTCATACCGATGATATCAGAAGAAACGATCTGATCCTCAGTGTAACCGAAAGACTCAGTAGTAGCAGCCTTCATAGCAGCGTTAATACCCTCTACTGTAACGTCCTTACCCTTAACAACTGCAACGAGGATAGTTGTAGAACCTGTTGGAGTTGGTACACGCTGAGCAGAACCGATGAGCTTACCGTTGAGCTCTGGGATAACGAGACCGATTGCCTTAGCAGCACCAGTTGAGTTAGGAACGATGTTGCAAGCACCAGCACGTGAACGACGGAGGTCGCCCTTACGCTGTGGACCGTCAAGGATCATCTGGTCACCAGTGTAAGCGTGGATAGTTGACATGATACCTGACTGAATTGGAGCGTACTTGTGAAGAGCTGCAGCCATTGGAGCAAGACAGTTTGTAGTACAAGAAGCAGCAGAGATAACCTTATCAGCAGCTGTAAGAGTCTTGTGGTTTACGTTGTAAACGATTGTTGGGAGGTCGTTACCAGCTGGAGCAGAGATAACTACCTTCTTAGCACCAGCAGCGAGGTGTGCGCTTGCCTTCTCCTTAGAAGTATAGAAACCTGTACACTCAAGAACAACGTCAACATCGTTAGCAGCCCATGGGCACTTTGTTGCGTCAGCCTCAGCAGAGATCTTAATCTCCTTACCATCAACGATGATAGAGTTGTCAGTAGCCTC
>CAMOVB010000136.1:0-8872 GCA_946626925.1 uncultured Prevotellaceae bacterium
CACTCTACAACAAGTGGGTTAAAGAGTAATTTTTAAGGTTATAGAATTTTGAGGTTATAAGGCAGTCTGATTTGAATGGCGCGAATAGGCATTCAAATAAACAGATAGCCTTATAACCTTGCAATCTAAAGCCTAAAATATAAACAGAACAAAATGAACAGTTTGATAAAGATTCCCTTAACAATATTATGTACGATACCGATGGTCAGCTGCAACGAGGATGACCAGATGGACATAGAAGAGTTTGAGGTTGCTCATGCGGGCGATCTCAATAAGTATGCTATGTCGGCAGGAACATCAACCATCTTTGTCAATTCAAGTAAAGCGTACGACATGAATGCGCCATGGGTTACTGGCAAATACTCGTCACGCTTCCTTAGTGGTGACGGACTATATGATGACGTGACAAACAACTACGGTCCCGTCTATGCAGGCTATTCGTGTGGTTCATGTCACATGAATGCAGGTCGAACAAGTCCTGGTGTATGGAACTATCTCTACACAGACACAAACGGAAAGAAAGTATATGGTTCTGGAACAAATGGTATGTCTGCCATGCTCGTGTATGTGACACGCAAGAACGGAGCCTTCTTCAACGACTACGGTCGTGTAATCCACGACCATTCTATCTACGGAGTGAAGGAAGAAGGCAAGCTGAAGGTAACATGGGACTATATGACATACCATTTCCCTGATGGCGAAGAATACGAATTGGCAAAACCTAACTATACCGTCACAGATTGGTACACAAAGATATGGGACAGCGTAAAGAAGGATTCCGTAACAATTAATCCTGAAGACCTGATGTGTACAGTACGTATTCCACTCCGCCATGTTGGAATGGGACAGATGATGGCTATTGACCGAAACGAGATTGAGGCACTTGCTGCAAAAAGCAACTATCCAGAATATGGTATATCTGGACGATGCAACTATATAACCGAAGGAGGTGTGTATGGAATTGGTCTTTCCGGCAACAAAGCCCAGCATCTCGACCTAACAGTGGAATTAGGTTTTTCAAGCGATATGGGTGCAACGAACTCTCGTTTCCCAGAAGAGATTTGCGAAGGACAAGCACAGATGCAACAAGGCTCTATGATGGGACTTACATACGACCAGCTTGAGACATCTACTGAAGACATGGAGGACGTTGACCTCTACCTCCACGCTCTCGGAGTACCTGCACGACGACTTGGCAGTACATCAACCAAAGTATCGCTCACAAAATCAGACGGAACAAAGACAACGATGAGCGAACGTGAAGCAACAAAGCGAGGTGAACAAGCATTCTACAAGGCTAAATGTCAGTTGTGTCACGTCACTACACTTCACACACGTCCACGAGGTGCAACACTCCTAAATGGTAGTGAACTGCCTTGGCTCGGCAACCAGACAATACATCCATACTCTGACTATCTTCTTCATGATATGGGTTCAGAAATTATGGGAGTCGGCCTCAACGACCACTATACAAGTGGACTTGCACAGGGTAACGAATGGCGCACTACCCCACTCTGGGGCATCGGTCTCCAACAGAAGGTCAACGGACACACATATTTCCTCCACGACGGTCGTGCACGTAACTTTGTAGAGGCAATCATGTGGCACGGAGGCGAAGCCGAAGCAAGCAAGAATATATTCAAGAAAATGGACAGAGCAGACAGAGAGGCACTCGTGTGGTTCCTGAAGAGTCTGTAGGCCCCCCGTCCCCCGAAGGGGGCGGCTATCCAGATAAGTGGATATTGAACTCTCACATAGTCAATTTTCGTTACACATAAACAAGCATAATCATGAACAAATATATTTCAGCCGCCATACTTGGCGCATTTCCATTTATAGCATCAGCTCAGAATCCTGACGGATTATCAGACAATGGTATTGTAACAATCAACGGAGAACGTGGATTGCAGTTTGAATCAAAGGACGGAGATTTCAGTTTCAAGCCTTATCTCCTCATGCAGACATCGCTTAACGTCAACTATTATGACGACGAGGGATTGGACAAGGCTTACAATCAGGACAACGTAGCAAACTCAGGCTTTGCCATTCCTTATGCCTGCCTCGGATTTACAGGTAAGGCATGGAGCAAGGTTACATACAACCTTACGATAAACGCAAGTGCTTCTGGTGCAAAGCTTCTTCAACAAGCATGGTTTGACGTTAATGTGAATCGTGGTTTTGCTGTCAAAGTAGGTAAGTTCAAGACTCCTTTCAGTCACGCCTATCTCACCACACTCGGAGAATCACTCATGCCAATGCTCCCAACCTCACTCACAGCTACAAGTATCATGCCTTACAGACTGAATGCAGTCACTCCTACAATAGGTACAGGATTTGATCTTGGTGTGGAGTTCCACGGAATGATTGGCAAATATTGGAGCTATGAAGCAGGTATGTTCAACGGAACAGGTGCAGGAAACAACTCTGCGGCAAAGACACTCTCAGATGACTGGCACATACCTTCACTCCTCTATGCCGGACGCATGGCATGGATGCCAATGGGTGTGATGCCTAAGACACAAGGAAATCCAAAACTGTTACACGAAGACAAGTTCATGCTTGCAGGTAGCGCCAATCTCAACGTAGAAGCCGAAAGCGAAAGTACCAATGACCAGCGTTATGGTATAGAGGCTGCTTGGTTACACAACCGCCTCTACCTTGGTGGTGAGTTCTACTGGATGCACGTAGGATTCACGGAGCGTATGAAGATTGACGAGTCATTCGACTACAAGGGAGGATACGTTCAGGCAGGTTATTTCGTATCTCCACAGGTACAGGTAACGGCACGCTATGATTTCCTCGACCGCAATAGCTCAAGCAAGGATGGATGTCTCAACATGCCAGCCGTAGGATGCAACTATTTCATTAAGGACACAGGACTTAAACTCTCTGCCATGTACCAGTTCATTGGACGTACAGGTCACGCCACACAGATTGACCGAGACAACGATGACCTCGGCATAGCCAAACATAGCGGAATGATTATGCTTCAATATGCGTTCTAACTTGTATTATTCATACTTCATAATGCAAACGGATAATGAGAACATTTATAACGATTATAGCTGTATGTATGGCTTTTGCCCTCCAGTCATGTGATGACGGATTGATACAAGAGGTACAGCAACACACACCTGTCAGTTCGGGCTATACAGCTGTTGTAACTGGAACATTCAAGGGACAGACGTCATGGCCGTCAAGGTACAGCATCGTAGTAGCTGGATTCAACGAGAACTCCGACTATGCAATAATACAGAAGACACTTGCGGCAAAAAACAAGGACGACAAACAAATACGCATGGTACTGTCAAATATAAGTGACACCACACGTACGCTCGAGATTGCCGTAGTCAATAGTCTTCGCAAACGACTTGTAACATTGTACTCATACGCCATTCCAACAAATCAGGATGCCAAGGACACGATAAGACTTGACGTAGGAGAAATGGATATCAGTATGTTTGAAACAATTAACAGTAACGTGTTCCAAGGTATGAATTGCTCACGATGCCATTCGTCATCCACAGCTGCTGCGCATCTTGATTTGACAAAGGATAATGCGTATATGTCAATTGTCAACGGACAGTCAAGCAAGAATCCTGACTTCATGCGCATAAAGCCTGACGATGCAGACAGCAGCTATCTGTACAGAGTGATAACAACAGGAACACCAGAAGTAGGTTACAACCATCCTGCTCTTTTCGTTGACGACAAGCATGCAGCATTTGTGTCAATAATAAAGAATTGGATAGACAATGGTGCAAAGAAATAATTTTTTTATAACTTTGCACAAAAAATAAACAGATATGGAATTTGAACGTATAAAATGGAACGATATAGACGCCTGTGCCGAGGTCACATATTTCAACGCTGACAACGGGGCAGACGAGATACACGCCATAATACATATAGCACCAAATGACGATACTTTCCAAAGACAGTTGGAACGCATGTACATGGCAGAAGATTTGTTGGCATCAACGCCTGCACTCGCAAACGCAAACATCATCTTCAAACGATACTTCCTCAGCGATGCAACCAATCAAGTGCCACTCATGAAGAAGGATGGAGACTTCAGCACAAGCTTCATACAGCAGCCTCCTCTTGATGGCTCAAAGATTGCACTCTGGATATATTACCAGAAGGAGACCAAGGTACACAACCAGCAAAGCATGACCGTGGTTGACCACAACGGCTACCGCCACCTATGGAAGATGGGAATGCACGAGCACAAGGGTGACTCAGCTTGGCAGACAGAATGTCTCCTTATCAACTACGAAGAGATGCTCCAGCACTTTGGTGCCACACTTGCAGACAACTGCATACGCACATGGTTCTATGTACGCGACGTCGATACACAGTATGCTGGCATGGTGAAGGCACGCAAGGAGAACTTTATCGAGCAAGGACTTACGGAGAAGACCCACTATATTGCTTCAACAGGCATTGGAGGTTCACCAGAGGACACAAAGGCACTCGTACAACTCGGCGCCTATGCACTCGTCGGATTTGAACCTGAACAACAGCGTTATCTCTATGCCCCTACCCACCTCAATCCTACATACGAGTACGGAGTGACATTCGAGCGAGGTACACTCATGGAATATGGAGACCGTGGTCACATATTCATTTCGGGTACGGCATCAATCAACAACAAGGGCGAAGTGATGCACATAGGCAACATCGTAAAACAAACGGAGCGTATGTGGGAGAACGTAGAAGTTCTCCTCAAAGAAGGAGGCATGGGATTTGACGATGTAATGCAGATAATCGTTTATCTCCGAGACACAGCAGACTATAGCGTAGTAAGCAAGATGTTTGCTGAAAAATTTCCACAAACACCATACGTCATCACGCTTGCACCAGTATGCCGTCCTACATGGCTCATCGAGATGGAGTGCATAGCCGTTGACAAGCGCAAGACAAAATACAAAGATTTCTAACAAAATGGCAAAAACTGCATTCGCACTCTATGCAATCCTATGCATAATCATGGCTGTCGCTACATTTGTAGAGAACAGCTACGGAACACAGTTTGTCCACACATACATTTACGGCTCATGGTGGTTCATCCTGCTATGGGCTGTTTCTTTATGCCTCACGCTCACAAGCATCCTGAAACATTTCGTGTGGATAAAAAGACTGTGGAACAAGATACAAAACAGACACTGCACACTCTTCCTGCTCATATTACTTTCGCTCTCAGCATCTGCCAAGGCACCAAAGTGCATCAAGTTAGAGCAAGCAGAGCAACTGAAGTACCAGCAGGTTGTATATAACGAAAGAGTATGCCCGCTCAACACCGTGGCACTCGATTTCACACAGAAGATTACTGGCAAGCGTTCTTTCATGGGGCTTACAGCTGAACAGATTCTTATCTCATGGAGCATGCACCCTGAGGATTGGAAAAATGTCAGAATGATAAAGGTAAAGAAACAGGCAGCACTCGACGAACTCGGTATAAAGGACAAGCGTGCGAGTTTTGCCGACTTCTTCAACGACTCGTTGCAATACCGTTTTCCTGCTGGCAAATATCCTGATATCGAAGAGAAACTGTCAATAATCATCATGGCAACACGTGGGGAATTGTTTGAGCCACTACCAGAACAAGCCATGCACAAGACAGAGCAGAAGATAAATGCAGAGGTATTGTACAACGGCATACGATGGAACTTGATTCTCTTCATCAGCTGTTTCAGCCTTGCCTTGTTCACATTCTTCGACAAGAAAATACGATACGGCAATATAGTAAGCGTCACGGCATTGGCTATTATCGCCACAATACTAAGTGTTTCTCTCTTACTACGCTGGTATGTATCTGAGCACCTTCCGCTCACCAACACATTTGAGACTATGCAAATCATAGCCTTGGCAACTCTTCTCTTGTCAATATTCTCTACCAAATGGCGTACATACGCACTTATCATAGCAGGAGCCACATTACTCGTGACTCACATATCATCACTTGACCCGGTAATCACACCACTCATGCCAGCACTTCAATCTCCCTGGCTTGCAAGTCATGTGACAACGATAATGATTTCGTATGCACTCTATGCCATACTGCTCTTCCGTCCTGACCGTACATTGCTCATATGGGCAGAGATTCTTCTTGGAACAGGAATAGCACTTGGTAGTATATGGGCAAAGAATGCCTGGGGAACATACTGGAGCTGGGATCCAAAGGAGACATGGGCACTCATCACATTCATCGTATATATGTACCCTCTTCATCCAGATACGCTCCCATGGTTCCGTTCTCCATCACATCAGCGATGGTACTTACGCTTTGCTTTCCTCACCATCCTTATGACATACTTCGGATGCAACTACATACTCACAGGTATGCACTCGTATGCCAATTAAGAGTTAAAGCCCCATATTCTCCATGCTGAGGATATGGGGCTCAACTTTATCATTCAACTTTTGCCTTTGAGAAGTTAAGAAGTTAAAGGAGTTACAGAAGTTAAGACGTTACTAAATTAGAAATGATGAATGGAGTGAAAAGTGAATAGTGAAAAGTGAAAAATCAATTTTACTCTGTTTGCCAATTATCAACGAAAGACTATCAATTCCTCATTCCTAATTCCACATTCCTCATTGACTTTTGTCATAACTTCTTAACTCCTTGAAAGCATAACTTCTACAAAAGCCTATCTTACTCTTATCACTTTTGATTCGTCTTGCTGTTTCATTCGGATGGTGAGCATTTCGTCTGTAGGTTGTATTCCCCTGATATCACAGTAACCATTGCGGCTTACAGCGATTTTACTGTCCTTATTCTTCATCCATAGAACAAAGTGGCCTTTGCCATCAGTTATGGAACAATTGCCCCCTCCTTCGTAAACCCAGACATGCACATTTTTAATAGGCTTGCCTGTGCTTTCGTCAAGAGCAACGCCTTCCACACGACGAAGTTTCGCCTTCATCTCTGGATGCTTACATACATATTCATCGCAAAGCGTATCAGGTATTACAGTTACGTCTATTACTCCATGGTCAGCATTCTTACCATATTTCTCTGAAAAGCGTTTCTTCGCATTTTCATCTAGGTAAATATTGCCGTCTTTAATTGATAGCTGACGATTGCAAAGATATTCGTATAACTCATCCCACTTAACAGAATCCGGCGGCAACAGCTCTCCATTTAGTATAACCAATGGATTGTATGCATCAGAATGCACATCTATTTTTCCGCCGTTAATGTTAATTTTTGTGTTTTGTCCCTGCACAGGCACAAGGGCAAATGCAAAGAGGATTGAGGTAATTAATTTTTTCATGATTATTGATTATGTATATTTGTTAGTTATAAAGTGTTTCGTTAAATTCGTCAAGAGTTAACACGTTGAGTTGAGGGAATGGTATCCTTTTAAGATTGTCAAAGTGACTGTCTTCTGTTACTATGTAATCAGCCCCTGCAGTAATTGCACAATCTACGAATTTATCATCATCTTTGTCTATGTCGCTAAGTAAGTGGAAGCGATAGTATGACTCACAATAGTGTGTTTTCGGATGACGAGCAATTGCTTCTACAACATTACGTGCAACCTCAGGCGAAGCATGAAGACCAAGAATTTCCTCATACTCTGTTAGAATCTCATTGCTGACACATAGACTGTAGTTTCCCATCAGGAAGTCCGTCCATATCTTGTGATACTTACTTCGTGATGGGAGTGCCTGAATGAGTGAGTTTGTGTCAAGAACTACATACCGCATGGTTTATTAGTGTACGTTATACGGTGTGCGTAGATGCTGGCCACGCAATTCGTCAAGTTTCTTCTGGTCAAAAGTTCCCTCATCCCACATCTTGTCTATTGCCTGCTGTGCCCGCTCTGCAAAGAAGAGTGAGAGTGTCAGTCGTAATGCGTCAAGGTCTGCTTGTGAAGTAACGTTGGCAGCCGCATTCATCAACTCAAGTTGTGCAATTTGTGAATAACTCATACGTTTACTATTTTTGATTTTCATGGCAAAAGTAAGCATTTTTCTGTAAAGTCGGTATGGATAGCCAATATTTTTTATTACAACATGGAATTTTTTCATGTGGCGTTTCAGCGTTTCAGTTGGGGGTAAGACGTTTCATTTTCTCCCTTTATAGATTATAACTATCTATATATAATATAGTTATATACAATAAAAGATAAATATGCACCCTGCATACCCTATACTGAAACGCTGAAACGTTGAAACGCTTTCGCATTAATTGCCAGATAGAGAACAAGATACACCGTTTCAGTATGTGCGTTTCAGTCTCAGTCTCAAATCTCAACTATTTTTTTTAAGGGTATGCACGTCCGTCTTTTTCTCTTTATATAGCTTATAACTTATTATATATTAAATATATATAATATATAAAATTAAAAAAGAGGAGGACAAGCATGTATTTAAAAAACAGCTGAGACTCTGATACTGAGACTACACATCAAAGCTAAACACCACATTAACAGCCCAGTACGTTACAACTAAGAATCTTCACCGTCTCAACAACCTCTAAAAAAGAGCATATTAAATGCGGAAAAACATTCATTTTCCATGACGAAAACATGACAAAAACAGCTCGTGACTTCTTCTAAAAGACACAAACAAGAAAAACACAAATCAAAAATGGAAGCGGTAAACAATCATAACTAACAGTCAAAATGCCAAATCCGCTACCTACAACATTAAAACGAGACGATTTTTTTACAGAAACACACCACCTTGTGACGACCCTACTGAGACGTTATCACAGAAACAAATTTGTTATTTCCCGAGGCTGCACGTGTTACACGGAGGAGGAAACAAATGGAGACTCCCCACCCTCCAAAGAGTGTTGTCCCCATTCCCCCCACGCTTTGGAGTTCTACAAGATTCTATATGAAAAACTTTTCAACCA
>CAMOVB010000137.1:0-8809 GCA_946626925.1 uncultured Prevotellaceae bacterium
GCACTCTATCGTGGCGACTGGGAGACAGCATACAAGATACTCAAGGCAACCAATGACTTCCCAGAGTTCACAGGACGCATCTGTCCGGCACTCTGCGAGAAGGCTTGTGTCCTCTATCACACAACAGGTGAGGCAGTAACAAACCGTGAGAATGAGTGCGCCATTGCAGAACGTGCTTTTCAGGAAGGCTACGTTACTATCGAGCATCCTGCACGTAACGGAAAGAAGGTGGCAGTCATCGGTGCAGGTCCTGCAGGACTTGCTGCTGCCAACCAGCTCAACTATAAGGGCTATGAAGTAACGGTATTCGACAAGAACGAAGCTGCTGGAGGTCTCCTCCGCTATGGTATTCCTAACTTCAAGCTCAACAAGCAGATTATCGACCGTCGTATCAACGTCATGGAACAGGAAGGCGTCAAGTTTGTATATAACACTCCTGTTGACGTGACAGCATTACCAGAAGGCTTCGATGCATACGTTGTCAGCACAGGTACACCAGAGGCTCGTGACATCAAGGCACCGGGACGTGAGCTCAAGGGCATACACCTTGCACTTGAACTTCTCTCACAGCAGAACCGTGTACTTGCAGGCAAGGAGTTCAGCAAGGAAGAACTTGTCAACTGTAAGGGCAAGAAGGTTCTTGTCATCGGTGGTGGTGATACAGGAAGCGACTGTATAGGTACAGCCCATCGACAGGGCGCAGTTGAGGTAACTCAGATTGAGATTATGCCTAAGCCTCCTGTAGGCCACAACGCAAACACGCCATGGCCAAACTGGCCCGTAATTCTCAAGACTACTTCATCACACGAAGAAGGCTGTACCCGTCGATGGCTTTTGAACACCAACAAGTTCATTGGCGACAAGAAGGGCAATGTCAAGGCAGTAGAGGTCGAAGGCGTAATATGGGAACCGAACCCAGACGGTGGACGTCCAATCATGAAGCTTGACGGCAAAAAGGAAACTATCGAAGCCGACATCGTCTTCCTCGCAATGGGATTCATCAAGCCTCAGCAGCCTGAGTTCCCTGCCAACGTATTCGTAGCTGGTGACGCTGCATCAGGTGCAAGCCTCGTTGTACGTGCCATCGCAAGCGGACGCAAGACTGCCGAAGCCGTTAACAAGTACTTGAAGAAATAAGCAGACCGGACCCCCTCCCCAGCTGGCCTGTATTGCCATACAGGAGTTAACAGGTAAGAGTTAACAGTTAAAAGTTGAGTTGAGAAGTTAGGAGTTCACATGGTAATCTCCTTTTTTAACTTTTAATTTTTAACTTTTAACTCTTGCATCACGAAGCATGAGTGATGCAAGTTATGGGGAGGGGGCTGAGTTACCATAGTAACGCTCGGAGCCGTCAGGCATGTTAATTATTAATTGTTAATTGTTAATTAAAGAGGTCTCTCTCCCAACCGGATGGCCGCCCCCTTTGGGGGTCGGGGGGCATTTATGTGTTCAATAGTAGGAATATTCAACATACGACAGCAGAGCCATGAACTAAGAACCAAGGCTCTGAAGATGTCACAGAAACTGCGTCATCGCGGTCCTGACTGGAGTGGCATCTATGTAGGCAAGTCAGCAATACTGGCTCACGAGCGTCTCAGTATCGTTGACCCTCTATCAGGAGGACAGCCTCTCATCTCACCTGACGGCAAGCACATACTCTGCGTAAACGGTGAGATATACAACCACAAGGACATTCGCCACAAGAGCGACTATGCCTTCAAGACTGGTAGCGACTGCGAAGTCATCCTTGCACTCTATCGTGACAAGGGCATCAACTTCCTTGAGGATATCAACGGTATCTTCGCCTTCGCCCTCTATGACGAGGATAAGGATACCTTCCTCATTGCACGTGACCCTATAGGTGTCATACCTTTATACATTGGTCACGACAAGGACGGCAAGGTATATGTGGCATCTGAGTTGAAGGCTCTCGAAGGCTTCTGCGACGAGTATGAACCTTTCCTTCCAGGTCACTATGCCGTTCCTGCAAAGGAAGGCAGCGAGAAGCCATACGAGATGGCAAGGTGGTACACCCGTGACTGGATGGAGTGGGACAACATGCAGAAGTATATTGATGCACCGGAGAGTACTGACAGCAAGGAAGCATCCGAGCAGGTCAAGGAGGCTCTCGAAGCTGCTGTCAAGCGTCAGCTTATGTCCGATGTTCCTTACGGAGTACTCCTCTCTGGCGGTCTTGACTCATCAGTCACAAGTGCCATTGCAAGGAAGTACGCACATAAGCGTGTGGAGACAGACGACGTGCATGATGCATGGTGGCCACGTCTTCACTCATTCGCCGTAGGACTCAAGGGCGCACCAGACCTTGCAAAGGCAAAGGAGGTTGCAGATTTCATCGGTACTGTACACCATGAGGTGAACTATACCATACAGGAAGGTATTGACGCCATACGTGATGTCATCTATTTCATCGAGACATACGACGTGACTACCGTCCGTGCAAGTACACCAATGTATCTCCTTGCTCGTGTCATCAAGTCAATGGGTATCAAGATGGTTCTCTCTGGCGAGGGAGCAGACGAAGTGTTCGGCGGCTATCTCTATTTCCACAAGGCACCATCAGCAGAGGAGTTCCACAAGGAGACCGTACGCAAGATAGCCAAGCTTTATCAGTACGACTGTCTGCGTGCCAACAAGTCACTCTCTGCGTGGGGAGTAGAAGGACGTGTACCATTCCTCGACAAAGAATTCCTCGATGTGGCTATGCGCCTCAACCCATCTATCAAGATGTGTCCTGGCAATACGATGGAGAAACGTGTGGTACGTGAGGCATTTGCAGACATGCTGCCTGAGTCCGTAGCATGGCGACAGAAGGAACAGTTCAGTGATGGTGTCGGTTATTCATGGATTGACACCCTCAAGCAGATAACGAGCGAAGCTGTTACAGACGAGCAGATGGCTCATGCAGCCGAACGCTTCCCTATCAACACTCCACTTAACAAGGAGGAATACTACTACCGCTCAATCTTCGAGGAGCACTTCCCAAGTGACTCCGCAGCCAAGAGTGTACCTCACGAGGCATCCGTAGCATGCTCCACAGCCATCGCCCTCGAATGGGACGAAGCATGGAAGAAGATGAACGAACCTTCTGGCCGTGCAGTCAAGGGTGTTCACATCGCTGCAACAGAAGACTAACGTAACAAATACTAATAACAAAACATGCCACTTTCCACTCGTAACCATGATAGTTACGAAACGGAAAGTGGCATTTTTTATGCCCATCAACGGATGGTCGAGATAATTATCACCTTTTACCAAAATGACGAAAGCCTTCAACTGTCAATAGTTTTTTATGCAATGTTGTAGATTATATTGAAACTCCTGATTCGTCATTTATTGTCAAGGTTAAGTTCTTTGACTGGGACGGCAACTACATCAAATCGTTCATCATCAAGGAGTCATTGCGCAATATTGCTTTTGATGAGAGGACAAACACACTTATTGCACAAGACAAAAACAACTATCTGTACAAATACAAGGTTAAGGGACTGAAGTAAGACTAGCTTCTTACGTTATTCGTTATTATTTTATCATATTATTTGGTATATTGGAATAATAGGCTTATTTTTGCCACAAAATAATAAAAGCCTTATGCATCTGATAACAGAAAGAACCATAAAGGAGTTTTACGAGACTCCAGGAAATGAGGATTCAAAAGACTCTCTCGTCAACTGGGCTGGACGTGTAAAGAAAGCCTGCTGGCATTCTTTGGCAGATATCAAAAAGGATTATTCTACTGTAGATTACGTTGGAAACAACCGTTATGTTTTCAACATAAGGGGAAACCACTATAGGTTAGTTGTCTTGATACAGCTATTGCGCCAAAAGGTGTACGTCAGATGGATAGGCAGACACAAAGATTATGACAAGATAGATTGTTCCACAATATAAAAATGTAATAATATGAGTGACAATGAAAAATATAAATATGAGTATGCGCTCAGAAGGATTGAGGAATTATTGCCATTGGTAAATGATGATACTCCATTGGATGACCCTAATTCTATTGAACTCGATATCGTAAGTGATATTGTGGAAAAATACGAAAAGGAACATTATCCAGTGGATGCACCAACGATAGGTAGTCTGATTCGTGAGGCATTGGATAACGCAGGAATGACTGCCAAGGAACTTGCTACCCGTATCGGAGTCAGCGCAAGCCGTGTCAGCGAATATATTCATGGAAAGACTCAACCATCACTTCATGTAGCAAAGCTCTTGTGTGAGACATTGGGACTTTCTCCTAACGACATTATCTCGGCTGCATAAAAAAAGAATCTGGAATACATGACAAGTCATGTGCTCCAGATTCTTTTTATTCACAAGCCCAAGACCCATCCTTACATCGGGTCAACGTCATAGTGTATGGTGAGGCCGTGGGCAACAGTCTGCTCAAGCATCTGTGACTGTATGGTAGTGAGGGCATCACGCACTTTTTCGATGGATGCACTATGCTCAATCTTAATCATTATCTTGCGGATATAGAGTGACTGTATTCGTGACACAGGAGGACAGTCAGGACCAAGAACCCGTGCACCAAACACCTGACGGAGACGGTCTGCCATGTCGTCGGCAAGATGACCGAGAAGCTGATTGTCACGATGACGGAGGTACACATCTATAAGACGATAGAACGGAGGGTAATGGAAATCCTTGCGTTCAGTCATCTGCTGATAGAACATACCCCAATAATCATTATTCACAATCTGCTGTATGATGTCACTATCTGCGTTACGTGTCTGAAGAAACACCTTGCCTTGGCGATGCTTTCTTCCAGCACGACCTGCCACCTGCGAAAGCGTATGGAACGTACGTTCATAACTGCGGAAATCAGGCTGATGAAGCAGATGGTCAGCATCAAGTATTCCGACGATACTCACGTTGTCAAAGTCAAGTCCCTTGGTCACCATCTGAGTACCAATAAGTATGTCTGCCTTATGCTCTGCAAAGTCGTTGATGATATTCTCGTACGATGTGCGTGAACGTGTGGTGTCAAGGTCCATTCGGAGAGTCGTTGCCTCTGGGAAGATGTCCTTAATCTGGTCTTCCACCTTCTCCGTACCGAGTCCCTTGCTTGCAAAATTCTTCTCTTCACACGCAGGACACTTGTCTGGGAGACGGTAGGTGTAGCCACAGTAGTGGCAAGTGAGTTGACTGGTCTTCTTGTGGTATGTGAGACTGACGTCACAATGTTCACAACGTGGCACCCAACCACAGTTCTTACACTCTATGAAGTTAGAGTAGCCACGACGATTCTGGAACAGGATGACCTGTTCTTTCCTTTCGAGAGCCTCACGAATGGCATCTATAAGTTCAAATGAGAAAGCACCCTTCATCTTCCTCTTGCTACGTGCTTCCTTCATATCCACTATCTGTATCTCAGGCAACTGTATATCCTTATATCGCTGGGTCAGCTGCACATAGCCGTAGCGACCCTTGCGTGCTGCATGATACACCTCGAAACTCGGAGTGGCTGTACCGAGGAGAGTCTTCGCACCATACATATTGGCAAGCACAAGTGCAGCATTACGTGCATGATAACGTGGAGCTGGATCCTGTTGCTTGTATGATGTCTCGTGTTCCTCATCCACGATGATGAGACCGAGATTGTTGAATGGTAAGAATATAGATGAGCGTACTCCGAGAATGAGTTGGAACGGCTCATCGCTCAACTGTTTCTGATAGACAGCCACTCGCTGCGCATCGGTAAACTTGGAGTGATATACACCCATACGGTCGCTGAACACCCTTTCGAGGCGGTCAGTTATCTGTGTAGTAAGGGCAATCTCAGGAAGGAGGTAGAGCACCTGTTTTCCTTCCTTTATATACTTGTCAATAAGATGGATGTATATTTCCGTCTTTCCACTCGATGTGACACCATGAAGGAGAGTAGTAGGATGGCTGTCAAATGAGTCAATAATTTCTCCGTATGCCTTGTTCTGCGCATCAGAGAGGGGCGAAAGGATGGATATGTCATCCGCCATAGTACCATTGACGAGCGACAGACGTCTGCGCTTATTCTTCTCACGTATGGCATCCTTGTCCTTAGGTTTGAGACCTGCTGGGAGAGCTGCCTTATAGACATCACCCATGGAACAGATGTAATACTTGGCTATCCACTCCCAAAACTGCAACTGCCGTTCGGTCACGACAGGAGTCGTCTCCAACAACTCTTTTATCGGCTTGATATTGTCAAAGTCGGGACGTACATCATGCACCCTTATGACAATAGCCGTATATATCTTCTTGGCACCAAAGGGTACAACAACGCGACACCCTCGCTTGATGCCTTCCTCCATCTCTGGTGGAACGGCGTAAGTGAAGGTGTCGTGTAGTGGAAGTGGAAGTATTACGTCAACGTACTTCATTTTCTTAGTTTAACGTTGAGCGTTTAGAGTTGAGAGACTTTAGTTAATTCATAATTCACAATTAATAATTCATAATTGATGTTATGAAAAGCAAGAGTAAAGTCAATAAACCATAAACGCTAAACTCTCATCGTTCATTAGAACAAATAAGTCAAGTGAACCTGATGTGTACGGTTCTTGAAATCGATGTTACCAACACTTGCCTCAGCTGTGTTGCCACATGGGATGTTGTAAGTGTAACCCACGCGAATCTTGCTGAGTACAGTCACACCAGCACCAATGTTCCAGTAGAAGAGTGAAGACTTGAGGCTGTATGAGTTCTCGAAGATTGTGTTGTCACCAAGGTTCCATGAGAACTGAGGACCTGTAGCGAGATAAACACTTGCAAGTGAACTGAAACCGATTGTATATTTTACGTTGATTGGAAGGTCAACATAGTTGAGAGTCTCGTCAACTGTTTTTCCTTCAGGGTTAACACCACTGATGCTCTTGTTTTCATAGAGAAGAGCAGCATCGAATCCAAGTCCTACGATTGGAATGGTAATATCCATCTGTGGACCCACGAAGTAACCGCAACGGTTGTTCTTGCTGAGAGCGTCTGAACTTAAACTAATGTTAGAGATATTCATACCAGCTTTAAGTCCCCAATTGATTTGAGCAGAAGATGGCAACGCAAATGTGAGTGCTGCCACGATTGCAACGATAATTTTTTTCATAATAAAGTTATTGTTATAATTAAATATTGGTACCCCTCCCATCCTCCAGAATGGATGCAATGAGGGTTGCGAGTGCAAAGAAACGCATTTTTTGTGAAAGAAAAAAGAAATGCACAAGTTTTTGACTGCTCACATTTTTGACTTCGCACGTTTTCATGCTATTCGTCCACTAAAACAACGTCTATTATGCCAACTGAAACGAGGAAATAATATGTAGCACTTGTTCCTTTTTAAACATACATATTCTCCAAATTCTACTGTATTCATGTTTTTTTGTAACCGAAAAAACATGACCGCATTATTATATAATGCGATTACATTTTATGATTCAATTTGCATTATCGCTTAATTATCAAAATTGCCTCCGAAAACAGTTCATTATAGTCTCATATAAGTCAGTACTTAGTCTATGCTTTGTCTCGACATATAGAACACCCATATCTCCCGAATGAGAGATATGGGTATGAACTACATATACAATGACTGAAAGATACACTTAACAATCTTCCATCTACATAATCTTTACAAATCTAAAATTCTACCTTCCTTCATCCATTGAGTTAGGTTCTTCTGGAATGGCTGATATCGTTTTATCTCATCAATCACAAGGGTGTTACCAGGATTAAGAGACAAACAACGCTCAAGTTCTGCCATACATTTATCCATATACTCTATTGCTTTCTGCGATTCACCTTCTAAATAAAGTGCGATAGGACGTGTAAACATATCTTCTTTTCGATTTCTCTTGATTACGAAATCATCATGAAGCACAGAAGTAATTATCTGTCGTGTATCCGTGAATTTTTCCAATATAGGAAAAGCTACATTTTCCATGTGTTCTTGGAACAATCTAACATTTTCCTCCATAGGACGTTCTTCTATAAATTCCACATGTGGTTCTTTCCAACTCGGAACTGTAATGAAGACTAAAACTGACCATTCATTCAGAAAACCTTCTGTCAATTCTTCTATAATCTTGTTAAACTTAACAGAATCCACGAATAAAAGAATATCAAGCCAAAAACACCTTGGCATATATCTTTTTTCATCTGTAATCAGAATTGTATAAAGAATATCTTCATTATAATATTTTTCATAATTGCCACCACCTTCTTGTGGCACATATTTATATCCCTCAGACTTGAAATATGCTTTCAAAGCCTTATTCATTTCACTTCGATAATTCATATCCTATTTTTTTGCAAAAATACAGTTTATATAGAAATAAGCATTACATATCCACGTATTTTTCGGCCATCCACATGTAATTAATACGGAATAACTATTATTTGCCTAAATTTATAACCTTTTATATTTTTAGGTAAATTACCATTAGTTTTAACATCCCAAAATTTCCTTGCATTTCCTCCAAATGGGGTAACAGGAACACCTTGTTGCATTTTAGGGATAGTTATCTTCTGTCCTTTGGTATATGAAGGCTTTCCACCACTACAAGTTTTTATCTCAACAAAATTATAGTCGCCCGACTTATCCATATAACTTAAATCTGCCCGATAAACATCTCCCTCAACGCCAACACGCAATGACACTTCCGATTGGTAAGAAATATCATCAAGTTGTAAGTGACAAATCCTTGACTGCAATCAAAAACTTTCAAAGGAAACTTCTGGTTATCTATTTACAACAAAACGTACATTTACAAACGGTATTGCACATCAAACCACATTACCCATATTGAGTGTAAGA
>CAMOVB010000138.1:0-8769 GCA_946626925.1 uncultured Prevotellaceae bacterium
TGGATGGCATTCTCGATGGTCTTTGGTGTGCTGGCTCAGGTGTTCCGTGGATTGCGATGGAAGCAGAGCCTCGAACCGCTTGACGAGCATCCTCGCCTGATGGATTGCATTCATGGTGTGTTCATCTCGTATGCAAGCAGTCTCATCATTCCTCGTAGTGGTGAGTTCACACGTTGTGGAGTGCTGAAGAGATACGATGACGTGAACTTTTCAAAGGCATTGGGTACTGTACTCTCTGAGCGAATAGTCGATTCTGTTATCATGCTTGTTATGATTGCACTCGTCATTGTCTTTCAGGTTCATGCTTTTGACATATTCTTTGACAAGACAGGAACAAATGTGATGGACAAGCTTCACAGCTTTACAGCAATGGGCTACATTGTTACTATTCTTTGTCTTATAGTCACTTGCGTTTTCTTTTGGATTGCATTCCGTCGTTTCACGTTCCTTGCTCGCCTCAAAGCGGCTATGGCAAATGTGAAGGAAGGTTTCTTGTCGCTCTCTGGAGTGAAGAACAAGTGGTTGTATGCTTTCAATTCTGTGATGATATGGGTAAGCTATTTCCTTCATTTCTGGATTGCATTTTATTGTTTTGACTTCTCAGCCGACCTTGGCTTCACGGTCGCAATCGTTAGCTTTGTGGTCGGCAGCATATCTGTCATCGTTCCTACTCCAAACGGTGCTGGACCTTGGCATTTCTCTGTCAAGACAATCCTCATCCTGTATGGCGTGGCAAGCGTGAATGCAGAAACCTTTGTGTTCATCGTCTTTGCACTTCAGACAGCCTTGGTTCCTCTGCTCGGACTCTTCTCCCTTGCATGCTTAGGTTTCAGAGCACATAAATAAATGAGGGTGTGTCAAAATAGGCACACCCTCTTGTTTTTTATTAAGTTTACCTTTGCACAGGCTTCACATTATTTTATTCTACTATTGTCTTGATATTTTTCCATGCCCCCCACACTGCATCCGCTTTATAAGCCTCTATTGACTCGGCAGGAACGTAGAGAGTACCACGCTCGTAAACCTCGTCAGTAAATACCTCGCGATATTCAACTTTCTGACACTGTGGAACGTTGACTGCATTACAAATGAACGTGAAGTTAGAACTTCTCAACAATATGTCGAAACTATCGATTTCCAACATCTTAACTGTACTTGGAAGCGAAAGGAACTTTAATGAATTACATTGGCTGAAGCAGTATTCACAAATAGTCTCAACACCTTCAGAAACTTCAATTGAGTCAAGTCTCTGACAACCCATGAACAATGACTTCTGCAACTTATCAAGTCCTGAAGGGAGTACGATTTTCTTAAGCATTGAACATGACTGGAAACAACCCGTTCCAATATAGTCCATGGATGCAGGCATTGTGATGTTAGTAAGCGACTTACACTCCATGAAACAAAGATCTCCAAGTCTTTTCACTGATTCAGGGAGGTCAACAGATACAAGCTTATCACAATGTCTAAATCCACTTGCTCCAATTGACAGGAGATTCTTTGGCAAAGTAATGCTTCTGAGTGATGTGCAATCAAAGAAACAACTATCTCCTATAGTCTCAAGAGTGCTTGCAAGTGAAATAGATTGGAGAGATATGCAGCTCTCGAATACTCTTTCAGGAAGAACCTTTATACCCTCTGGTACGTTTGCTGTGCTGAGCATGGAATCTTGACGGAAAGCGTATGCTCCGATGCTCCGAACGCTACTTGGAATTTCAATGTTTTTAAGTCTGACACAACGGTCGAAACCTGATGTACCAATGCTCTTCAAGTTACTACCTTCAAAGGTAACGCTTTCGATTGCAGTACACTTACAAAATGCATAATCACCGATTTCTGTTACGCTGGCAGGAAAGACGATGCTAGTAAGTTCCTTGCATCCCTGGAAAGCATGTGAAGAAACAGTCTTGATTCCCTCTGTCAAAGTAATAGAAGAAAGTGACTCACAGCCCTCAAAGCTTGCGAAGCCAATACTTTCCATGCTCACTGGCAATTTAACTGTCTTTAGTTTCTTACAGTCTTGGAAACAGAAATCGCGTATTGACTTGACTCCTTCTGGGATGTCGATAGAAGTGATATCTTTACCGTTTGCAGCAAAGTCCTGTATTGATTCTACCACGTAGTATTTGCCGTTGTAGCCAATCTCAGAATAGATTTTCACATCCTTTTTGTAACTGGAACCAGAATGAACACCTTTGCAAATTGCGGTATTTTCACCAAGGAAATAATCAATGCCATCAATAGTAAAAGCATATAATCCTTTGTCATAGGTGACAGAAGCATTCTTGTCGTTCCTGTTATCCAAATAAATATTTATAATATTTTCACCCTCCTTTAATGGTGTTGGATTGTTGTTCACTGGAGTATCATCACCGCACGAAACAAGAAATACTGATAGAAAGAGAACTGCAGTCGTTAATGTTTTTTTCATATCTATGTGCTTTGCTAATTTCATATCCTTATGCTCTGTTACAAAGTGAATATTAATATTACACTTTTTTATGTTTTATAAAACAAATGACAATTTGTCGGTTTTTATTTGCGAATTCAAATATTTAACAATGATTGAAAACATTCTCCACATATTTTATTATGCAAAGGTAAACATTGTACTTTTAACTGCCAAGGATTTTTGGAAGAAATGATGTGTTTGCTAAAAATCTTATAGGTTTTCACGCTGCTTTCAATATATTTTTAATATCTTTGTGCGACTAAAAGGGGTATTTTGATCGATAACAGGCAATATCCCTCAAGAGAATGCGTTAAAGATATTGAGATGAAAAAGATAATTGTACTTATAATTGCCATGGGATTGGGAGGCATTGTTCATGCTCAGAAAATCTCATTCACAAATAATACTATAGCTAAGGGAACGACATTGTGGAAGACGCCTGTGACGGCTACTTTCACGTTCACGAACAAGGAAAGGACTCCGCTTGTCATCAAGGATGTAGATGCGGGATGCGGCTGTCTCTCTGTGGATTGGACAAAGACTCCTGTGGAAAAGGGTGGCAAGGGTGAAGTGAAGGTGACGTATGATGCAAAGCAGCTCGGTACGTATGACCGCTTCATCGATGTCTATACCAACGGCTCTGCCAAGCCAGTAAAGGTGAGGATGAGCGGACGCATCAGCAATGTGGAGGAGATAAACGTTGACGAGATGTTCCCTTACGTGATTGATAATGTCCGTGTGAGCACCAACAACATAGAGTTTCCTGATGTCTATGGAGGCGACTCTGCCACGGTAAAGATTGAAGTGTATAATGCAGGTCGTGAGGTCTATACTCCTCAGCTTATGCACGTGCCTTCGTACATAACGATGGACATAAAACCTAAGCTTCTTGCCGCAGGCAGAAGGGGAGTCATTGAACTTACGGTACATGGCGACCTCGTTCCAGAACTTGGATTGAACCAGACATCTGTCTATGTACCACGTTTTCCTGGCGACAAGGTGGGCACGAATAATGATATCGAGATTTCAACAGTCAAGCTCTCTGACGTGCAACTTGACAATAACAGCAAGGTTGCTCCTAAGATGAAGCTTTCGACTACTGAGCTGATACTTAACAGTCATGGCAGGTTTGCCAATGCTGTGGGCAAGTTAGGCATCAAACCTGACTTTCTCGGCAAGGTGGGAATAAAGACTAAGATGCAGGGTGTGGTGACTATAACCAACCGTGGTAATGCGCCACTCACCCTCACAAATATACAGGCATTCAACCGTGCCATCACGGTGAGCATTCCTAACACGACGATTGCTCCGGGACAGAAGGCTCAGATGAAGGTGGCTGTTGACAGCCGATTCCTTGGAATGTCAAAGGCTCAGCCTCGCATCCTCCTCATCACGAATGACCCGAAGATGCCTAAGGCGGTGATAAATGTCAAGTTCGAGTAAACTCCCTTGGAGGTTATGAGTCGTGAATTATTAGTCCTTGTGTCCAACACATAAAGTAGTGACTAAGTACTGACTCAGT
This sequence comes from uncultured Prevotellaceae bacterium, assembly GCA_946626925.1. GTDB lineage: Bacteria > Bacteroidota > Bacteroidia > Bacteroidales > Bacteroidaceae > Minthosoma. The sequence continues at coordinate 3,975 of CAMOVB010000138.1, forward strand.
AGCGACTAAGTACTGACTCTCCTGTGGAGTGACGTAAGAACAAATATTAATCAGATAAAAACTCTAAACCTATGGAGCACCCAGAAAATTCGGCAGATTATGCTGGCTTGAAGGTAAATGCAGGTGTTGCTCAGCCATCCATCGTCAATCCTTATCTCGCTCAGATGAGGAAGAAACGCCACAAGCTGTTTACGGCTGGTGAGTATGTGGAGGGAATACAGAAGGGCGACGTGTCTATGCTCAGTCAGGCGGTGACGCTGATTGAGAGTGTGCTTCCTGAACATCAGGCATTGGCACAGGAGGTGATAGACAAGTGCCTGCCTTATTCTGGCAATTCTGTCAGGATAGGAATAAGTGGTGTGCCAGGAGCGGGCAAGAGTACAAGTATAGATGTGTTTGGAACGCATCTGCTCGACAACTATGGCGGAAAACTTGCCGTGCTTGCCATCGACCCAAGTTCGGAGAAGACAAAGGGAAGTATTCTCGGTGACAAGACACGTATGGAGAAGCTTGCGATTCATCCCAAGTCATTCATTCGTCCAAGTCCGACAGCGGGAAGTCTCGGCGGTGTGGCTCGCAAGACACGTGAGACAATCATCCTCTGTGAGGCTGCTGGTTACAACAATATCTTCGTTGAGACAGTAGGCGTAGGACAGAGCGAGACGGCTTGTCACTCCATGGTTGACTATTTCCTCCTTATCCAGCTTGCAGGTACAGGCGATGAGCTTCAAGGCATAAAGCGAGGCATCATGGAGATTGCCGACGGTATTGTGATAAACAAGGCAGATGGCGAGAATGTGGAGAAGGCAGAGCTTGCGGCAAGTCATTTCCGTAATGCGCTTCATCTCTTCCCTATGCCTGAGAGTGGTGTGCTGCCAGAGGTTAGATGCTGTTCTGGATTCTATGAGTTAGGAATAGACGAAGTTCTGAAGATGGTGTTCGACTATATAAATAAGGTGAAGGAGAACGGATATTTCCAATACCGTCGCAATGAGCAGTCGAAGTATTGGATGTACGAGAGCATCAACGAACACTTGAAGAATGACTTCTATTATAATAATAAGGTGAAGGACTTACTTCGCAACACCGAACTTGATGTACTCGGAGGCAAGATGACTTCGTTCGTTGCAGCTAAGCGTCTCCTCGATACGTATTACGAAGACATACGAAACAATAGATGAGAAAAAGACTATTATACATACTTGCGTTCTGCACGTCGCTCGGTGCTTCGGCTCAGAGCGGAAGTGACGCATACGAGTTTCTGAACATACCTGTGTCAGCTCACACGGCAGCACTCGGAGGACGGAACGTGAGTATCCTTGACGACGACGTGACGCTTGTGTTTGACAATCCAGCTTTGCTGTCCAACGTGAGCGACAAGATGCTTTCACTCGACTATACATCATATATAAGTAGTTCGCGAAAACTGGCTACGGCATTTGCAAAGACCATCAACGACCGTGCTTCATGGTCAATTGGTGCGCAGATGCTCAGCTACGGTTCCATGACAGAGACAGATGCTTCGGGTAATGAGGTTGGCGAGTTTTCTGCCAAGGACATCGATGTGCAAGGCTCGTTTGCCTATATGCTCAGCGACTATTGGTCGGGCGGTGTGTCTGCCAAGGTGCTGACTGCCAGTTATGCGGAGTACTCTTCCGTTGCGTTGGGTGTTGACCTTGGACTTAACTACTGTGACGAGGTGAAGGGATTGTCCATGTCACTCGTTGCTCAGAACCTCGGAGGACAGGTTGACCCTCTGTATGAGACGAATGAGTCGTTGCCTTTCAACCTCGCGTTCGGATTCAGCAAGAGTCTCTCCAATGCTCCTCTTCGTCTCTCATTCACGTTTGACGATATAACCAACCGCGATGACAATCCGTTCGTTCGCCACTTGACAATGGGCGTTGACATACTTCCTTCACGCAATTCGTGGATTGCACTCGGATACAATTTCCGCCGTGCCAAGGAGATGAAGCTTGCGGACGGCAGTCATTGGGCAGGTTTAAGCCTCGGTATGGGTATCAATATAAAGAAGGTGAAGATTGGTGCTGCCTGGGGCAAGTATCATGCAGCCGCATCATCATTGGTGCTTAACGCTTCGGTAGCGTTGTAGCCCCCCGACCCCCAAAGGGGGCGGCCATTCGGGTCGCAGGGAAGTAACGAGACGTCCTTTTAGGTTGGTGGAAGAGGAGATTCTTCATTCTTCATTCTTCATTGTAAATTAAGGTATAATAAAAATATGCTCCGGATGGACGCCCCCTTTGGGGGCTGGGGGGCTTCAATTATGAAAAAGATAATAATAGCAATAGACGGTTACTCTTCATGTGGTAAGAGTACCATGGCAAAGGATTTGGCAAAGACAATAGGATATGTGTATGTGGATACAGGTGCGATGTACCGTGCCGTAACATACTATGCGATGCAGAATGGCCTCTTCCCAGAGGAGGGAATCAAGGAGGCAGAACTCAAGGCTGACATTGATGCTGGCAAGATAAACATCTCGTTCAAGTTCAATGCAGAGACAGGTCGCCCAGACACTTACCTCAACGGGGTGAAGGTGGAGACTGAGATTCGTCAGATGGCGGTATCTACTCGTGTGAGTCCTATTGCTGCTCTTCCTTTTGTTCGTGCGCTCCTCACTCAGCAGCAGCAGTTGATGGGCAAGGAGAAAGGTATTGTGATGGATGGTCGTGACATAGGTACAGCTGTATTCCCAGATGCTGAACTCAAGATATTCGTGACTGCTTCGGCTGAGATTCGTGCTCAGCGTCGCTATGATGAGTTGAAGGCAAAGGGTGAGGCTAACCTCGACTTTGACGCCATACTCAAGAACGTACAGGAGCGTGACTACATCGACACGCATCGTGAGACTGCTCCTCTTCGTCAGGCAGAAGATGCACTTGTGCTCGACAACTCACACATGACCATTGCGGAGCAGAAGGAGTGGCTCATCTCCGAGTACACTCGGAGAGTAATGGCCCCCTAACCCCAAAAGGGGGCAGCCTTTCGGGTAGAGAGGGGGATTGCTTCATGACGTGTTATACATATAGTAATCATAAATTTTTATTTTTCTCCGGATGGACGCCCCGTTACTTCCCTGCGGTCAGTGAGACCGCTTCGCTAAGTTGGGGCAGGGGGCTTTAGTTTATGCTAATCGAAATAGACAACGGTTCAGGTTTCTGCTTTGGTGTTACCACAGCAATAAAGAAGGCGGAGGAGGAACTCGCACAGAGTGAGTCGCTCTACTGCCTCGGCGATATTGTGCACAATGGCAGGGAGTGTGAGCGACTGAAGAACATGGGACTTGTGACGGTGGAGCATGAGGATATTGACACTCTTCACGACACCAAGATGCTCCTGCGTGCCCATGGTGAGCCTCCTGAGACTTACGCCAAGGCTAAGGAACGCAACATCACGCTCATTGATGCTACCTGTCCTGTGGTGCTCAACCTGCAGAAGCGCATACGTACGGACTATGCTGCCTATCCAGATGCTCAGATTGTCATCTATGGCAAGACAGGTCACGCAGAGGTCGTAGGGCTCGTGGGACAGACACAGGGCAAGGCTATCGTCATAGAGAACCTTGAGGATGCCAAGCGTCTGGACTTCACGCATGACATACGTCTGTACTCACAGACAACGAAGTCGCTCGACGGCTTCCGTGAGATTGTTTCCTACATCTCCGCCAACATGAAGGAGGGTGCAACATTCCAGTCGTTCGACACTATCTGTCGTCAGGTGGCAAACCGTATGCCTAACATACGCCAGTTTGCGGAGAAGCATGACCTCATCCTCTTCGTGTGTGGCAAGAAGAGTTCTAATGGTAAGGTACTCTTCAACGAGTGTTGCAAGGTCAATCCTCGCACCCACATGGTTGACGACCCGTCTGAGATTGACCTCGCATGGTTCGACGGCGTACAATCGGTAGGAATCTGTGGTGCAACCTCTACGCCAAAGTGGCTGATGGAAGCTTGCAGCGAATTCATAATTCATAATTCATAATTCATAATTTAGTTTATCTCAAGAATTATGAATCAAACAAAGGTAAAGAAAAGATAACAAACACTAATAGAATAGTTATGTCAGACATTAAGACAATCGGAATTGTTACTTCCGGCAATGACGCACCGGGCATGAACAGTGCCATCCGTGCGGTGACACGTTCGGCAATCTACAACGGATTGCGTGTGAAGGCTGTTTATCGTGGCTATAAAGGTCTTATAGATGGCGATATTGTGGAGTTCAAGACTCAGAATGTGAGTAACATCATTCAGCAGGGTGGAACAATCCTCAAGTCGTCGCCAAGTACCGAGTTCCTCTCTGCCGAGGGGCGTCAGAAGGCGTTTGAGAATATCCAGCGTGAGGAGATTGATGCCCTCGTGGTGATAGGCGGTGACGGCTCTATTCACGGAGCACGTGTGTTTGCACAGGAGTTCGATTTCCCTTGCATCGCCATTCCTGCCACTATTGACAATAACCTCTGTGGCACAGATACGACTATCGGTTACGACACGGCTCTCAACACCATCATGCAGATCGTTGACAAGATACGCGACACGGCTACCAGTCACGAGCGTCTCTTCTTCGTTGAGGTCATGGGTGATGAGGCTGGTTTCCTCTGTCTCAATGGTGCCATTGCATCAGGATGCGAGGAGGCAATCATCCCAAGTGTAGATATTGAGGAGGATCAGCTCACAACATTCATCCAGAACGGATTCAGGAAAGCCAAGAACTCAAGTATCGTGCTTGTGGCAGCTAATGAGAATAACGGAGGAGCCATGCATTATGCCGACTT
>CAMOVB010000139.1:0-8650 GCA_946626925.1 uncultured Prevotellaceae bacterium
CGTTCAAAGAAGGTGACAGGTCCATACGTGGATAAGGACGGAAAGCGTATGGAATATGGTGGCGGAACACGCCTCTATGGTCCTGACGAGACATACTTCGGCGTGGGACATAGTGCTGCCTACGAGTTTGACGGCAAGTGTTATTTCGTGTCACACGCATACGTGAAAGACCAGAACGGAGCTGCAAAGTTGTTCATTCGTCCTATGAACTTTGACAAGGACGGATGGATAGAGTAAAATGCAGAAAGCATAATTGACAAAGAACTTAGAAACTAAAAAAAACGAAAATTTAGAAGATTAAAGAAAATTTCCTTAATTTCTAAATTTTCGTTTTTTTATGTTATCGTACTACATTCTAACTTGGCAACTTGAATGTAACAGGCATAGTGTATTTACACCTTACATATTTTCCATCCTTGATAGCAGGCGTCCACTTAGGCATGGACTTTATAAGCCTGACTGCCTCCTTATCTAATTCTGAGTCGACAGAGCGAAGAATCTTTAAGTCACTTAAAGAACCATTTTTCTCTACAACAAAAGAGACAAGAACCCTACCCTGCTTCTTATTCTTTAGACATGACTCTGGATAAACAATCCCTTTATGAATGTAGTCCATTAGTTCCTTATCACCACCAGGGAAAGAAGGGATAACATCAACCACATCAAACACCTTGTTTGAACTTGACACAGGAACAGGCTTCTGCTCTTGTTTATTTGTGCCATCCTTTGTAAAAATCTCAACCACACCATTCTTGTATTCCTCTTTGTCGCCATATATTTCCTTGATTGCTTCTGCACTCTTGATGACATTGATGTGATCAACTGCATCAGGGGCAATAGAACTGATGTCCTTACATCTCACTTTGTCAACAAAGATAGCAGGTTCTCCACCTTCACCAATAGATGATGCCATCTTAATGATACTTGCGCCATCCTTTACCACAGAAAGATTTATATCAGAAGAATCTGCAACCTCCACATCAGAAACTGTCTCTGATGTTTCTCTTACATTTCCCTTAGTTTCCTGTTCATTTGTAACAGGAATTGAAGGGGATTCTACAGCAGAGCTTATGCCTGAGGATGGAAGAGCGTTGATAATGCCGTCAAGCACAGGTGACTGCTCCTGCTCAATGTTGGTTACTGCCTCCTCAATAGGAGCTACGAACTCAGGTGTGGCAAATGCGCTGAGGGCAACGAGTGCCACAGGGATGATGTACAAAGCCTTTGTACGCATCCACGGATTAGATTTTTTACTTACCATCATAGTAATTCTTTTTTTAAGTAAACTGTGATTAAAGCTATTGGCAAAGGCGTAGGAACTGGAGCCAACAGCTTTCTTTATTAATAATAATTGATATCTATGTGCATCGACGCCGCTCGCGAGTACGGCATCATCTGCTTCATATTCATGTACGTCCCTAAGTGAACCGACAAGAATCCATGACAACGGATTGCACCATTGGACGACCTCACAGATGTTCACAAGGATGATGTCAAGCGAATGGTAATTCACAATATGTCCCATCTCGTGACGGATAATGACCTGCGCATTCTCCTCATAGTCGTTCTCACTAATGACAATTGTGCGAAACCAGCTGAAAGGGGTAATGTCACCAGCATGACAATAGATACGTACCCCATCCTTGCGCTCCGTCCACAGCACTCCACGATGAATGGTGCGGTAGAGCATGGCAAGTTGCACGAGCTTGATACATATCGTGACAGACATACCTATAATATATATCCATGCTGCCACAGCCCACCAGTTGACGGAACTGAGAAAACTTGTTTCCTCTGCCATGCCCTCGCCTGCATCTGCCACGGATGCGTCATCTACGACATACAGAGGTATGCCCACATCCACCATTACATTCTCCTGTGCCTCAGCCGTGAACAGGTTAAGCGACAGGAAATGCACATCGCACAGAGGCAACACAAGCGACAGGATGACTATCACCAACAGCACTACCCTGTTGAAACGGAAGAACGATTCGTTCCGGAGCATCAGCAAGAATGGTATGTACATTATGCTGAGCAGTATAATTGATTTTATTGCGTATATGAGCATATTAAAATATTATTAGCCCCCCATCCCCCAAAGGGGGCGGCCGTTCAGAACAATATCGTTCCTTGACGAGGCTGTTAATTATCAATTATCAATTCTCAATTAGCCCGGATGGCCGCCCCCTTCGGGGGCTGGGGGGCTACTCACCATCTTCATTATCTCACTCATCTCCTCTGGAGAAATCTTTTCTTCCTTGATGAAGAAGCTGACGAGGGAGCGGAATGAGCCACCGAAGTAGTTGTGGGTCACCTCATCCATTATTCTGCTACGGTACTCGTCACGTGAGATAGCAGGAACATAGAACAGGGTCTTGCCCTCGTTCTCACGTTTCTCTGACGTAACAAATCCCTTCTCTGTCAATATCTTGAGGAACGTAGCCGTCGTTGTATATGCAGGTACAGGTTCAGGATAACGGGCAAGCACGTCACGCACGGAGCCGCCCTCCTCCCCCATATCCCAGAGATAGTTCATTATCTCCATCTCTGCCTTTGTCAATGTCTGATTCTCTTTTGACTTAATCATATTACTAATATTTTAGTTTTGACGTTGCAAATGTATTACTAAAAATTTAGATTACGAAAGATTTAGTAAAGAAAATTACTAAAGACTTAATAATTTAACTTTTATTATTAGTAATTGCACATTCCCTAACCCTTTTCAGTCAATATCATTAACAAATATCAATTTTGTAATAATCTTATTTCAAATAAAGTTATTTCAAATAAGATTATTACATTTGCGAAACAAAGACTACCATCAAAAATGTTTTTCATGGTGATGATAAAATATTTAGACTACCATGAAAAAACTTTTTCATGGTAGTCTAATTTCTGTTTTATCACCATCATATTTACATAACCAGAAACAAATCAAAGCATCCGATTATTTCTTAAACAAATCGCTATGACTGCCTGTGTTTGTCAAATGCAGAATCAATTCTTCATCAAACTGTTGCCATACCAAAAGCCAGTCAGACAAGATATGACATTCCCAATACCCCTCATATTTTCCTGTCAATTTATGCGGTTTATACCGAGGGGGCAAAACTCCATCTATAGCAAGGATTCTGATAACCGTCTCCAATAACGACATATCCAATCCACGCTTCTTACATAACTTATAGTCACGCTTAAATTGTCCTGTGTACTTTACCGTGTACATAGACCTAATCATTTAGTTGGCGAAACAATTCATCAAGATTTTTTGCCTCATACAATTCACCATTTTCAACCTCCTGCATCGATTTCTCGATTGCAGACAAACGGTGCTGACGAACAGGCTTGACTGTTTCAACGCCTTTAAGCAACGAAATTGCTTTCTTAAGACTGTTCATCATTGACACATCACTCAATGTAACCAACAACTGACCTGATGTTTGACCTTGTACTGCTAATGCCATAATATATACATTTATCTTTCTGTCTGCAAATATACAAGTTTTATTTGAAACCGACCTATATATTATGTACAAACATATAATTCACACACCATAACTATATAATTTTCGGGACATAAACATGATGTTTATGCCCCGACACTAACTTACTATTTAATACCACCCTTGGAATCCGTACCAAATAACTCTTGGAACTTGGCTGGTAATCCGGAACGAGTAAACAACTCCGTTACCTCCGTTCCATCACCCTTTGTATATGTAAAAGTATGTACATCCTTGCCATCGAACTTGATCTTGAGGTGTATTCCATTGTACATGAAGCCATCCTTGACTTTATTTATCTTAATCAATCTCATCACAGCACGAACACGTTCTGCATCAAGAACATTTACAGCGAGCATATTATCATTGTCATATATGGCATACACGTCTTCCTTACTCTGTGTGAGGTACTCCTTTCCACCAACCTTGGTAATCATTCCGACTCTATGCCAACAGCCGATAAGATTGTCTCCCTTGACAGGTTCAAGTTTCATCTCGCAAAGCGAAACGAGCTGCTTCATCTTGTCAGAAACACCCTCCTTGTTATTGTACCATTCCGTCACAAAGCTATTATCAGGGAACAATTTCTTGTTATTCTCACTACGACAATACCATGTAAACATAAAACCAGTTGAGCCACTATTGGTAATCCTTACTCCCTTACCATCATTACCCTGCGGAGTATTTCCTGTATATTTCAATGGATAAAAACCGTCAGTTCTTATTTGTGCCACAAATTGATTTTCATCAGAATGAACAGTCACTAAGTTTGCAAGGCTCTTATTGCCAATATATTTATATTGTTCATAATTAGGAATCTCAGGTGACTTGTCTCCTTCGTATGACATCATAGTAAGCCTATACAATCCCTTTGGGTCTAACATTTGATTTTCATTAGGCTTCTGCACATCAATCAAATGTGCGACTACAGAATTAGCCCTTCCAATCTTAGGCAATCGGAATGTGATAGGCAATGTCATCTTTGTACTCACAACCTTGTCACCCTGCTTTCTGGGAATCCATTTAGGCATAAGACGTATTACACGACAAGCCTCAGCATCCAGCAAAGGATTGACAGACCTGATAACCTTGACATCACGGATTATACTGTCCTTTCCAACCACAAAGTTTACAAGTACCCTTCCCTCTATGCTATCACGTACACACTCAGTTGGATATTTAAGATTGTTCTTGAGGAAAGAAACCAAGGCGTCATTACCACCAGGGAATTCCGGATTTATTTCGTAATCAGTAAACACCTCATCAGACTCATTCTGTGCATTAACCGTAAAAGAAATTGCACATGTCAATATAAGTAAAAAGATTCGTTTCATATTTTTTCAAAAAAGTTGTTTGACTAATTGTTTGTTATATAGTATTCGCGAATATACAAAGAGTTGTCATCACAATTGGCACAGATATACTTGCCACTTATTACGTAATCCATCTCGTCCTCTACCATAGGGACATTATCAACATCCATTGCCTCTGTGTAGAATATCTCATTATCGGGACGTGTGGCGGACATAGCCATCAACACGTCTTCCGTCTGTGGCTGGAACACGATTTCGTCAAGCTCTACGGTATAGACGTTTTCTTCCGCTTCTGCCTCTGTCTCCTTTTGCGCTACAAAAGCATAATCTGCCTTTGTCATATCAGACTCATTTATCAAAAGCGTGTGTGTGGCTACTGTCTCAACGTTGACAGATGTTGGAGCAAATGGCACGCCATTATTCTTTACGTTCTGTGCCACTACCCTGTCCGTAGTCTCAGCATCATCTCCAAGGTACAAATATGTTCCACCCATGATGACAGCAACGGCACAAGCTGCGGCATACCAGTAGCGACGGTAAGAAACCTTGTGCAGAGGTACGACCTTTGTCACACGCTGTGCAGGTGCTTTGCCCGAAGCAACAAGACTGTCATATTCCCTTGCTCCAGCGTCAAGTTCTGCCATGAACTGCTCGTACAGTTCCTGTGCGCTCTTGTTATTGTTATTTACTGTCATCATACTCTTAAACGTTTTTGTAAGTCCTTGATAAGTTTCTTCCTTGCCACCGAAATCATGCTCTGAACGGATGACCTCGGCAATCCCGTATCCTTCGAGATGTCTTCGGTTGACCTGTCGTCTATGTGTCTTGCCCTTATCAACTGGCGTTCACGTGGGTTCAACCGTTCTATTGCCTCGTCAATCTTCTGCCGTGTGTCTTCTGCCATTATCCCAGCATCCGACATATCCGAGGAGGAGGCAAGAAGCGTTTCGGGCGGCTCGATGTCTGCGCTGTTTATCTTTTTATATATGTCCATGCACACATTCTTTGCAACCTTGATGGCAAGTGCCTCTATGTTCATGTCCGAATCGAGCCTTTCGCAATAAGTCCAAAGACGCACGAGACTCTCCTGCGCAACATCCTCGGCATCCATCATATTGCCGAAGAAATTACGACCAACCTTCACCATCGAGGGTCTCAGCCTTGGAATCATATGTTCAAACTCTTTTCTTTCCATCACGCTTTATTTGCGACGTTCTACTATATATACTCCCATTATCACAAAATCTTTAGTTGAAAAACAATTTTTTTTCTTCGTTTTAAGTTATGAGCAAAAAATAAAATGAAATTAGGAATGAGTAATGAGGAAAAAAGCATCCGTCCGAATGGCTATTACTCATTACTCATTCCTAATTTTTCATCGGTGGCTCATCAATTGGAATAGGTTTCTTTGGCTTCTTCATTCGCCCACTCTTCTTGAGGGCCTCGGCAAGAATCCACTGAATCTGGCCGTTGGTTGAACGGAACTCGTCAGCCGCCCACGCCTCTATGGCATCCATCATCGTGGAGTCAAGGCGAAGAATAAAATTCTTTGTTTTAGCCATAATATCAGTATTTTATATTTGGTGCAGTATAGCGTGCTTTCTCCGACTTCAGATACTCCAGGAATTCGGATGCAGAACCTGAGTAGTCATCATAGTCAATCTGATATTTGCCAAAAGACTGAATACCGAACTTCTGGCAGAACCGTGCAAAAGCACCTCCGACACTATCCCTGCCTTCCGTTTCCTTCAGGAGAATCCTGATTCGTCCCTTACGCTCCTCCCTAAAGCCATCAATTCTATCCCACGTAATCAAGTCACGATGGTGGATGATTCCTTCCTCTACAACGACTACAGGCATACGACGCGTAATAAGATACCACAGGAACATACCGAGCACAATTAAAAACAGCGCCACAAAAAGAGCCAAAAACACCCACATAACAGCAGGTGCTTCGCCACGCTCATATATTTTCCTTTGTATTTTCAGGATAAAATTCACAACCATCGCACCCGTGACAAGTACGACAGGTATTTTCTTGACAAATATATTCTTTCTAAATTCAAGCATAATTCTGAGTTTTTAAGTTTCTAAGTTATCAACGAGGAAATCGCTCCAGAGGAGCGGACGAAGAAAAAACAGATAAAAACAATTAAAAACAGATAAAAACATTTTTCTGAACCCGTCGCTAATGACGACTAAATTACCAACCTTACCATAATTCTTTTAGCATAAATTATCATATAATTGACCACGAATTGTCATTAATTTATTTCTGTCAAATTGCTATTAAATATTTATGAATATTCGTGGCAAATTCATGACAATTAATGCCTAAAAAAAAGTGGTAATTTAGCCAGCAACGCTGGCGGGTTCAGTTAAGTATTTTCGTTAGTTCAAATATGGAATGCGGACAATCAATTCCTCATTCCTAATTCCTCATTCGTTTTAATGGTTCAGCGTACCGCTGTTGATCACAGGCTGTGCAGGTTCATCAGCACAGAGGACAACGAGGAGGTTGCTGACCATGGCTGCCTTCTTTTCTTCGTCAAGCTCAACGATAGATTCCTCAGAGAGCTTGTCGAGGGCAAGCTTGACCATAGACACGGCACCATCCACAATCTTCTCACGTGCTGTGATGATGGCAGCTGCCTGCTGACGACGGAGCATGACGGCAGCAATCTCTGGTGCATACGCAAGGTAGTTGATGCGTGCTTCCATAACCTCAAGTCCTGCCATCTCAAGTCGCTCGTTGAGCTTGGCAGTGAGCACCTCGTTAATCTCGGCTGAGCCGTCACGGAGAGTAATCTCGTTGCCGTTGTTGTCCTCGTTGTCGTAGGCATACATGCCAGCCACCTCACGGAGGGCAGAGTCGCTCTGGATAGCCACGAACTTCTCAAACTTATTCATACGAGCAGCGGCAGAAGCACCTACCTGATTGGCTGCGCTCACATCCGTGTCAATATCGAATATTGCCTTATATGTATCCTTGAGTCTCCACACCACCACAAGACCGATGAGTACCGGGTTACCAGCCTTGTCGTTCACCTTGATAGGCTCAGCATTAAGGTTACGTGCACGAAGGCTTACGTTCTTCACGCTCATGAATGGGTTGAGCCAGTAGAAACCGTTCTTGCGAAACGTACCTACATACTTGCCGAAGAACGTCATGACCTTTGCCTCATTAGGCTCAAGCATGGAGAATCCGCAGGAGCAGATGATGGCAACGATAAAGAGAAGTGCCGTCAGCACTCCAAACGCTACAGACTCCATAGCGATACTTACGACAAGAAGCCACACAACAGACAGCCAAAGGATGATGTCTATTGCAATCATGAGGAAGCCGTTCAATGAACCGCCTCTGAACTCGAATTCACCAGTTTGATTTTTTGTTTCCATAATAATAATGTTTTTAGATGTTAATTCTTTGTTTTATTTTGTATATTTTTTTGATATCATTTTAATATCACATTGCAAATGTATTTTGCTTATTTTTTACCACCAAATAATTCGTATAGAAAAAGCATCAAGAGGCACTAAAATATGCCGTACAACATATTTTGGGGCATTCTCCTCCTTGATTTTGTAAGATGGAGATTGCAAAACAAGGAGTTCCTAACCTATTCCTCCATTATTGGGATGGGGCTGGTTACTCAAAATACTCTTAGTGTAAGAATGATCAAAAAAAACAAGCGTCTCAGATGATTCTCTACATATAAGGTGAGATGTACGATGAACAGAGAAAGGATTATTTTTTCTCTTTTCTATGCATTTAAGACGTTGAGGGTGTGTCAAAATAGGCACATCCTCTTTTTTTACGCAAAGCCCCGACTT
>CAMOVB010000140.1:0-8599 GCA_946626925.1 uncultured Prevotellaceae bacterium
GTTTGTCAAATGCGACTATGGCTCGTGTGAACGTGTTCCGTGAGTTGATAGAGAAATATATGAGTATTGCTGCCACGGAAAATGCTGAGGAAGTTGGTCGTGGAATTGTTGTTGACAGCGGAATATATGCGGATGTTCATTCTTCGTCTGATGCTGAAGACCTCGTACGTCAGGAAAATGTGGACGAGCTTGTGAGTGGATTGAGTGACTTTGTTCAGAGCCGATTGGAGGAAGATAATAATAATGTGACTATAACTGACTATCTCTCAGAAGTGTCATTATTGTCTGACTTGGATTCGGACAAGGGTGGCGATGAGCATAAAATCACGCTTATGACTATTCACTCGGCAAAGGGATTGGAGTTTCCGACTGTCTTTGTCGTAGGACTTGAGGAGAACCTTTTCCCAAGTCAGATGGCGTGTGAATCCATGCGTGAGATGGAAGAGGAACGTCGCTTGTTCTATGTGGCAATCACTCGTGCTGAGCTCCATTGTTTCCTATCGTATGCCAAGAGCCGTTATCGCTATGGTAAGATGGAGTTTGGCAATCCTTCACGCTTCCTCTCAGATATTGCGCCTGAGTACCTTGACCGTCGTTCAACGGTTAAGTCTTCTTTCGGTCGTTCGGCAGACGTGGAATTGCCATGGAAGCGTAAGACTAACGTGTATAATGACGAGCCTGAGTTTATGCGTAGCAATAATGCGTATTCACGTCCTGCTGCGCCATCCAGAACTGTGTCCATGCCAAATATCAGCGGTGGCGTGTCTTCGTTCACTCCTAAGGTGCAGAATACGGATGCGTTCACTCCGGTTACGGGTATCCGTCGTGTGTCAAAGGTAACAGATGCAAACGTAACAAATGCGAGTGCTAAGTCACCTGAGGCAAGTGCAAGCATAGCCGTGGGCAAGCATATCGAGCACCAGCGTTTCGGTATTGGAGTAGTGGAGAAGATTGAGGGAACGGGTGACCAGATGAAGGCTACCATCAACTTCAATAACCTTGGCAAGAAGCAGCTGCTCCTCAAGTTTGCACGTTTCAAAGTTATTGATTAGAACTATACGAAAAAATCGACACTATCATTATGATAGTGTCGATTTTTCTGTGTATATTTGCAAATGTTTTGAGAGCCGAATAGGGGACTCGAACCCCTGACCCACGCATTACGAATGCGTTGCTCTACCAACTGAGCCAATTCGGCGTTGCTTTTTTGCAATTGCGACGGCAAAGGTAAGGTTTTTATCAAAAACAGACAAACATTATAGCGTGTTTTTTTATGAACAAGAAAAGAAATAATTCAGTACAAAAGAACAGAATCGTTTATATAGTATTCATTATCATCCTACTTGCTGGTGGATACGTTCAAAAGTTTGGATTGCCTTTTGGTGAGGAAAAGAAGGAGGAATCCAAGATTTTTGCCAAGAATACAGACACGGAGGACGTGGAAACGGACGAAATACCTACGGAAGAAACAAAGGCGGAAGAACAGGGAAGTGACGAGATTAAGGGCAGACGTAACCTCGCCAACGATGTTGAAGCTCCTTCTGAGGGTTTGTCACGTATCATAGGCGAGGATCTCGAGCAACCTGCTCCTTTATCTGGTGAGATTATCCTCTTCAAGAACTCTTTTGTCGTATCATATAATATAGAAACCAAGTGCCCTAACTATGTGGCATGGTGTCTCACCAAGGACAGGCTTGATGGCAAGGTGTCACGTTCCAATTACTCATTTATTGGCGATGAGACGATAGGCGAGGCTTCACGTGTGGAAACTCAGGATTATTCTGGTTCAGGTTATGACCGAGGACACATGTGTCCTGCGGCAGACAACAGTCATGAGGAAATGTCGATGATGCAGTCGTTCATGATGACAAACATCTGTCCTCAGAACCATAACCTCAATTCGGGTGACTGGAAGGAGCTGGAGGAGCAATGTCGTCAGTGGGTCAAGGATTATTCTGAACTCTATATCGTGTGTGGTCCTATCTTCGACAAGAAGAATCCAAGGACTATCGGCAAGCGCAAAGGATTGAAGATTGCTGTTCCTGACCGTTTCTTCAAGGTGGTGCTCATGATTGGCAAGAATCCGAAGGCTATAGGTTTTATCTATCCTAATGCTGAGACTAATAAGGATATCCGTGACTATTGCGTTACGGTTGACCGTGTGGAGAGCATCACTGGTATTGACTTCTACCCATCTCTCCCTGATGATGTTGAGAAGAAGGTGGAAGCAGAGTGCAAGCCAGCGGCATGGGGAATATAGGAGTTATAGAAGAAAGAAATAACAACTACATATATGAAGAAATACGTAAAAGATTTGACAGTAGCAGAGGTGGAGTTCCCACACTCACGCTATGTGCTCTTGAAGCTGACAGACAGTGAACCTCTTCCAGAGATGTTGCCAGGTCAGTTTGTTGAAGTAAAGGTGGAGGGTAGCCCTAAGACATTCCTTCGCCGTCCTATCTCAATCAATTATGTGGACAAGGAAAAGAACCAGTTGTGGTTGCTTATCCAGACGGTAGGTGAGGGCACTCACAAGCTTGCAGAACTCAAGGCAGGTGATAAACTTAACCTCGTGTTCCCTCTTGGCAATGGTTTCTCACCTATGCAGAAGGCAGGTGAGAAGGTGCTCCTCGTGGGTGGTGGAGTAGGCGTTGCTCCTCTCCTCAACTATGGCAAGGAACTTAAGGAGGCTGGTGCTCAGCCTGTATTCCTTCTTGGCGCACGTTCAAAGGCAGACCTTCTTGAGCAGGAACTGTTCAAATCTATTGCTCCTGTATATGTGACAACAGAAGACGGTAGCGAAGGTGAGAAAGGATTTGTTACTCAGCACTCATTACTCGAAAATGAGACTTTCGACCGTATCTCCGTTTGTGGTCCTAAGCCTATGATGGTGAGTGTGGCACGTTATGCTAAGTCTAAGGGGATACCTTGTGAGGTGAGCCTTGAAAACATGATGGCGTGTGGTCTTGGAGCATGCCTTTGTTGTGTGGAGAAGACAGTCAGGGGTAATGTGTGTGTCTGCAAGGAAGGACCTGTGTTCCCAATAGAAGAGTTGACTTGGGAACTTTAATGAACTCATAAAAGATTATTTTGATTATGGCAGATTTGAGTACAAATATAGCAGGTCTTCAGATGAAGAATCCTGTAATGACTGCATCAGGAACATTCGGTTATGGAGTGGAATTTGCGGATTTCGTAAATCTTGAAGATATAGGTGGTATCATCGTCAAGGGTACTACGCTTAATCCTCGTGAGGGTAACGACTATCCTCGCATGGTGGAGACTGCAAGCGGTATGCTGAACTGTGTGGGTCTTCAGAACAAGGGGGTGAATTATTTCTGCAAGAATATTTATCCACAGATTAAGGATATAAAGACCAACATGATTGTCAACGTGTCTGGTTCTTGTCCTGAGGATTATGCCGAGTGTGCTGCTCGCATCAACGAACTTGACAACATACCAGCTATTGAACTTAACATTAGTTGTCCTAATGTGCGTCAGGGTGGTATGGCATTTGGCGTGACTACGGACGGAGCTGCAAGTGTCGTTCGTGCCGTTCGTGAGGCATATAAGAAGACGCTTATCGTGAAGCTTTCGCCTAACGTGACAAGCATCACGGATATTGCCCTTGCCGTACAGGATGCAGGTGCTGATGCCGTTTCGCTTATCAACACTCTCATGGGTATGGTCATTGACATAGAGAAGCGCAAGCCTGTCCTCAGTATTGCAACTGGTGGTATGAGTGGACCTGCCGTCAAGCCAGTAGCCGTCCGTTGTGTATGGCAGGTGGCAAAGGCTGTAAATATCCCAGTCGTTGGTCTTGGCGGTATCATGAATGCCCATGATGCAATAGAGTTCCTTCTTGCAGGTGCGTCAGCAATAGAGATTGGAACAGCCAATTTCGTTGACCCAGCCATAACTCTAAAGGTGGCTAATGGTATAAGCGAATGGCTGGACAATCATGGTTGCAAGTCCGTAAAAGAGATAATAGGACAGTTGGAAGCATAAAGGTAATGAGGATTGAGTAATTAGTAATGAGTAATTGATAATTTCCCTTTGAAGGTAGCTTTGCGAACCATCAAACAATTCCTAATTTCTCATTCCTCATTCCGAATTATGAAAAAAATCCTTAAAATCTTTTGTGCATTAGAGAGGAAATATTACCTTTGTGGAGAAATGTAATTGGGGCAAGAACGCAATAACTCAAGAGAATGATTAGCGTAAAGAATTTAAGATTGTTGATAAGCAAGTCTGAACTTGATAGACTTCCAGAGGGAAAGTTGCTGATAAACACGATAAATGCATTTTCCTATAATAACGCACGCAAAGACCCTCTGTTTGAGGAGGCTTTGATGTACGGGGATGTGCTTATACCAGATGGTGTTAGTATAGTCAGGGCATGTCACATCTTGAACGCAAAATCTAAGCCTTGGGAAAGAATTGCAGGATGGGATCTTTTCGTGTACGAGATGTCACGCATGAATGAACCGCTTGAGAACCAAAAGACTGTTCCTTACTGGAAAAAGGTTCATCCTGAGCGCACACGTCCAGTTGTCATGTTCATGGGAAGTTCCGAACGTGTACTTGGCAAGATACGTGAGCAGGCTGCCAAATCGTACAAGAATATTGACGTTGTCACTTACTCGCCACCTTTTCGTCCCCAATTTACACTTACCGACAATATGAATATGTGTAAGGCAATCAATGATGCAGACCCCGACCTCCTTTGGATAGGTATGACAGCACCTAAGCAGGAGAAATGGGCTTACTCCAATTGGGTGCGACTTAACATCAATTGTCATTGTGGTACGGTAGGAGCCGTGTTCGACTTCTTTGCAGGAACGCTTGAGCGTGCTCCTCTTGCATGGCAACAGGCAGGCTATGAATGGCTCTATCGTCTTCTCAAGGAACCTAAGCGAATGTGGAGACGTTACATAATAGGTAACACAGAATTCCTATATCTCATGTTTCGCGAATGGGCTAAATTCTGATAGTTGAGCTACGTTCCACTTATAATAGAACAAACTCTAAAACTTATTAACTTAAGAACTCAAAAACTTACAAACCTAAAAACTTAAAAATATGGCAACACCTCATAATACCGCACCTGATGGTGCATTCGCAAAAACTGTTTTGATGCCAGGCGACCCACTACGTGCTAAGTTTATAGCTGACACATTCCTAACAGATGTTGAGCTTGTTACTTCCGTACGCAACGTATATGGATTCACAGGTAAGTATAAGGGAAAGCCAGTGTCGGTTATGGCAAGTGGAATGGGAATGCCAAGCATAGGTATCTATTCATGGGAACTCTATAACTTCTACGGAGTAGAGAACATTATCCGTGTAGGCTCTGCTGGTAGCTATACCGACCGTCTTGATGTGCTCGACGTATGCCTTGCCGAGTCTGCTTTCAGCGATTCTACATACGCAGAATGTCAGAATGGTGATAAGGAGAAAGTCAAGTATCCAAGCGAGAAGATTAACAAGGTTGCCCTTGATAAGGCAAAGGTACTTGGTATCGATTGTAAGTTATGTAAGGTTCATTCATCAGATGCTTTCTATACTGACCCTAAGCTTGGAGGTTGGGAGGCACTTCGTGACCGTACCAAAGCAGAGTGTGTTGAGATGGAGAGTTTCGCTCTCTTCCACAATGCTCAGGTGCTCGGTAAGGGAGCTGCATGTATGCTTACCATTTCCGACTCCTTCGTCACAAAGAAGGAACTCTCTGCCGACGACCGTCAGAATGCTTTCCGTACAATGATGGAATTGGCTCTCGAAACAGCAATCAACTTGTAATAATATCATCGATGATAGCTCTGTAAAAAAAAGGAATCCTTATAGGGATTCCTTTTTTCTTTTTATACGACTTGAATATATGCTATGTCTTTACATATTTATAGTACTTAAATCAGTCCAATCTGCATTTACGGAAAAAGAGAATGAAAGATTGGAATAGTCGAAGAAGATACCTGAGAATGTGGTGGTGTAGCCAATCTTTAGAGGTATCTTGCTATATGTTTTAGGGTCTATCACATTGTTTGTAGCGTCAAGACCAGCAATAGTAATGTTGACATATGAATTTTCAGAGTTGAGTTCCTCCTGTTTTAGAAGAGTGTATGTGGATGTGGTGAGCTTGCCATTAGACCTCTGGTCCTGTGATATGTTGATGGCTGCAACGCGTGTGGTTGTTGTTGATGCATAACCTGTAATGGCATTATACACATTACTTGCACCATCAATCGAAAATTGGATTTTCTGAACCTCATCTGGGATGTAGCCGTTGAAATCAAACGAAATCTTGGTAGATTTGTGTACAAATGGAACTTCTACGTTGTTGGTTGCCGTTTTTGAGATTGTTATGTCTGCAGTATGTCCATATATGTCAACATATTTAGAGAAAGCAATGTTTGTTGGGTCTGACATATTTGGATGTTCATTGTCGTTGTGACCTAATGCCACAAGCTTATATGTTCCGCACTTTACGTTTTCAAGATTGACTATTCCGAATGTTGTGGAAGAACTCTCCTGTGTACATTCCTTGTATTTGGTGTATGAGCCATCCTCATTGACCTTGTAAAGTACCAAATCCAACTTTGAAAACGCATCTTGCAAAGTGTTCGCTCTTGTCATTGTCTGTGAGATATTGACTCCTGACACAAAGAAGCGCACGGTAACATAATCGTCACTTTCATGGTTATTCACTAAATCATCGCTTGTACAAGCCGAAAACATCATTATTGCTATCGCCGTAATGATTGAAAAGATGTTCTTTTTCATAATATGTATTTTAAAATTTATTGGTATCGTCATCTAAATATTTGTATATTTAGATATTAGATTCATCGAAAGCAAAAATAAATCTTAACTACAAGATGTGGTGAAAATAAACATGCTTTTTGTCTTAACACTATAAAGATTCTTTTATTATCATGTTTAAAACATCAATATTGTAAAGTGGAGATTGCAATTGTTTCGATGAATGTTCCTTCAACAACACATCTCGTTTTTTTCTGAAGCCCATAAAAACGAGTTGTATGGTTACATAAGTTGTTATCATGAATAGTAAGAATTGTCTGTGGGTGTACTTTTTTTATAAATAAATGAAAACCAATAGTGTGAAAATAGTTGTTTGTAGTTATTAACAGGGTTATTAACAGTTTTGAACAGTTATTAACAGGGTTATCAACATAGTGCGATGTGTAGTGTTAATATCTTTTTGTGTGATTTGCTCTCCGTTAGGAAAAATGTTTCTACATTTGCAACGGATTTGAAAGAAATATGTATTAAAGAGATAAAGGAGAGAAACTAAGTATGCCAGATATAAATACAACACCGAGACGCAGAGGCAAAGCCGATGTTCCTGCTCAAAGTGAATACGGACGTTTACAACCTCAAGCCCTCGATTTGGAGGAAGCGGTCATTGGTGCATGTCTGATAGAGCAGGATGCTTTCGGACAAGTATCTGACTATCTCAAACCTGAATCTTTTTATGACAGCAAGAACCAACATGTGTTTAGGGCAATCCAGACTTTGGCTGGTGAGAATAAACCTGTTGATACTTTGACCGTGGTGGAGGAGCTGCGCCGACAAGGTAAACTTGAACAGGCGGGTGGTCCTGCACGTATTGCGGAACTGAGCGATAGGGTACTGAGTTCTGCTCATATCGACTACCATGCACGTATCATCGCGCAGAAGGCTCTTGCACGTCAGCTTATTTCTTATGCAAGCGAAATACAGAAAAAGGCCTTTGATGAAGGACAGGATGTGGAGGAACTCATGCAGGCAGCGGAGGGACAACTCTTCGAGCTTTCAAAGACCAATATGAAGAAGGACTTTACACAGATTAACCCTGTGATAAAGGAGGCCTACGATATGTTACGTGTGGCAGCTGCGCGTGACGACGGTATGAGTGGACTTGTTTCCGGATTCGACCGTCTTGACAAGATTACAAGCGGTTGGCAGAAGTCCGACCTGATTATTATAGCGGCTCGTCCGGCGATGGGTAAGACAGCCTTCGTGTTGTCAATGTGCCGAAACATTGCGGTTACAAATCGAAAGCCAGTTGCAATGTTCTCTCTTGAAATGTCGAACGTCCAGCTTGTTAACCGTCTCATAGTTAATGTGTGTGAGATTCCTGGTGAAAAAATCAAGAGTGGACGACTTGCAGAGTACGAATGGCCACAACTCGACTACAAGATAAAGGAACTCTATGACGCTCCGCTATATGTGGACGATACGCCTTCACTTTCTGTATTTGAACTCAGGACTAAGGCACGCCGACTTGTTCGTGAACATGGTGTCCAGCTTATCATTATCGACTACCTTCAGTTGATGAATGCGAGCGGAATGTCATATGGCTCACGTCAGGAAGAGGTAAGTACCATATCTCGTTCCCTCAAGGGACTTGCAAAGGAATTGAATATTCCTATTATCGCTCTTTCACAGTTGAACCGTTCAGTAGAGAACCGTGTGGGACAGGATGCCAACGACCCAGACAGCAAACGTCCGCAGTTGTCCGACCTCCGTGAATCAGGAGCCATCGAGCAGGATGCCGATATGGTTTGTTTCATCCACCGTCCTGAATACACTAAGATTC
>CAMOVB010000141.1:0-8478 GCA_946626925.1 uncultured Prevotellaceae bacterium
GTAGCTGAATCTATACATTGATTACCTCCTTCCTGTCGAGTGTTATCTCGCTCATTACTATTGGCACGATTGTGTTGAGTCTGTCCTCGCTCGTCTTGCGGTTCTCCACCACAGGCACCTTGACCTGTATGATGTAGTGTCGGCTGGTGCGGCGCACGTTGTAGCCGTCTCCTTGTGCTATGCGGTGCACCTCTGGTGGCAGGTAGATGCGGTCGTTTTGTCTGAATCTGACACTTGCGTTGATTCCTACCTCGAGTGTGCCGCGCATTCTCATAGGCTTGTCGAGCATTGGTTCGTCACTTGGCATTCCGCTGTCAAAGCTGAAGCCCTTCTCTGTGATTGTTGCAATTCCTTCGATTGTCATAAACAAATAAATTTAAAAAGAACGGGCTATTCCTATTTATAATTTTCTTCCATCTTCACCATTGCCTGATTGTAAATCCTGTGGACGGTTCTGGTGTGCAGGTGCATGAGGACTGATATGCTGTCGAAGTCCTTTGGCTCTGACGGCTTGTGTCCTCTCTGTGGTATGCCGTAGATATAGCATATCACCTTGCGCTCCTTCGGGCTGAGCACGTCGAGCAGCGGCTCTATACAGTCAAGGCTGTGCCATGCGGAGTCGTCATCGTCAGTCACGTCGCAGACCATGTCTGCATCGCCGTCCACATAGTCCTCGTTCGATATGCAACTGAGCACGTACTTCCTGCACCAGTCGTAGGCGTATGTCCTGAAACTGATACCCTTGCCGGGGTCGTAGCGCATGGCGGCTATACATAGTCCCATACATGCTTCCTGTTGCAGGTCGTGGCATGGAATGCCCTTGGTGAGTCCGAGTCGGGCGTACTTGGCGCCCATGTTCTGGGCAAACGTGATGTTGCCCTTTACCAGTTGTCGTTGCCCCTCTGTGAGTTGCGGAACGATTTGCCCTTTTTTCCTTGGTTTCATAATTATATATGTTTATTTTTTTTGAGATTGTTTCTCACTTAGTTATACGCATTGTTACGAAAACGGTATTTACCGAATGTTTACTTTTGTGGACTATCGAACAGTTCGTCAATGAGTTGCCAGCATTCTGGAAGTGCGGTGTCACGTCGGTTGTAGCGTATCTGTTTCATTCCGTCAATACCGAACAGGCGGGTCAGCTCTATGGCGGGAAAGTGTCGCATGCCGCTCTTCCACACCGTCTTGCCGCTCCTGCGGATGTGCTTGCCGTAGTCGCCACACCACATCTTGCCGCAGAAGTATGCCAGCAGGGTGCTTCCGCCAGCCACCCAGTGGAGCGTCCAGTCGTCGTTCACGCTGATGTAGTTCCTGTCGATGGCTGTTGCCAGCACGTCGTCGCGTACGTACCTGCGCAACTTGACTGGAAGGTGCTTTATGAGTTCCTCCACTTGTTTGCTATGTGTATTCTGTTTCATTATTGAAATGTTTTTTTGAGTGGAAAACTTTTGGCTTTGTCGACTTTACCTTAGGAATATGTTCCTTTGTTTCTGCTCTGATTAAACAATTTAGCGCATAAAAAATGCACCCGAAAACCCGACTGCGTGTCTGATTTCCGAGTACAAAAATATAGAGGGTGTAGTACCTGTGTAGTACTACACCCCCACTACAAAATGGAATTATTCTATGTTATTTTCCATTATCTCTGCAAATCTTGGCGATAATGGTTTTATTAGTGAGACTAATGCTTTCACATCTTTCTTTACTGATGGTTCATCGTAATTCACCCCTTGCATTATTTTCTGTCTGATAGCTTCTGCACTTCTTCCAGATACTTTGGATAAAAGTTTTGCTAATGCTTTCTGGTTTGTGAATTCTGGTGTGAGTGGAATGTTCAGAATAACCTCGAAGAGTAATATTAGCTGGCGATTTGTGAGTTGCTCTGTTTTGTCATCAGTATCTCCTTCTGGTATTTCCTTGTTGCTCTCAACAACCATCTTGGGAACAGTTTTCAGTAAATCACCAATCTCGTCAGAGAGCCATAATTCGCTGTCGTTCATGTAATTACTGATATATAGACTTAGGGCGTCATCTTGGAAAGTGGTGAATATGTGAGTGTTGAATATTTCTGCAAGGTGGTTGTAAACATCATCTCCTTCTTTGCGGATATTGTCTGTAAGAGAGAGGCACAGCCTTGTGTAGTATCCTGTTTGTGTCTCGTTTAGCAATGATAGCAAGGAATATAGTACAACGCATGTTGCAAGTTTTAGTTCCTTAGAGTCTGTACAACTTGTGTCAATCTCGCGGAAGTCAATAAATACTTGATCAGCAAGTCCCTCTATCGTCGTCTTTGCGTATTTGGGATTCTCTTTGATGTCATCCAATACTGTTATACACTCAAAGAATACTTCTTCTGGCGAAAGGTGAAACTTTTTTAGCTCACACTCCATGTGCCTACACGGATTCTGCAACGCTATCCACATAGGATTCGTTCTCAGATGCTGTCTTATTGCGTCTTTTTCGTTTCTTTTCAATCGGTTCTTCATCTTGGTAACTGTCTGTCATTTGTCTTACGTCATCTAACCAGTGTATGAGTGCCCATTCTCCATCTGGAGCTTTGCCCATGATTGTCTGACCTGTTATGAATTCGTTGATATCTTCATCCTTCAGTTGACTTAGAGCCTTAATTTCCTTGCCAAAGCGATACAATCCGTAGTGCTTGAAGTGTACACTAATATTGTAGCCGTTATGGCAACACATTTCTACCATGTGTGCTATGTCTTCGCATGTTCGTTCTAATTTGATAGTCTTGTTTTTGTCTGAAAATGCTTGGAATTTTCCTTTTGCAGCATTCATTGATGCGCTTAGACTTTGGAGTATAGCCAATTTGTCATACATCATTTGTGAGGCATCAACAGGACCGACTTCATCTGGGTCAGGAAATTCGTACACTACTTGTTTAATGGTGTCCTTATATGTTATGCATTGCTCGTCAACTGCATCCCAGAAGGTGCTTTCACGTTTTTTTGCACGTATTTCAACCGTAAGTTGATATTCGTCGAACAGTTTGCATAGTGCCTCCTCAAGCATGGTGCGTACAGCATCAGTCTTGTCGTCAAATGACTGCGACCTCTCAATTGCAATCTGAGCCACGCCTATTCTATTGTCTATGATTATGCGACATCCAGGATGGTACTCAAATTCATTGTTATCTTCCATTTTCTCCCTGTACTTGTATTTCTTGTTGTTGCATAGTACAAGTACTGTTACGCCTTCACGTCGTCTCTCCACATAGTTTTCCAGTGGCTCAAGTGATTTGTTGCGTTGTTCTTTGGTAATAGGCAACTTGTTACCCAGCATAGTCTCCAGAAGTTCCTGTGCATTATCGTAAGATGACTTTCCGTCAGCCACGGACAGAAAATTGCTCTGCCGTGAGCGATTGAATAGTAATTTGTAAATCTGATATACGGCCATGTTAGTTTTTTTGAGTTTTGTTTTTCAAGGTACGAAAGCGTTTCTCAAAAGCATTCATATCTTTCTTTTTATTGCGTTCCATACGTAAATTTGTATGTTGAACGAACTGACAGCTAAGGTACGAACAAATTACGAAAGTGCAAAATCAAAAACCAAAATTTTTTTAGAAAACGGTAATAACAAGGTGGCCTCGTTTTCGTCTTTTTGTAAAAATGGGGGATTCTTCATCATGCAATACATCACGAACAAATCCCCCAATGTTAGTATTTTTTGATTCAAAAGAAAGAATTATGACATGTTAAAATTATTTTTGTCAACTAATGTTATTTTCTTTACTTTATTTGCCTTGTCACTATATAGCCATTTGTCCAAAAACTCTATAATCGTGACATCTTTCTCTATATTTTTTTTATCCTTAATATCTGCTGATGATACAATGATTTGGGTGCATCCAGCATCTGCGATAGTGTCAAGGCTTTTTATCAACTTGTGCTCTAAATCGCTTTCTGTAATTGAACTTTCGTATTTGATGGTTTCAACTTTGACATCTTGATGCGTATTTTGTTCAAACTGTCCGTGGTCATAAGAGATTTGATTAAAACCTTCTTTGACGAATACGACTATTCCATTTGCATTTAATGCTTTGTAGTCAAAAATATTACCATTACAAATGTAAAGCCTTTCATTTGCGAGTTTTATGAGCTTATTTGCAATGATTCTATTTTCGTCAAATCTATTGAAACCATGCACGTTTTTGCCGTATGGGATATTCTCATCCTCTTTTGCTGTCATTGAATCTCGATTCAAGTCAGGATATAATTTGAGCATGTCCCAAAAATTCAATTGAATATATTTAGGCGTTGTGTGGCACTTGTCTTTGTAGTTTTGCTCGCTTGTGGGTGTTGGCCTTGATGATGAACCACATATTGCTTTGCCTAATTGGTTAGATACGTACCACATAAGTACAGGAGGTACGGCATTGCCTATTTGCTTGTATGATTTTGGTTCAGATTGATTTAATCGAAAATCATCTGGGAATGATTGTATTCTGGCGGCTTCACGTGGCGTGAACCTGCGATACAGTTCTTTCTCTGCGTTTACCAGAAGAATAGGGTCGCGAGAATTCATACTTGTCTTGGCAAGGTGTGCGGTAACTGTCAGACAAGGTTTTGACAAATCCTGCCATAGCCCTCGTTTCATATTGTTCTTGGCATTTTTTACACCTTGGACGGCTCTTTCTGAAAAATAGTATTTCGTTTCTTCTATGTCGAGTTTGTCAATAACTTTTCCGAGCGGAACTTCTTGTGTTTCATTACAAACTGGCATAGGGTATTCGTAGTTGTATGCTATGTCTTCCCTTATGCCTATAATGATTACTCGCTCTCTTCTTTGGGGAATGCCAAATTCAACAGCCTTTAACAGTTTGAACTGCACATGATAGCCACAATCTTTGAACTCATCAACAATTTTCTTGATGATGCTGCCACCCTTTAGTGTTATCAGCCCTTTGACGTTTTCGCAGATAAAATATTTTGGTTTCTTTGTCAGAAGGAATCTAACTATCTGCTTGTATAGGTTGGCACGCTCGTCGTTCGTGTCTTTTGTCGGATTGACGGTACTGAATGATTGGCAAGGGAAACCTCCGATCATTACGTCTACGTCAGGGACATCGGCGAAATTGACTTCGGTTACATCGGCACATACGGCTTTGTGTTCAAAGTTTTTGTTGTATGTTTCAACTGCCCAATGGTCAAAATCGACGGCATAAACAATATCGAAGGGAAGTTTGTCATACCATGTTCCCAAATATTCAAATCCTCCTATCATGCCAAGGTCAGAGCCTCCGCAGCCACAAAATAAAGACGCAACTTTCAGTTTTTTATTCTGCATATCTTTTTTGAATTACATCAGAACCGAAGTTCATTTGATATATAGTAGGATAAACTTCTATTAAACCATCTTCGGCTTTTTTGAATGGATTTTGAATCCTAACTACAAATGTCTTGTTCTTAGTGAAGTACACACGATAAATATTGTAATATTCTCCATACTGTTGAGCTGCAATCCATTCTTTTGCTGTTAGGTTTAGAGAGTCTGACCACGCTGTATTGTCAAAGTTTGGCTCTGTCGTGCGTTTTGTCGCTTTAACTTCAATATAACGAGCAAATTCAGGTTGCTTGGGGTTCTCGTCTGCTTCTATAGAGGAGATATCATAGCCAAGTCCTTTTGTTTTTCCAAGAAGGAGTACTTTGTTCACGAGACGTTCCTTGAATTTTCGCACTCGTTCTTGTTCCAAACGGAAAACGAGTGATTCGCCTTCATCTCCGATGTCAATAGTTGTTTTTGTTGCACCTCCTTTTGCTGTCTGTTCATTACGACCAACTATGATAATACCACCATTGGATGATGCGTTTATGTTTGTCAGTTCTTTGTTGAATGACCCATAAACGGCTTTCCAATCTGCCAAATATTTTTCTCTATCCTTAGTAAGGGAAATAGGATAGCCATAAGCATCAAATTTGAAGTTGTCTTTGTTATTGATGAATATTGCAATGCTTTCGGCTTCATCTTTGTTTAGCCAAATATATGTTGCATCTGTCTCTACGATGTTTGCCAGTTCTAATAGATTGAATTGCTCTTTGATATGTTGCCAGTCATGTGAACCGCTTAGTTTTTCTCGTTTGATTTTATTCTTGCGGTCACTTATTATACGGTCATATACAACATTGACTGGCACATTCCCCTTGAGTACGTCACTGTTGTTAAGCACATAATATCCTATCTCCTGTTTTGTCAAAAGAACTTTGTCTTCTTGGCTTTGTGCGTAATACAACAGACTGACAACATAGCAGAATGGTTTTATGTGGATTTTTGCATCCATATCCTCTTGGATATATTTGAACCACTTTGCTCCATTTGGGAATTGAAAATTCAGACATAGATTCTTGAAGAAAGTAGGATAGTCATTGTTTTCAACAAGAAATTTGCAAGATTCTGACTCATATATATATGTGATGCCGCCCTCACAAACAGGATAGTATAAGCCCAGTAATGTTCCAGCAATCTCTGTGAGATGATTTTGGACAGTTTTGAGATTACTGTCGCTCAGTTTGTCGTAAGATTCTGTCGAAAAAAAAGCTTTTGAGAGAGTTCTGCAGCAAGACTCCCTGAATGCATCCTCTTTACATGGACAGAATTTGTGAATCATGTTTGCATAAAGAGGCAATAAATCCTCCATGTCAGTCTGACTCTTGCCACGGATGATAGTGCATCTGTATTGATGTTCTGGATTATATGTCATGATTCTAAATGCTTTGTTTTAATTGTTTTGCTATTGCTTCTGCCATTAATGGTGGAACAGCGTTTCCTATTTGTTTTAACTTGCTTGTTTTGTTGCCAATAAATACAAATGTGTCAGGAAAAGATTGGAATCTTGCACTTTCCCTTGCCGTTGGTACACGATTGTATTCATAGTGAAAATGATGGTTGTGTCCAGTATCTATGGTGATACTTGGACGTTTGCTATTAAGGCGTGTCCATGCAATATGAACTTTTCGTGTATTTTGTAATTCGGATGGAAGGTCTTTGTAATTACCCCCATCTGGCACCATTGCAATTATTTCTTGCGTTTTAGGCGTGTGAATAGTAATGTCATGATTATAGACACCATCGCTTCCTAATCGCATAAATCGTTGATATTCACTTTGTGGTTCTACAGGATAAGCTCCTCCTTCCTCTATTGTATCATATGGCAAATCAGAAATAGCTTCTTTGCATGTTACTGGTTCCGATACCGTTGGTGCTGGGAATGTAAAGGAAATACCATCTTGTAAGCCTACAAAGATTGCTCTTCTACGATTTTGTGGAACTCCATAATCAGAAGCAAGGCAAACTTTGTAATTAACAGTGTAGCCTAAATCCCGAAAATCTTTCAGAATGGAATCACGTACTATACCACCACCAATACTAAGGATGTTAGGCACATTCTCAAGAACAAAGGCTTTGGGTTTGAAATATTCAACCATTCTGACAAATGATTTGTACAAAGTATTGCGTTCGTCATCAACTATACGTTTTCCTGCAATGGAAAAACCTTGGCATGGTGGTCCGCCAATGATGACATCTACTTTCTCATTGCCAATCTTGTCCTTAACATCTTTTACATCAAGTGTTGCAAGGTCGGCACATAGTGTGTTGTTTTGCTTGTGATTGTGACGATACGTTACAAGTGCATCCTCCCACATGTCTATACCGAGTAGGAGGTTGTAGCCTGCTTGTTCAAAACCGAGTGACATTCCGCCACAGCCACAAAAAAGATCTATTACATTATATGTTTTTTTTGACATTCTAATACAACTGTATATATATCACATTAGTATAACATTGTGAATAAGGTATGTACATTTGCAATGCAATAGAACATACTTTATAATCGTACAAAAATAATTGTTTTTTTCCAAAAAAACAATATTCAATCCTACATAATTGTAAAAAAAAGAATTTGTGTCATTATGAATGAGTTTTACGCTTTATACTTGAAGTATATGTGTACATTTCTTTGCATTGTATATGCATGCCCAAATATTATTGTTATATTGTTATTGTTGTCACTGTATCTGTTGGTATATTTTTAATGTGGGAGCGTAACTGTCTAACATTGATGAGTATATGGCGGTTGCTTGCTGTTTTGTTGTTCGCTGAAAACTATAACAATAACAATATAACAATAAAAATGGACACGCACTCGAATGCGTGCTCATAAGATCAAGTATATATATTTAAATATATATATACTTGAATTCTATGCTCGGATGTTTCGGCGTATGGGGTAGTGTGTCCAAATAATATTGTTATAATTGTTATTGTTATCATTGGGGATATGATGCAAAATTCGGGGGAAAGGAAATCAATTTTCCCCTGCGTGATGACGGTCAAATGTGATTTTTAAAATTCAAGTTTCGCAAGTTCAGCTGACGCTTTGCTTGCAAGGAGTTAAAAAGGAGTTAAAAAGGAGTTAAAGTGGAGTAAAAAAGACGAATGTCCATCGCAAAGTGGTTTTACAAG
>CAMOVB010000142.1:0-8477 GCA_946626925.1 uncultured Prevotellaceae bacterium
AGAAGACGTTCGACATTGACTTGTGGCAAAACGGCCTGCCTAACAGTAACGGTATTGACAAGACGCAGCCTTATAATGATGAGGCACGCAACTTCAAACCAAGTATAAGGGTGTTCCTTCCTGAGGATTCTGTAAAGAACGGCAAGGCTGTTCTCGTCATCCCTGGTGGCGGTTATCGTGTGCTCTCCATAGGTCAGGAGGGATATGAGTGGGCTGACCATCTTACCAAGCGTGGCTATGCTACCATCGTCCTCAAGTACCGTATGCCTATGGGTGTGACGGAAGTGCCTATAAGCGATGCTACTGAGGCTATGCGTCTTATCCGTGAGAATGCTGTAAAGTGGGGCATCAATCCGAATAAGGTTGGTGTACTCGGTTCATCTGCTGGCGGACACCTTGCTTCTACCATCGCCACTCATAATCCTGAGGCTACACGTCCTGACTTCCAGATACTTTTCTATCCTGTCATATCCATGGATAAGTCATACACTCACATGGATTCGCACAACTGCATCATAGGCGAGAATGCGTCAAAGGAGCTTGAGGACAAGTACAGCAACCATCTTCAGGTTACAGCTTCTACTCCTCCTGCCATCATCCTTCTTTCGGATGACGATTTCCTTGTACCACCTCTCAACTCAGCTGAGTATTATCGTGCCTTGAAGCTTGCCAAGGTCAAGTCAGCCATTCACGTCTATCCTTCTGGCGGTCACGGATGGGGATGCGGAAAGTGGTTCAAGTATCACAATCAGATGATGCAGGACCTCTTTGACTGGCTCGACTTGTTGAAGTAGGATTTGCCTCCTCAATGAGTCCTCATCGCTCCTCAATATTTTTTACAGGGCAAAGGTACTGTTTTATTCTGTTGTATGCAATAGTTGTCCTTCAGAACGGAAGGGGAGGAATGTATGTTCTGGTGGACAAATGTACAAGGTGCTGATTACCAAGGAGAGAAAACGGGTGAGCGTAACTCTTAAAAGCCTTTTGGCAAAGTCAATGTATTGATTTTGAATGAATAAGTGAGTAAAAGCGTAACTTGTAACTTTGTAACTCGTAAATTTTTGCATTTTTCAAACTAAGTCTTCAAACTTATATATTATATAAATAATTATTTATATAATATATAAACTATTTATCTCTACTCGGAGGTGAAAAACGAAAAAAAGAAAGTTACAAAGTTACAAGTTACGCTTTTGCGTGTATGTCTTTGTATATGTGTATGTTGTGTTTGAAATTTAGCGTAACTGGCAGAAAAAATTTTACATTTGTGGTTACGCTTTGATATAATATTAAGTTCCATTTCTAATGGTCTTTGCATAAAAACAAGATTGTTGTGGATTTAGTGCAGCTGGTATGCTCAATTCCGAAGAAAAAAGTTTGTTGAAATTTGTATTTGTCATGGAAGTTTCTTATCTTTGTAGAGGAAATAAAAAATACAACGAACTATGAAAAGACTGCTTGTCTTCTTATTTGCAACAATAATGTCTCTTGGCAATATGTTTGCTGAGAATGTATATAACGTGATGTCGTTCGGTGCCAAGGGTGACGGAAGGACGAATGATGCCGTGGCCATCCAGAGAGCCATTGATGAGTGCTCGGGAAAGGGTGGTGGACAGGTTCTCTTCCCTACAGGACATACGTTTCTCGCAGGTCCTATACGATTGAAGTCGGGAGTGGATATTCATCTTGATGTGAATGCTACGCTAAAGTGCAATCCCGATGAGAGTGTCTATCATCTGAGCGCATTCGGGGCAAACGAGGGAGAGGGTATGATGTGGATTTATGCCGACGGAGCGGAGGATATTTCCATCTCAGGCAGAGGAACGATAGATGGCAGCGGAGTGGACTTCATGGGCAAGGAACTCTTTGACTCCTACGAGTTGAAGCCTCTGAACGGTCCTTTTGACCCACGTCCGCATGTGCTAACGCTTATTGACGTCAAGCGTCTTTCCATCAAGGATGTCACAATATGCAACGGAGCATACTGGACGGTTCACCTCGTAGGTTGTTATGATGCCAACATTGACGGTATAAGCCTGATGAACAACCTCAAGATTCGTAATGGTGACGGAATAGACATCGACCATTCACGCAAGGTGCGCATTTCAAACTGCTTCATCGAGAGTGGTGACGACTGCATCTGTCTCAAGAACCGAAGGGAGTATGAGAAGTATGGCGTGTGCAAAGATATCACGGTTACGAATTGTGTCATGACTTCACGCTCATGTGCCATCAAGATAGGCTCAGAGAACATGGACAGCATAGCCAACGTGGTGTTCGACAACTGTATTATCCGTGCCAGCAACCGTGGTCTTGGCATACAGAACAGAGACGAGGGCACGGTTACGAATGTCGTGTTCAGCAACATGATTGTGGAGTGTCAGCTCTGGAGCGATGTGTGGTGCGGTAAGGCTGAGCCCATATACGTGACCTCATTCCCACGTGCCGTGGGCAACCACAAGGATGCAGGATGGCGATTCCCTAAGGGAGCCAAGGAAGGCAGATGTGGTGAGGTGAGTGAGATATATTTTAATAATATAAAATGTTACAGCGAGAACGGTTGCTACATCGGAGGCGATACGGAAGGCAAGGTGAACAACGTGTATCTTGACAATGTGGATCTCGTCTTGCAGAAAAAGACCCAGTATGAGGGTGGGGTGTACGACAAACGTCCTTGTGTAGGTGAGGGTTTTGTCAAGGGAAAGACATATGGAGTTTATGTTGATAATGCAAAAAATGTAAAAATGACGAATTTCCGTGTGCGATTCCAAAAATCTTATCCTTTTGAAACTTATGCAGGTGACATTTTTGGTATGAAATGTGAATAAATGTAAAAATGCAAATTGCTCTCACTATTGTAATTTGCATCTGTCCGAAAATGCATTCAATGCTTATAAATTAGCAAGAAATTGATGTAAATCGCTATTCTTGCTAATTTTTTTTGTGTTTTTTCTTTCCTATACGAAAATAAATACATATTTTTGCCATCGTTAAAAGTAAACGTAAAAGATATGTCCCAAAAAATTAACGATAATTCATAGGAAATATTCTCGGTTACGATTCGGAAACGTTTTAGGTGTTTTTGGGGTTCGATTGTTAACTTTACAGAAATCTATCTGAAATATGTCCGAGGTAAAAGTAATGTGATTTTTTGGATTTATCTGACTAAAATATAAAAATCAATAAAAGCAAAAGTAATATTATGCCCCATAAAAATTTAACTCCCTCATACATCTTCGAGTCAAGCTGGGAAGTATGTAACAAGGTGGGAGGCATTTATACGGTTTTATCAACTCGGGCAAAGACGCTTCAGGGTTTGCATAAGGACAAGGTGTTCTTTATCGGTCCTGATTTTTGGATAGGTAAACAGAATCCTCTATTCAAGGAAAGCAAGTCGTTGTTGGCAAAGTGGAAAGAGGCGGCTCGTGAAAACGATGGGCTGAACATTCGTATAGGACGATGGAACGTCCCAGGAGAGCCAATCGCAATTCTCGTTGATTTCTTACCATTCTTGCAGCAGCGTAACGAAATATTCGGATGGGCTTGGGAAAACTTCCAGGTTGACTCACTCCATTCATACGGCGACTATGACGAGAGCATCGTCTTCTCGTGGGCAGCAGGAAAGGTTGTGGAAAGCTATTTCCGTTTCTTCGGACTTACGGCTAAGGATAACGTGGTGTTTCAGGCACACGAGTGGCAGACATGCCTCTCAGCCCTCTACATCAAGAAGTACGTACCAGAGATTGCTACAATCTTCACGACTCACGCCACTACCATCGGTCGAAGCATAGCAGGCAACGGAAAGCCTCTCTATGACTATCTGCAGGCTTATAATGGCGACCAGATGGCTATGGAGCTTAACGTTGAGGCTAAGCACTCTGTTGAGAAGAAGGCAGCGCACAATGTCGATTGCTTTACTACCGTGTCTGATATAACAGGCAAGGAGTGTGAGTCACTTCTCGACAAGCCTGCGGACGTCATCCTCATGAACGGATTTGAAAACGACTTCGTGCCAAAGGGAAAGGCATTCACACAGGCACGTGCCGAGGCGCGCAAGACTCTCCTCCACGTGGCAAACACCCTCATGGGTACGGAACTTGGCGACGATACCATTATCGTGACGACAAGTGGCAGGTATGAATACAAGAACAAGGGAATAGACCTGTTCGTTGACTCTTTCAACAGACTTCGTCTTGACTCCCGACTTAATAAACAGGTGCTCGCATTCGTGATGGTTCCTGCATGGATAAAGGGTGCCCGTGAGGATCTCAAAGAGGCTTTGAAGTCTTCTGCAAAGACGGGAAAGCCAGTGGGAGACCCACGCTTCACTCACGACTTCAACGAGCAATGGAATGACAAGGTGCTCGGTCAGATGGCATGGCTTGGCATGAACAACTATCCATCGGACAAGGTTCACCTCATCTTTGTTCCTTGTTACCTTGATGGAAAGGACGGAATATTCGATAAGCATTACTATGACCTTCTCATCGGTAATGACATTACGGTATTTCCTTCATACTATGAGCCATGGGGCTATACTCCAACAGAGTCTGTTGCCTTCCATGTTCCTTGTATCACGACCGACCTTGCTGGTTTCGGTCTTTGGGCAAACAGCCTTGTGGGAGGCTACAGCTGTCTCAAGGATGGTGTGAAGACAGTACATCGTTCCGACTACAACTTTGAGGATGTGGCAGAGGTAATCAAGAATACCGTACTCTCATTCTCAGAGATGACCGAGGAAGAAGTGGCAGAAGCTCGCAAGAATGCAGAGAAAGTGGCAGAAAAAGCCCTGTGGAAGCACTTTATCAAGTATTACCACGAGGCATACGACTTTGCTCTCAATAAGCGTAACGAGCGCATTGGCTGAAAGCCACTTTAATTAGAGAAACATATAAGGCATACTTCTGACGAAGAAGAGATAATGGATATAGTTCCTTGGCATTGATTCTTCGTGTCAAATAATCGTCAGAATAAGCCGTAATAATAAATAACCAATTAAATAGTTATTATTATGAAAATTAAAGCAAGTAATGCAAGCACGCCTAACTGGCGTGAGATTAGTGTAAAACCAAACATTCCAGAGGCTCTCAAGCCATTGGATGAAATCGCGCATAACCTTTGGTGGTCATGGACGGAAGAGGCTAAGCAGCTCTACCGTGACATCGATCCAGCTCTCTATAAGGAGGTTAACCACAATCCTGTGCTTTTCCTCTCTCGTATGAATTATGAGAAGCTTGAGGCTCTCGCAAAGGATAAGACTGTCCTTGACAGAGTAAACAAGCTCTACGCTCAGTTCCGTGCATATATGGATGTTGAACCAGACAAGAATCGTCCATCAGTAGCTTACCTCTGTATGGAGTATGGTCTTAGCCACGTGCTCAAGATTTACTCTGGTGGTCTTGGAATCCTCGCTGGTGACTACGTTAAGGAGGCATCTGACTCTAACGTTGATTTCTGTGCCGTAGGTTTCCTCTATCGTTTCGGCTATTTCACTCAGACACTCTCTATGGACGGACAGCAGATTGCCAACTATGAGGCTCAGCAGTTCGCATCACTCCCTATCGAGCGCGAGCTTGATGAGAACGGTAATCAGGTTGTTATTGACGTTCCATACAACAACTATACAGTTCATGCACTCGTGTGGACAGTCAACGTAGGTCGTGTCAAGCTTTATCTCCTCGATACAGATAATGACATGAACTCAGAGTTTGACCGTTCTATCACTCACGCACTCTATGGTGGTGATTGGGAGAACCGTATCAAGCAGGAGATTCTCCTCGGTATCGGTGGTGTGCTTCTTCTCAAGAAGCTCGGCATCCAGAAGGATATCATCCATTGTAACGAGGGACATGCAGCACTCGCAAATGTTCAGCGTCTTGTTGACTACGTTGAGGGCGGCATGTCATTCAACGAGGCACTTGAGGTTGTACGTACATCTTCACTCTATACTGTACACACTCCTGTACCTGCTGGTCATGACTACTTCGATGAGGCTCTCTTCGGCAAGTACATGGGTCAGTACCCGGCACGTCTTGGTATCTCATGGGATGAGTTCATCGGTATGGGTCGTACAAATCCAGAAGACAAGAGTGAGCGTTTCTGTATGTCAACATTCGCTTGTAACACATGTACATGGTGCAATGGTGTAAGCTGGCTTCACGGCAAGGTGTCACAGGAGATGTTCAACCCAATCTGGAAGGGCTACTACCCAGAGGAGCTTCATAACGTAGGATATGTGACAAATGGTGTTCACATGCCAACATGGACAGCATCAGAGTGGAAGGCACTCTACGCTAAGTATTTCGATAAGAAACATCTTTCTGACCAGTCAAACGAGAAGATCTGGGCAGCTATACATAAAGTACCGGATGAGGAAGTCTGGAATACTCGTGTTGCACTCAAGAACAAGCTCTTCGAGTACATCAAGAGAGAGTTCAAGGCTGATTGGCTCAAGCATCAGGGTGACCCATCACGTATCGTGTCAATCGTAGAGAAGATTAACCCTAATGCGCTTACAATCGGTTTTGCACGTCGTTTCGCTACATACAAGCGTGCACACCTTCTCTTCTCAGATCTTGACCGTCTTGCCAAGATTGTCAACAATCCTGACCAGCCTGTACAGTTCCTCTTCGCTGGTAAGGCTCACCCGGCAGATGGAGCAGGACAGGGACTTATCAAGAAGATTTACGAGATTAGCCGTCGTCCTGAGTTCCTCGGAAAGATTATCTTCCTTGAGAACTACGACATGAAGCTCGCACGTCGTCTTGTGACAGGTGTGGATATCTGGATGAACACTCCAACACGTCCACTCGAGGCATCAGGTACATCAGGTGAGAAAGCTCTCATGAATGGTGTCGTAAACCTCTCCGTACTCGATGGATGGTGGCTTGAGGGCTACCGTGAGGGGGCTGGATGGGCACTTACAGAGAAGCGTACATTCCAGAATGATGCTCAGCAGGATCAGCTCGATGCTGCTACTATCTATTCTCTCCTTGAGAATGAGATTCTCCCTCTCTACTACAACAAGAACGCTAAGGGCTATTCTGAGGGATGGGTTAAGACTATCAAGAACTCTATCGCACAGATTGCTCCAAACTATACTATGAAGCGTCAGCTTGACGACTACTTCACAAAGTTCTATTGCCCACTTGCAGAGCGTCGTGCTAAGCTCTTTGCAGACAACTTCAAGAAGGCAAAGGAAATTGCTGCATGGAAGGAACTCGTAGCAAGCCGTTGGGATGCTATCAACGTAGTATCTTGCGAGAAGGAAGAGGATATGTTGCATGGCGTAGTCGTTTCTGGTAAGAAGTATCATTTGAAGTATGTTATTGACGAGCAGGGTCTTGATGACGCTGTAGGCTTTGAGCTTGTAACTCTCGTAACAGACGAGGAAGGTCGCGACCACGTGGCACAGGTAGAGCCTCTTGAGGTAACAAAGCGTGAGGGTAATCTATTTACATTCGAGGGTACTCACATCATTCCTACAGCAGGAAGCTTCAAGGTTGCTTACCGTATGTTCCCTAAGAATGCAGACCTCCCACATCGTCAGGATTTCTGCTATGTTAAGTGGTTCAACTAATCCCTTGGGGATTCTTAATAGTAATAAAAAAGCGAAGGTGCACATCTGCATCTTCGCTTTTTTCGTATCTTTACAACACAGAGTCTATGATGAATTCTTGATTTTCTGTGTGCTCTGTGTCCTAAAAAGTTTTTATTACGCCATAAAAACAAAAATCCGACTCAAGAAGAAATCTTGAATCGGATAGTGCGGTGCGTACGAGACTCGAACTCGTGACCCCATGCGTGACAGGCATGTATTCTAACCTACTGAACTAACGCACCATTGTGTTCCGTTTTTATGTAGAGGAGAGAGACTGAACAAACTCTCTTTTTCAGCGGTGCGTACGAGACTCGAACTCGTGACCCCATGCGTGACAGGCATGTATTCTAACCTACTGAACTAACGCACCATTGTGCCTTTGAAAGTAACCTTGCGAGGTGTTCCTTTCGTTTAGCGAGTGCAAAGGTATGACAATTTTTGAAACTGACAAAATGTTTGACACTTTTTTTTTGATAAAATCGCCTTTTTTTGCAAAAAGACAGAAATATCAATATTGCTTTGTGACTCCATTTCTTCTTTTGTGTGCATATTGTCTTTTATGAGCGCGTGCTACTTGCGTGTGTTCCCTTTGTCCATGGTGGATTGGGAAGGGGGAAATATATGGTTACAGACAGAATTTTTCGATTACGAACGCTACTCCTCCCTCATCATTTGTCAAAGTTACGAAATCTGCGGCATCTTTTACGGGCTGTTGCGCATTTCCCATTGCCACACCTAATCCTGCAAATTCTATCATGGATTTGTCGTTATAAGCGTCACCAAATGCAACAAGCTGTTCTCGGTTCATACCAATCTTGTTGAGAAGTATGGAGAGACATTTAGCCTTGTCGATATGTGGGGGAGTGACTTCCATGAA
>CAMOVB010000143.1:0-8410 GCA_946626925.1 uncultured Prevotellaceae bacterium
GTATGCTTGGGAGCCAGTAGTGAATAACATGGCAACGGAGCGTGTCTCCACAACCATCGACGGCATGAAGATATTCTATGCTTGTACAGATAAGATGGACCCTGTTACTTCGTACGTGGAGAGTGGTAATCTCCAGAGCATAAGTCTTAACTCAGGACTGAGCGGTAATCCTCAATCTACAGGTAACATAGGTGGTAGCCTTGACCTCCGCCTAAGGAAGGTAGGATTCGATGCCGACCGTTTCTCTGGCAATGCTTCTGCTGGCTATGAGGCTAACGGCCACTTACAGGTATATGGCGCTGATGCTGCATTCTCATCTGATAAATTCTATATCAATGGAGGTGCATTCTACCGTCATGCGGACAACTATAAAGAAGGTGGAGGAAGGGAGGTTGACTTCTCCCAGTTCAGTAAGGTGAATGCCTTTGCTAATCTTGGCACTCGTCTTTCGGAGAACAATATAATAGAAGGAACATTCATCTATGACCGTGCATCGGATGTTGGCTATCCTGCACTCAACATGGACGTAAGCAAGGCTGAGGCTTTCATCACCTCTCTCTCATACAAGCGACTGTTTCAGCATCCAGTTCTCAACTCATGGGAGACAAAGGTTTATTACAATCATATCACCCACATCATGGACGACACTACACGTCCTGACGTAGAGATACACATGGACATGCCTGGCAAAAGTTGGACAAGCGGATTGTACAGTCTGATTTCAGCATCAAAGGGTATTCACGATATACAGTTCAACTATGACCTCTACTACAACCGTCTGTTTGCCGACATGACTATGTACCCTGGAGGAGCAGCTCCTATGTACATGCTCACATGGCCAGATGTTGGTACGTTGAACACAGGTGTTGCCTTGAGCGATGCGCTGTCACTTCCTCATTCACAGACGTTGAAATTTACAGCCAAGATAGCACAGCAATGGCAGAAGCTGAACAGCGAGGAGGGCTATCATGCTTTGAGGGTGTTCTTTCCGGGAATGAAGGACAGCTATTACCAGACCATTGGTAGGGTTGCAGCCAGTTATCAGAAAGCCATCAACCATTACACATTCAACATTGGTGCAGGATGGGGTAGTCGTGCTCCTACCGTCACAGAGGCATACGGCTATTATCTCAACAACACGTTCGACCAGTATGACTATATAGGCAATCCACGATTGAAGAACGAGAGTGCCATTGAGGTAAATGGCAACATTGACTGGCATCCGTCAACAAGCTTCACCCTCAACCTTGATGCCAATGCTTTCTTCTTCTACAACTACATCATCGGTCAGTTTGAGAATCGTCTGAGTGCCATGACAGTTGGCGCCGAAGGTGTAAAGGTGTATGGCAACATTGACCATGCAACAATAGTGAACACTTCACTCTTTGCTCAGTGGAAGGTTCTTCCTTGGCTCTCATGGTACGGCAAGGCAAGCTATGCCGTCGGACGTGATGCAGACAAAGACCCATTGCCACTCATTTCACCATTTGCATACGCTTCAAGCCTTGACTTCACATTATGGGACAAGTTGCAGACAAGGGTTGAGGTGAAAGGCAATTCACGACAAGTAGATTATGCTCCAAAGTATGGAGAGACGGAGACTGCGGCTTATACTATTGTTAACCTCAACGCTCAATACACTCTTTCTGTCCGTAAGTCTTCGCTTTCTCTCCGTGCTGGAGTGGAGAACCTCTTTGACCGTCGTTATTCTACTTATTCCGACTGGTGTAACATTCCGCAAAAAGGTCGTAATGTCTATGTGAATGTGAGTGTGGGACTGTAATTTAATTAAAAATTAATAATTCAA
The DNA here is from genome assembly GCA_946626925.1 of uncultured Prevotellaceae bacterium. Classification (GTDB taxonomy): domain Bacteria; phylum Bacteroidota; class Bacteroidia; order Bacteroidales; family Bacteroidaceae; genus Minthosoma. The sequence goes on from CAMOVB010000143.1 coordinate 1,808, forward strand.
AATTCAAAGTTAATTGTAGCTATGCCATCTGTTCTGGATAGCAAATGTTAATTGTTAATTATTAATTGTTAATTACCCTCTCCCCCTTCGGGGCTGGGAGGCTTGCTCTACCATATTCATGGTATAAGAATACCCCACATTAGGGATTTCGTATATGCAGAATAGTCCGTACCTTTGCAGCAGAAAATAAAACATGACAATTATGAAGAAAATAATATTCACTATAGCATTTGCATTGAGCACGGTAGTTGCTTCAGCATTCACAGCACAGAACGACGGAGTTATCACAGTCAAGACTAACAAGGCAGGTCGTGCGTTGGTTGAGAAATGGGTAGAAGCATACAAGGCTGTTCGTCCAAATGTACAGATTCAGATTGTATCTGGTAAGGCTAAGGATGCAGACCTCGTGCTTACTAATGTTCAGGCAGAAGGTACAGACGTTACTTTTGTTGGACGTTATGCGTTGCTTCCAGTCACTTCTTCTGCTAATCCATTGAAGGCAGACATCGAGCGCAAGACATGGTCTGCAAAGGACTTGAAGCGTCTCTTCTTCGTAGATGAGGAATTCGATGACGACGAGATTGATGGATTCAAGAGCAAGAAGGAGAAGTTGGCAGATAAACTTACAGTGTTCACAGGTAGCCACAGCACAAGCTGGACACCAGCCCTCGCTGCTTATTTCGGACGTACAAAGGATGACGTTAAGGGCAACAAGGTAGCAGGCGATGACTATTATCTTCTTAACGCTATTGAGGAAGAACCTGCGTCAGTTACTTTCTCTTCACTCACATTCCTCTATGACCTTAATTCACGCAATATTCGCAGCAACATCTCTGTATTGCCTCTCAATGTAAAGAAGGAGCAGGGCGAGGCTCTCAACAATCTTGATGCTACTCTTGATATTCTTGAGCATCATCATTTTGATGCCATCCCAGTTGAGCATATTGGCTTTACTTATGCAAATCTTGACACAGACATTGACCAGTTCCTTGAGTGGGTTCTTAACGATGGACAGCAGTATAACCACGAACAGGGATTCCTTCAGTTGGAGGAAAGAGATGTTAAGCAGCAGATAAAACTATTGGCAAATAAATAACTAATTCCTCATGCGAGCCTTCTTAGGCTCGCTCTTTTGTATTTATAATGATTATGGATAAAACAACAGAAAACAAAAAATCATTTCAGGGGCGTCAACTCATAATATGGGTCGCCGCTCTTGTTGTTGGCGCAATATTGGGATGGTTGAATATTGACTGGTTGAATGGTTTGTTCCTATTTCTTGCATCAGCATACACAAGACTGTTCCAGTTCGTAGCAGTACCAACTATAGCTTTGGCAGTCATCACGACTCTCGCATCATTGGGTGACCAGAAAGAAACAGGCAAGATATTCCTCCGCACACTAACATGGACACTACTTACAACTGTTGCAGCCGCAATGGTAGGACTTATCCTTTACATTGCCATTCGCCCAGATAATCTACCTGTTGAAACCATCACAAGTGGTCAGGTGGATGTGCCTGATAATCTTGGAACGATAACGTATTATGACCATATACTCGGAGTAATACCTAACAATGTCATCGAACCATTTGCCAAGGGTAATGTACTCAGCATTCTTCTTGTTGCTGCTGCCATAGGACTTACGTTGGCTTTCATTCCTAAGAGTGAGAACATACAGGCACTCACTAAGGTAATCTTTGGCTTGCAGGAACTGCTGTTCGCACTCATCAAGGCACTTATCTGGGCATTGCCTCTTGGTATCGTGGCATTTGCCGCACAACTATCAGCACAAGTAGAGGCAGGAGTCATAGTTGGCTCATTGGGTAAGTATGTAGCCGTAATACTTGGAGGTAACCTCATACAATTCTTCATTGTGTTGCCTTTGTTCCTTATTGCTAACAGACTTAATCCACTCAAGGTGCTCAAGGCTATGTCGCCTGCCGTTCTTATGGCTCTCTTTACCAAGAGTTCTGCGGCAACGCTTCCTGTAACCATGCAGTCGGCTGAGGAACGACTGAATGTCAAGCCTCAGGTGGCACGTTTCGTACTTCCTATCTGTACCACTATCAATATGAACGGATGTGCTGCCTTTATACTCGTCACCTCCCTCTTCGTGATGCAGAACGGAGGAACGACGCTCGACCTTCCTACCATGCTTCTGTGGCTGCTTATAGCAGTCATATCTGCAATAGGTAATGCAGGCGTACCTATGGGTTGCTACTTCCTGACCCTTTCCCTTATGGCAGGTATTGGTGCACCAGTAGGTATCATGGGAATCATCCTTCCTATCTTCACTATCATCGACATGATAGAGACAGCCGAAAATGTATGGAGTGACTCCTGTGTATGTGCCATTGTTAACGGTAAGAAATGAGACAAAGAAGATATAGAAAAGATATATAGTTTTAACGAGAGTGTGACTATGGTGTCATACTCTCGTTTTGTTTATATGAAATATCAAAACATTGAAGTATGGGCAAAACGACATGTCTTGTAACATGGCGCAAAGTTTTTGAGACATAAACAAAAACGCAGGAAATGGAAAATGTGGATATTTGCCGGCGTTGATCAACAAAACCAAAGTTAAACCATTTTGTTCCTATTGCCACTCCTGCAAAACCTAACCCTATGTGAGCGTTCGTGGGATAAGGATGGGAACATCAAAACAATTATCAACTATTAAAGTCATGAAAAATTTTTGGAAAACAGTTACTCTGCTACTAACCTTGCCTCTTACTGCGTCCGCTCAGTTTGGCGTGGTACAGCCGCTACATGTTAATGGCAACCAGTTTAACGATCCATACGGCAACAAGGTTGTGCTGCATGGTGTGATGGACACTCCTAATCCATACTTCAACAGTTGGAGATGGGGATATTCGGCTAATGACGGAGCCATTAGCGGATGTCTTAATTATTTCGAGAAGATATTCACGGCAATCACAGACACAAGACAGGGAGCATACTGCAACTTGTTCCGTCTGCATCTTGATCCTTGTTGGACTAATGACCCTAACAAGCAGTCAACGGGTTCGGAGACTGGTGAGGCAAACATCAGCCGTTTCAGTAGCTCCCGTCTTGAGAAGTATATGCAGACTGTGTTCTGGCCTATCGCACAGAAGGCTCTCAACCACGGTATGTACGTCATCATGCGTCCACCTGGCGTTTGTCCTCAGAACCTTCGAGTGGGTGACGAGTACCAGAACTACCTGAAGACCGTGTGGAACATCGTATCACGCAATGCCAACGTCAAGCAGAACTCAGGTGTGGTTATGCTTGAACTTGCAAATGAGCCTGTACATATCTACAACCGTTACGGACAGGCAAGTGCAACAGCCATGCGCGACTACTTCCAGCCAGTCATCGACGTTATCCGTGCCAATGGATTCAATGGTATAATCCTTGTGCCTGGTACTGGATGGCAGTCAAACTACAGGGACTACGCACAGTATCCTGTAAGAGACAACAACTATGGCTATGCCGTTCACGACTATCCAGGATGGTACAACACAAGCAACACAAGCTATGACCATACACGTGCCATCAACTCATTCCGTGATGCGGTACCTGTTGTGACACAGAAGCCTATTGTCATCACCGAGGTTGACTGGAGTCCTGAGAAACCGGGTCAAGGTCATTATGATGAACACGGCAACTGGGTTGTTTCAAACTATGGTACTTGGGCAACAGCCAATACATCTAAGTGGGGATATGCTTACAAGGCTGTTCTTGACCATTTTGACAACATCTCAATGACTCTCTCTGGTACTGACACATATATCGATGTGAACACTTACCTCAACACTGGAAGAGTGACAGGTGCATTCGGTAACATGTGGGAAGCATGTGGTGCCGCTTGTATGTATTGGTATTCACTATGGGCACAGAAGGACTATGCTCACGCATCAGGAGGTTCTTCTTCTCAGCCTTCACAGCCATCTAATCCACAGCCTACACCAAGTACACCAACCGATCTCTCATCATCACTCATACCTGCATGGACACAGGGTGATTTCCGTCCTGACGGATGGGCTTGCAATGATGCTGGTGAATATCCTGCATCAGGAACAGCCAATCTTGGTCCACGTGTCATGAAGTTTACTGGTGGTGGCGACTTCGAATACGGATTCTATGTACGTCAGTCCGATGCTTCAAAGCCAGGATTTATTGAGTATGGTAGCACTCAAGGTCATCTACTTTCACTCAATGCCTTCGGCAACTATTGTCTCACGTTTAATACAGTGGCTTGGGCTGGTGCACCATACGTCAAGGCTGAGGTATTCACATCAGCTGGCAACGTGATTGCAAGCACAATAGTTCCATGCTCAAGGAGCGTGAACAAGAGTACAGCAGCCTCAACTGCTGGCTCAGACCTCGGCTATCTCAGTTTCTATGTATTGCAGAAGGGCAACTACTCTCTCCGTTTCACTCCTGTAGCTGACGTCAACGGAAGTGCTGGCGCATGGCTTGAGGCTGTTGTAGGTAATGTGAACCTCCGTTACATGGACAACCCACTTGTCTTTGCAAAGGCTAACTATGTTAACCCAGGATGGAAGATACTTGATGGTGGCAACCTTGTGGAGACAGGTGATGCAGGAAGTGGTCCACGTATCTTCAACTTCCCTGCAGGTGGTCAGTTCAGTTATGGCTTGTATGTTCGTAGTTCTACTCAGTCTCTCGAAGACAACTATGCTGAGTTCGGTTCACGCTGGGGTTATGGTCTCCGCTTCCTCCCTGGCACATACACTCTCACCTACAACTGTGCTGCATGGACAGGCACTCCTTACGTGAAGTGTGAGGTTCTCGATGAGGCTGGTAACGTATTCGGCAGAAGTATCACGTACTGTTCACTCAATCTCAACAAGAACACTTCTGTTTCAACAGCCAATGCTCCACAGGGCACAGTATCATTCCGTGTGAACATGGTGGGCAATTACCGCTTGCGCTGGACACCTGTTGCCAATGCCAACGGCGATGCAGGCTATTGGGACGAGGTAGTCATCGGTCACATCAAGATTACACAGAACTCAGGCAACCGAATTAGCCCTCGTATCACAGAGGTCGATTCTGAAGCTACAGCCATCACTGACGTTGAGGAAGCTCCACAGCAGAAGGATGTTATCTATGACCTCACAGGTCGCAAGGTAACAACTCCTACAAGGGGTATTGTGATTAAGAATGGTAAGAAGGTACTTGTACGATAAGATCTAGTTCTTGAACTATTGTATATTGTGTATCGCGGTTAGTGGCTCGGAGGTTATAATCCCTGCCACTAACCCTTTTTTTCAACACAGACAGCACAGAGGACACGGAGAAAACTTAGAGCACAAAAACGGAATATGTGGTGTTTTTACCCCTCAAAAAAAACAGAATAAGTGGGTGAAAAGTACCTTGAAAAAATGGAATAAGTGGTTATTTTACCCCTTAAAAAAATGGAATAAGTGGTAAAAATTGGGGTAAGAAAAACGGAATAAGTGGTTTTTTCTTTGGCTGAATGATGAAATGTTTATATCTTTTTGTAATTCTTACCATCAGCGGCAGTTGTCAAATATTGTTTGACAACTGAAAGCTCGTTTAATTCTTTTTCTTTCAGTATGTTGACAATGTGATGACTAATAGACTGCTTTGAGGTGGCAAAAAGTTCTGCCATCTGTTGCTGGTTCAGCCATATCTTACCATCCTTAGCAAAGAGAGCTACTGATGCACGTCCGTCGGCTGTCCGATATATGATGATATTTTGCTGCTCGTCCATATCTTATTCAAATACTTGTTCTAATTAAATACATTACAAAAACATAATGCTTTTGCAAAAATACACAAAATAAATGAAAATAATTATATTATCTGTTTTCTTCTTTTATTTTCGCTTCATCTTCTCCACCACTCAGTCATCGATGTCGGCATTGTTACCGAGCAGACTTTTTAAATATTTTTTCCCTAATTGTGCGAAAAGGCTTTTAACACATTGGCGTTTAGAATTATGCAGACTAAAATTTTTCCCAAAATTTCCCTAAAAATTTCCCCTAACTTATCAAAACGCCTTGCCTAACCGCTCAAATATCAGTTCTAACTGAATAGGGCATAGGAATATGCACTTCTTTCTATAGCCGGTCTTCGTCAGACGAGCCATTAGTTTCTGGTCGTCATGAATGATTTCACATAACTTTTGACGTGCATAACGCAAATCTGCGTCTGGGAAGTATGCCACTCCCAAATCCTGTTTTGATACAAATTCCTTCTTCATAGTGTCTGTGTTTGTTTTTTTAGACACGAATTATCATGAATTTGCCACGAATTTTTCATAAATTATTTTGACCTGAACGGTTGAAACTGTATGTTGTTTTTTGCCGCAGTGCGGCCAGTTAAAAAAACATGGTAAAAACCAAATAAAATCAAAAAAAACATGTTTTTTCTTGTTTTTGTTCTGTTTCTTGACTGTTTTTTTAATATGCACCTTTGTGCAAAACTACAACCGTACAGGTCGAAAATTATCGAGATATGCAAGTTTTGAATGCGCAAAAAGATGCCATTTTGAATAAATCTAAATTGTACGATTGGGATCAATTCCCCTTACCTGTCCCTTAGGTGTGCCTTAGGTGTCCCT
>CAMOVB010000144.1:0-8353 GCA_946626925.1 uncultured Prevotellaceae bacterium
AGCATTTCGGATGCCGACCTCGACAACTACGAGAAGGCACGTGAGGAGAAGGTGGCAGAGGAGCTATACAATAAGAAGATTGCAGAGCCTACCAATGCTGCCAAGATACAAGCCTATCGTGAGGCAAGGGAACAGTATAAGCTCGGATATTTTCTCCAAGACCTCATGACAGAGGCAAGACGTGAGGTATCGGACAATCCCCCACTCACCTATCCAAAGAATGTGCGACGCGCATATCGCATTCACGGCGGTGCACCTTGGCTTGACGACGACTACACCATCTTCGGCGAGGTCATCGAGGGCATGAAAGTGGTTGACAACATCCAGAAGGTACGCACCTCTGCAAAGGAAGTACCACTTCAGGAAATTAAAATCATCAAGGTTACCCTTGCTGATTAATTGATAATTGACAATTTATAATTGATAATTAAGAGTTGACAATTTATAATTAAGAGTTAAGAACCCCGAAGGGCTCAACGAAGTTAATTAAGATTTAGAAAATCAAGACTCATGCTTATCTAACGAAAACAAAAGAAGAATAAATTTTCTTTAATTTTCTAAATTTTCGTTCTACTCAGAAGCGAATAAATCTTAATTCTTAATTTCCCCATGTATGGAAGTAATCTACGAAGACAATCATATAATAATAGTATCGAAGCGCTCAGGCGAGATCGTGCAAGGCGACAAGACAGGCGACGAGCCACTTGGCGAGAGCGTGAAGAGATACATCAAGGAAGCATACGCCAAGCCAGGCAACGTGTTCCTTGGTGTGGTGCATCGTCTTGACCGACCAGTCAGCGGACTTGTCATGTTTGCACGTACAAGCAAGGCGTTGCCACGCCTCAACAAGATGTTTGCAGGCAGCGACGTACACAAGACATACTGGGCAATAGTGAAGGACATGCCGCCAAAGACCGAGGGCACACTCATCCACTGGCTCGTGCGCAACGAGAAACAAAACAAATCGTATGCCTACGACAAGGAAGTGCCAAACTCAAAGCGTGCCGAACTCGACTATAAGGTTATCGGCAGGAGCGACAACTACTACCTCCTTGAGGTCAATCTCAAGACAGGTCGTCATCATCAGATACGTTGTCAGCTTGCCAAGATGGGCTGCCCTATCAAGGGCGACCTCAAGTATGGAGCCAAACGAAGCAACCCAGACGGAAGCATCTGCCTCCACTCACGCCGCATGGAGTTCATCCACCCTGTGAGCCAGAAACAGATAACCGTCGAAGCACCAGTACCCAACGACCCGCTATGGCAAAGCTTTAATGCCAATTAGGAACTAAGCGAAGCGTTCTCACTGACAGAAGGGAAGTAATGAGGAACTGAAACACAGAGAACACAAAGGCTCAGAGGACACACACAGAAAACAAAACTTCGTGCAAACGGCATTCTCTACGTTTTGAATACCAATAAAAGACAATGTATAACATCTAACAAAAATAAAAACTTATTCAAATGAAAACAATTCTCTCGCTATGCACATTCATCGCAGCAACTGCAAGCATGAATGCACAGAGCATTACTGCCCCTCAGTCAGGCAACATCCTCGATGTCTTGTCTGGCAATTTCGCAGGAACGAACATTATCAATTACTCTGGCGACCCTACAAGCACAGGTCCTTACGTCATGATTAACGGTATCAGGTCATTCATTTACCAGAGCCCACTCATCATTGTAGATGGCATCATCTACGATGGCGACGTATCGTCCATCAATCCTAACGATGTGGAATATGCCTATGTCATTGACGACCCTGCCACACTTGCCAAGTACGGCAATCGTGCCAACAACGGCGTCATTGCCATCACCACAAAGACCGGTAAGTACAAGTACGGAGAGCCAAAGGAAAGAATCAATTTCCATGGCAAATGGGGAGTAAACTCCGATGCCATCGGTCAGTACGACCTTGCTACAGCGGACGAATACCGCAACTTCTTGATGAAAGATGACTATTATTCACAATATCTACCTGGCAAAGACGTCAAGAACGTAAACAACTATGACGACTACATCCGCAACGGCATGCGCCAGGAGTACAACGTCGACTACGCAAAGGAGTTTGACAAGGGCAATGTCTTTGCAAGCATCGGCTTCCTTGACAACAACGGACTCTTCAAGGACAACAGCTACAAGCGACTCACAGCAAGAGGTAACGCAAGATACAACCCTACCAAGGACATCAAGCTTGGCATCAACACCTCATTCACTTTCGACAAAAGAAAGAAGTCTGTGGATGACGACGACATGCTGAACATAACTGCTGGTGCTCCACTCATGTCAACAAACTACTCGGAAAGTTTCTTCGACCTCATACCAGAATTGGACTACAAGAAGACTGCATCCATCTTCTCACTCAACGCATTCGCAGACTTCAAACTTACAGATGCATTGCATCTCAACGCAAATATGTCTTGGGTATCAAACAACCCTGACTACAAATGTACATCCGAAAAAGGAGACATAAACGAGAAATATGTAGATTTTCATCAAACGGAATGGTCTGCAACCCTTACCACACTCACTCCAGAAGTAAAACTCACATGGCGCAAGGATTGGAATAATTCCGCTTTGTATCTCCAAGGTGGATATATGCATCATAGCATAACAAAAGACATGAGCGGTAAGGGACAAGACCTTGACCTCAGACCTTACGGTAGTAATGGATACAATATGCCAATGAGCATATACGAATATGATGAGTACGATGCCATTACAGCTTCATGCAATTGGTACAAGGGCAATTTCTCTGTAGATGCCAATGTACGTCTTCAGAATTCTTCATTGTACAAAGAAGTAAATGACGAGAACAAATGGTTCACTAACTGGGGCGTAAAGACAGAATGGAGCATTCCTGTAAAAATAGCTGACGTAGATGAAATACGAGTTTATGCAGGCTATGGAGAAACAGGAAATGACAAACCATTAAAATATTACACCAACAGATATAGTTCATATCCACTCCTTTACGATTTGGACTATGAGAAGACAAGAAACTTCAAAGTTGGAAGCTATATTTCTGTTTATGGTGGCAAGTTTATAGCAGATGTTCACTTCTTCCACAACGTGAACCATAATGCTTTTAGATACGCAAGTCGATTGAAATATAATGGGAACCATTATTCAAATATATGTTTGAACGATGGCGACATAAGCAACACTGGTGCAAGCCTCTCCATAAAGGGACCTATTATTCTGGACGGAGATTTTCGTTGGGACATGTCACTCAACCTCTCACACTATCTCAACAAGATATCAAATTGTAATGGTTCAATAGAAGGGTTTGATGTCGTTCCAGCAGATTTCAACGTATTGAATGACGGAGACGACATCACCTCTATCAACCTTCCCGAATATGCAGGTATTGACGACAACAACCGTACATTATATTACGCTGAGGACGGAAGCACAACCATAAGTTATAAGAATGCAAGAATCAAAAACTACGGAAAAAGTACACCAGACCTGTTCGGAGGACTTGGAAACACCATTCGTTATCGTAACTTCGACTTCCACCTTGGTCTTGGATTCCAGATTGGCGGAAAGGTATTTGATTCAAACTATTATGAGATGATGTATTGTGACAGAATATTTGAAACAAACATCCACAAGGATTTGCTCAACAAAGGCGATATAAAAAGTGTAAAATACGAATGCATCACCGACGCATCATATCTTAACATAAACAAGGTAGTGTTCGGATATTCTCTCACAAAGGATGCCGTAAAGTCACTCCATGTGCGCTCTCTCCGCATATATGCTGATGCCGACAACCTTGCACTCTTCTCAGCACGTAAAGGCATGGACCCACGCAACCTCTCCTTCTATGGTGCTGGCATCAACGTTGGTTTCTACCCAATGATGCGTACCGTCAGCTTCGGAGTGGAAGTGGGACTGTAATCAATTCATAATTCACAATTCACAATTCATAATTGCTCCCTATATTCTGATGGATGAACCTTCAGAATATAGGGGGCTTTTTTGTGTTTGTTCCCGAACAATTCTTCCGTTCTTCCCTAACAATTCCTTCACTGTTCCCGAACAATTTTCTTATTGTTCCTGAACAATTCTTGAAATACCTTAGTGGTACAGTCATACCGCTAAGCGGTACGGTCGTACCACTAAGCGGTACGACTGTACCACGCCGTGATTTACAGAATTGTTACCGAACAACGCAAAAACTCATGCTGAACAATGAAAGAATTGTTCGGCATAAACAGAAAAAAACATGACCATTAATTTTTGCACTAAGGTGCATATTAGAAAAACCTTAAAGAAACAGAACAAAAACAAGAAAAAACATGTTTTTGGTTTTCTTTTGTTTTCTTTGGTTTTCCCCATGTTTTTCTAACTGGCCGCTTGGCGGCAAAAAAAAAGCCTCCGGACCAAATGAATGTTCCGAAGGCAATATTGAGAATTAAAAAGAAAATTACATATTCATACCACCGTCAATCTGGATAACCTGACCAGATACGTAGCTTGACATGTCTGATGCGAGGAAGAGACATACGTTAGCGATGTCCTCTACCTGACCACCACGACGAAGTGGAATCTTAGTCATCCAGTCCTTGCGAACCTCCTCTGGGAGCTGAGCAGTCATAGCTGTCTCGATGAATCCTGGAGCAACGGCATTAGCACGTACACCCTTAGGACCAAGTTCCTGAGCGATAGACTTAGCAAGACCAATCATACCAGCCTTTGAAGCAGAGTAGTTACACTGACCTGCATTACCGTGAACACCAACAACTGAAGACATGTTGATGATTGAACCACCACGCTGACGAAGCATGATTGGAGATACAGCGTGGATGAAGTTGAATGCAGACTTGAGGTTTACGCCGATAACAGCATCCCACTGTGCCTCAGACATACGGAGCATAAGTCCGTCCTTTGTGATACCAGCGTTGTTGACGAGTACGTCGATTGAACCGAAGTCAGCGTGAATCTTCTTAACAACTTCCTCTGTCTCTGCAAAGTCAGCAGCATTACCTGCGTATGCACGACAAGTAACACCGAGAGCCTCGATTTCCTTACGAGTAGCCTCAAGACCTGCAGCCATTTCATCGTTGAGTACAAGGTCAGTGAAAGCGATGTTAGCGCCTTCCTTAGCAAATTTAATGGCAACAGCCTTACCAATACCACGAGCAGCGCCTGTGATGAGGGCTGTCTTTCCAGTTAAAAGTCCCATAATGTTTTCGTTTTTATTTAGCTTCGAAAGCTTACAGCTTTCTCATCTTGTAGTTAAAGGGAGTTAAAAGGAGTAAATAGAAGTAAAAAGACGATAAACTATTCGTCAATTTATCCAGACAAGGTAACGTCTCTTTACTCCATTTTACTTCTATTTACTTTCCTTTACTCCTAAATGTGAAAGTTCTTCCGAAACCTGAGTTTATTATTTAGTTTGTTCTATTTTATCACTAAGTTTCGTCCGAGTGACTTGAGCACAAGGCGGCGGACGTATGGCTGAAGTTCGTCAGCATCGTTGAGTGCATAACGACCATAGATGTAAGGAATCTCACATCCCTTGAGACAGAAGTGAGCAATCTCGGCTGTGAGTCGCACGTTACGACATTCAAAGACACCCTTCTCCACACCTTCGTTGAGGATGCGGCGGAAAAGGTTAATCTCGTTCTTGTCAAACGTCTTGCGCACAGATTCAACCTTCCAGATGTCGCGGAAGAACTCTGCACGGAGATTACCATTACGATAAACTGCTTCCTTGATGACTTCGAGGTGAGCAAAGATGAGCTGCACCATCTTGTCCTCAGGAGAGATGTTGCGACGAGACACCTCCTCCAGTTTCATGTACAGACGTTCAAGTTCTGCCTCGATAACTGCAAAGTATATCTCCTCTTTGTTCTTAAAGTAAGTGTATAGCGTACGTCTTCCCTTGTTTGATGCAACGGAAATATCGTTCATGGTTGTGCCTTCGAAGCCGTTCTTTGCAAAGAGCACTCGAGCCACGTCCACCAGTATCGCCCTTGTCTTAGAGAGTGCCATAATGTTTCCTAATAAAGTTCATTCATCAATAATATCATCAAGACTAATCAGAACCGAAGTCTGAGAGCCTCAACTCGACTGCAAAATTACACATTTATTTTGAAACGTCCAAATGATGCTTGCACATCATTTACACAAAACCACTTTAGACAGTTATATTTCAACAAAATATTTTTCGCACACTTTGCAAAAATTTTTATTGATCGAATAGCACACGTATTGCGTCTGTCACTTTCTTGACAGGTTTTACGGCAATCTTAAACTTGCTCGTGTCAAGTCCGTTCATGTTGGCTGAAGGTATGACGATTGTAGAGAATCCAAGTTTCTCTGCCTCAGCAATACGCTGGAGTATTCGGCTAACGGGACGTATCTCACCACTAAGTCCGACCTCACCCGTCACACATACCGTACGATCAATACCCATATCGAGGTTACTGGAGAGTACGGCAGCAATCACACTCATGTCAATGGCGGTGTCCGTCACCTTTATTCCTCCTGCAATGTTGAGATACACATCCTTCTGTCCTATCTTGAAACCTACACGCTTCTCAAGTACAGCAAGCAACATATTGAGACGACGAAGGTCAAAGCCAGTAGCCGAACGCTGTGGTGTACCATAAGCCGCCGTGCTGACGAGAGCCTGTGTCTCGATGAGCAACGGGCGCACACCTTCTATAGCACTTGCGATAGCCACTCCACTCAGCCCTTCTGTCTCAGAAACATCGGACAGGAGAAGTTCAGAAGGATTGGACACAGGACGGAGACCTGACTGTATCATCTCGTATATTCCAAGTTCGGCAGTTGAGCCGAAACGGTTCTTGATAGCACGGACGATACGATACATATAATGCTGGTCGCCCTCAAACTGGAGGACGGTATCGACCATGTGCTCCAGAATCTTAGGACCAGCGATTGAGCCTTCCTTTGTGATGTGACCGATGATGATGATAGGCGTGTTGGTTTCCTTGGCATAACGGAGGAGCATGGCAGCACACTCACGTATCTGTCCAACGGAACCCGGAGCAGATTCCAGCTCCTCGGTTGCCATTGTCTGTATGGAGTCGATAACCACGAGTCCTGGCTGCTCTGCCTCGATATGCTTGAAGATATTCTCAATCATCGACTCGCACACGACGAGCACTTCCGATGGCTCCTGACTGATACGGTCGGCACGCAACTTAATCTGTCGGGCACTTTCCTCACCACTACAGTAGAGCGTCTTGACATTCTTCAAGCGAAGGACTGTCTGGAGGATGAGTGTTGACTTACCGATACCCGGTTCACCACCAAGAAGGATGAGTGAACCCGGAACAAGTCCACCACCAAGCACACGGTTAAGCTCGTTGTCGCACATATTGATGCGTGGCTCTTCCTTTGTCTCAATGGTTGACATACGGATGGCACTCGACTTAGGCGCATTAAGACTGGAGGAGAACTGCAGACGCTTGTCGTACGTTGCCTTTCCCCCTACCCTCTGTTCCACAAAGGTATTCCACTCACCACACGCCGGACACTTGCCAATCCACTTAGGACTGTCATAACCGCATGCACTACATACATATTGAACTTTCTCCTTCACGAGCTTCGCAATTGATAATTGATAATTGACAATTGATAATTAAAGACACAGTCTCTGCCCCAATTATGAATTTTGAATTTTGAATTCTGAATTTTTCTCTTTTAAGTACCTCATATACGAGCGGACACCCGTCTCGACCATGAAGGCACAAGGACGCTTCTTATAGTATTCTGCTGTACGAGCCTCAGGTGTTGCGACAATCTTGATGTCGGCAGGCTTGCCGTCAGCATCTTTCTTTGCAAGTCCGAGCAACTCCTTGCAGAGAAGACTGCCAGTCACCTCCTTGAAGTAGCCGGCAAGACGTTGTGCCACCTCATAGTTAGCCTTCTTGAGTTCAGCATCAGGATAAGGATTGAACGTCGAGTTGTCGATAGTTCCCTCGTTAGGCTTATCCTCATGATTAGTAACCTCAAGTCCTGCAAGCAGGAACATTCCGCATGCCGCACCGCAAGTCTCACGCATACGACCGATACCGCCACCAAAGGTAGCAGACAGACGTGCCATCAAAGCGACTGGCACGCCATACACGTCCGCAAACGTCATGGCAACAGATTGCGAACAATTATATCCTTGTTTGAAGTAGGAAACAGCTTGTGCAACACGTGCCTCTGTCTCTTCTTCCCAGTTATCTATCTTCATATTATATAATGTCAAATCTCAAATGTAAAATTTATACGCTCTGCTTAAACATGTATTGCATCTTTTGCCGCAAGGCGGCCAGTTAGAACTTAGCGAAGCGGTCTCACTGACCAACGGGAAGTAAAAACA
>CAMOVB010000145.1:0-8306 GCA_946626925.1 uncultured Prevotellaceae bacterium
CGACATTCAGAACCACAATCTGACGCTCTAACCAACTGAACTACATCCACCATGTAAGCGCTATCGGGCGTTACCACTGGAGTATCTCCCATTTTGCGAGTGCAAAGGTACAACATTTTTATGAACTGGCAAAATAAAAGAAAGGGAAATTACTCGTTTTTTTGCATTTTATGGTTCGTTCCTTTCACTCTTTGACGCTTATACTTCTTGAAACACATTTTTATCAATCAAAATTCGCACACTTTGATTAACAAGTGAGCACACATAGAAAGAAAAGAAGCAACAAATTCTATAGTTATATAGATCCATTGCTTCTTTATTTTATGAGTATCTAACCCGGATGGCCGCCCCCTTCGGGGGCTGGGGGGCTCGCCTTACTTATAATACTCCTTCTTTCCTGCAGCAAGCGTATTCTTCATAAGAGAGCAGATAGTCATAGGACCTACGCCACCAGGAACAGGAGTGATAAACGAGCATTTCTCTGCCACCTCATCAAACTTGACATCACCGTTGAGACGGAAACCGCTCTTACGAGTTGCATCAGGAACACGAGTAGTACCTACGTCGATGATTACAGCACCTGGCTTAACCATATCTGCTGTTACGAAGTCTGGACTTCCGAGAGCAGCAATGATGATGTCTGCCTGAGCACACTCCTCCTTGATGTTCTTAGAGTGAGAGTGAAGAACAGTGACTGTTGCGTCACCAGGGTAACGCTTCTGCATCATGAGCTGAGCCATAGGCTTGCCGACAATATTTGAACGGCCAAGCACAACACACTTCTTTCCGCTTGTCTCGATATTGTAGCGTGCAAGGAGGTCTGTGATGCCGAGAGGTGTGGCTGACACGTAGCATGGGAGACCGATAGACATACGTCCCACGTTGATTGGATGGAATCCATCAACGTCCTTACGATAGTCGATAGCCTCGATTACCTTCTGTTCGCTGATGTGCTTTGGGAGTGGAAGCTGGACGATGAAACCGTCAACATCATCATCCTCGTTGAGCTTTTTAACCTCGTTGAGAAGGAATTCCTCTGTAATGTCATCTTCAAAGCGAAGGAGTGTTGACTTGAATCCACATTGCTCACAGGCAATGACCTTGTTCTTCACATACGTCTCGCTACCGCCATCGTGTCCCACGAGTATGGCTGCAAGGTGAGGACGCTTGCCGCCTGCCTCTACGATACGCTTTACCTCTTCTGCAATCTCTGCCTTGATGGCAGCTGCCGTTGCTTTACCGTCTATTAGTGTCATGTTTCTTAGTCCCCCACCCCTTTAACAGGGCCGCCATTCCGTATGGGGAAGATGGCCTTAGAGATTAGTTAATTCCCGAAAAACATAACTCCGAATAGAAATGCTCATTGAACCATTTCTATCCGGAGGCTGCCCCCTTCGGGGATAAGGGGCTTTAGAATCGTGGCATGCCAGGCATACCCTTCATGCGCTGCATCTGCTTCATGGCTGTTGCCATCTTGTTGCCAGTCATCATGTGCATCATCTTGCGCATCTGGTCAAACTGCTTTGTCACACGGTTTATCTCTTCCAGCTTCACGCCTGAACCCTTACTGATACGCTGCTTGCGGCTCATGTTGATGCACTCTGGATGTTCACGCTCGTATGGAGTCATGGAGCCAATCATAGCCTCTACCGACTTGAAAGCATTCTCGTCGATGTCGATATCCTTGATAGCCTTACCTACACCCGGAATCATGCTTGCAAGATCCTTGATGTTACCCATCTTCTTGATCTGCTGAATCTGTCCGAGGAAGTCATTATAGTCGAACTTGTTCTTTGCAATCTTCTTCTGGAGTTTCTTTGCCTCCTCCTCATCAAACTGCTGCTGAGCACGCTCAACGAAACTGACGATATCACCCATACCGAGGATTCGGTCAGCCATACGATCAGGATGGAACACATCGAGTGCCTCCATCTTCTCGCCTGTACCCACAAACTTGATAGGCTTGTCAACAACGGTACGGATAGAGAGAGCCGCACCACCACGAGTGTCACCATCAAGCTTGGTGAGGATAACACCATCAATCTCAAGACGCTCATTGAAGGCCTTAGCCGTAGTCACAGCCTCCTGACCAATCATGGCATCAACTACGAGGAGTGTCTCATCAGGATTAACAGCATCCTTAATCTGCTTAATCTGAACCATGAGTTCCTCGTCGATTGACTGACGACCAGCAGTATCGACGATAACCACATCATAAGCCTTGGCACGTGCCTCCTTGATGGCGTTCTGAGCCACGGCAACAGGATCTGTCGCTCCCGGCTCCATATAGATAGGTACCTCTACCTGCTCAGCAAGTACACGCAACTGCTCCATAGCGGCTGGACGGAACGTATCACAGGCAGCAAGGAGAGGCCTCTTGTTCATCTTAGTCTTGAGCATGAGTGCAAGCTTACCAGACATAGTTGTCTTACCTGCACCATTGAGACCTGCCATAAGGATGACTGAAGGATGACCTCCGAGAGACAGTTCTGTAGCCTTACCACCCATGAGGTCGGCAAGTTCGTCATGAACAATCTTAATCATCAACTGACTTGGTTTGACAGCAGTAAGCACATTCTGTCCGAGTGCCTTCTGCTTGACAGTATCAGTAAATGACTTTGCAACCTTATAGTTTACATCGGCTTCGAGGAGTGCCTTACGCACGTCCTTGAGCGTCTCTGCTACGTTAATCTCGGTGATTTTACCTTCACCCTTGAGTATTTTGAACGAGCGTTCAAGTCGTTCGGATAGATTTTCAAACATATCTTATTATATGATATTTCCAACAAATTCTTTTTTCAAGTTTCAGAAGTTAAAAGAAGTCAACTTCGTGGAGTTAAAGAAGTGAGGGTTGAAACACAGAGTTCACAGAGCACTCAGAGAATTGATAAACACGTATTTTGCATACAGACACTCTCATTTTGAACTTTATATTTTGAATCCCTCTGTGGCCTCCGCTTTCTCTGTGTTGAAAAAACAGAGAATTCAGTTGACTCCAAGCAAGTAAAGCGTCAGCGGAACTTGCAAACTTTAATTTTTAATTTCTAATTTTTAATTTTTTTTGGCGCTTTCCTTCCCTTATAAATAAGGAAAATGATGATGCCAATCACAGCAAGGATGGCACCAATGCCGATGATGTGGCTGTAATGACTGACCTTGGCAATCAGTTCCTCCTTGCCCATGACAGAGTGGAAGCCCACTCCGATGGCTATGAGGATGCTGTTCCATATAGCAGCTCCGAGACAAGTGAAGAAGACGAACGAACCGATATTCATCTTGGCAAGTCCCGCTGGGATGGAGATAAGTTGACGGATAGCAGGAATCATACGTCCGATAAGAGTAGATACGGCGCCATGCTTGTCAAAGTAATCCTCTGCCTGTTTCACCTTGTTAGCATCAATAAGACACATGTGGCCAAAACGAGAGTTGGCGAACGCATACACGATAGTACGTCCAAGTGTCATTGACAATCCATAGTTGATGAGAGCACCAAGCAAAGCTCCGACAGTTCCAGCAAGGACAATCATAGGAATACTCATCTCGCCAGTCTCACTTGCCATATAGGCAGCTGGAATCATTACCACCTCAGAAGGGAATGGGATGAAACTGCTCTCGATAGTCATGAAAAACACTATCCACCAGTAATTGAGACTCTCAAGCGCCCCGCTGAATAAGTTCGTTATTATTTCTTCCACGTCTATTTAACTTATTAAATAATGTGCGCAAAGGTAGTGAAAAAAAACAACATTAAACGTGACAATCATCAAAAAAATGAAGTTCGCTCCCCACAAACGAACAAAAAGAAGGACAAAGGCAAAAAAGTTTACGGAAAATTTGGCCATGTCGTGTATTTGCCGTACTTTTGCACCCGTCAAACTTAAAGCCCCCTTGATTAGGGTTAAGATTTGAACATAAATATGGGTAAGTCCTGTACGACCAGCTCCCTGTCAATCCTCCAGGGTCTGACGGCAGCAAAGGCAGCAGGTTGTAGCGGCGCGATACAGATCGCTTACCCACCCGCCTCTTTAGCTCAGTTGGCCAGAGCACGTGATTTGTAATCTCGGGGTCGTTGGTTCGAATCCGACAAGAGGCTCAAATGTAAAGGGATGAACAGCAATATTCATCCCTTTTGTATTTATCATTTCTCGTAAAAAATATTCAAAAAGAGGATGCGCAAAAATGTTTGACGCATCCTCCATTCTTAATATGTAAGTCTATTTACCAATGAATTACTTGATAACAACCTTGCGAACCTTACCGTCAGCCATCTTAACGATGTTGATGCCCTTAGCAAACTTAGCAACACGTACACCAGCTGCATTGTAGATTGCATTTACTGCACCTGATGTTGCAGCTGTCTCTGCATCCACGTTCTTGATTGCAGTTGGGTCGATGCTGTTACCGAAGTAGAAGAGGCGGAAGTAGTCTGCCTTGTACCAGCTCTTAGAGTTAACCTTGATAGTGAGGCACTCATCCTCATCTGTGAGGACGAATCTTACCTTACCGAGCAAACCGTTCTTCTTATCAACTTCTGTTGTAAAGTTTTCTGATGTCTCGTTTGCAGAGAGAGTGATTACGTTATTAGCATCAGAAGCGAGTACAGCAGAGAGTTCGTAAGTACCAGCAGGGAGACCATAGATGTCCTGAGAGATTGGAAGACCGCCTGCAGGGATTGAGCCACTCCATGTATTGAATACATAGTCACCAGCCTCTTCACAACCCTCTGGGAAGTTAATATGATAAGTATCATTGCTGTTTTCTGCAGCCTTAGTATCCTGACCTTGTACGTATGTCCAACCATCGAGTGTACCCATACCGTCAATCTCGAAGCTTGGGTTTACAATAGCAGCTGTTGCCTCAACAGGCTTGTCTGCCGTTGCAGCAGCGAAGTCAATGTCAACCATTCTTGGTGCACTAACAATCATACCATTAATCTTCCTACCCTGCTTTGCGTATGCAATGAGTTCCTCTGTTGTCAAGTTCAAAATATCGTTTCTCTTTGCATCCCATGTATTGTAAGCATCCCAGACACTCTGAGGAATACTTGGGTCATCCTCATATTCTATCATGGTATCCCAAAGCTTGTCCATAATACTAAGAGCATTATTATAAGCTTCGACATTCTCCTTTGCCATTGCAAGAGTCTCTACGATTTTGCTAATCATACGGAACTTAGTGTCAGCATCCTTTGTGACAGCATCTGATGCCTCGCTGCACACTTTTGTCACTTCATTAAATACAGGAACTGAGAGAGACTCATAGTTTTCATCCTTATAAGTGATGAGCTGGTCAGTGAAGTTTACAAATACACTTGTAACAGCTGTTTCATTCTTTGCCATATAGGTAAGCTTGAAGTCTGCCCAGAGAGTCCAGTCAACATTATTACCATTTGAAGTAAGACCGATATTCAACTTGCCGTCCTCAACGAGTCCGTAAACAGTCTGCTCGTAACGTCCTGCTGCGAATGCGTAAGATGCGCCTTCCTGTGAGTTTGGATAGAGCCATGTAACGCCTTCGCCATCTGTATAACGGCTGTCTGCTGGATAGCCTGTGCCTCCATCATCTGTAGTATCGAAGCAGTTCACCTTATTCTCTGCATTTTCCTGATTGAGGGCATCATCCTTGATGTGCTGTACTGGAGTCTGGAACTGATTAAGGAAGAGGAAGACATTTGCAGGAGCACCATCACCACGACGCTCGTAAGCTCTACAAGTGAGTGCATAGATACCATTTGGAATGTTATCAATTGTCTGTGAACAATCAACAGAATTCTGGTAAACCTCAACATTGTTCATTCCATATCCGCCGGCTTTGTAAACCTTGCTACCATCGTTGATGTTCTTTCCGTTCCATCCGTTGAAGCCATCAGCAAATGAAGCATTAGCAAGCATATCAGAACAGTCGGTTCCCTCCTTGAGAGAGTTCTTGAGAGCAAATTCATACTTCTCTTCTACAGTCTTGATGTATCCTGCTATTTCTTCAGTCTTGAGTGAACGGTCGCCATCAAGAATTGAGCAAGCTGTAGGCATTGGGTAGCCTTCGACCTCTTCATCTGAGTCGAAAAAGTCACAGAATGCATCCCAATAATCGCCACCAAGGTCAGACTTTTCGTATCTATTAGTTTTCAAGCGATCGAGCTTGCCAAGAAGTTCCTCATAAGCTGCCGCATTAGCATCGAGAGCCTTCTTAGCCTGATTTACTTCTGCGAGCAATGAGCTAAACTCGCTGAAAGTTTTAGCCTTTGACAATGCTGTCACCTTGTTATTGTATGCATCAAGGAGTTCCTGACAAGCTTCTGCCTCGCTTGGGCTAAAGTCGAACAAGCCGAGCATAGACTCTACGTCGTTATCATCCTTACCATAGTAAGTAAGTGAAGTATTCTTGAAGGAAATCCAGTTGAAGTTAGCATCCTTGATGTCGAAACCAAACTGAACAGGTCCTGCCTGGTTCACTACAGAATAGAGAGTAAAGTAATCTTCCTTCCAAAGAACTGACTTACCATTGCTCTGGTAAGCCTCAACCTGTGACTGTACATCGATTGTATCGTTGCCGAAGAACATTGAGAGTCCCTTGAATGTATCGATACCACCAGCCTCATTGTAAGCACGGAGGTCAATAGTAAGCTTATAAAGACCTGGAGCAGCATAGTACTCGTTGTAAATCTTCTGGTCAGAGAGGATGCCACCACGTCCTGTCCAGATCTGGCAGAATGGAGTAACCATATCTGTGCCATCAGCACCATCATTAGCCTCTGATGACCATGTATTTGTTGCAGGATCACCAGTAGTACCTGTACCAGTGAACTCACGTGTCCAGCCATTGAGTGAAGAGCCATCACCGATGTTTGCCTCAAGAGGATTATCAAATGTAGCCTTAGTAGCCTCATACTTATCGATGATAACCTTAATCTCCTTCTTTGCAGCCTCAAGCTCCTCTGTAGTAGAATTAGGATTATCATAGACAGCCTGTACTCCAGAGAAGTCACAGAAATCCACGTAGTCGATAGTCTTATCGTAGATTTCATTGTACAATGCGATGAAAGCATTTACATTTGCTGTAGCCTCATCCATTTCCTCTACTGTAGCCTTAGCCATATAGACAGCATCGAAACGAGAGAAGTCATGCTTAGGGTCTGTCTCCTTTGCGTTCTTGAGAGCAGCCTCAAGTTTTACGGAACTATTATAGTTCTCAACCAATGGCATGAGAGTATTGCGCTCTTCTTCAGATACGAACACCCACTTGTCGTAAGCCTTCTCTCCAAACTTAGAAGAGCCATCCTCGTTAAATACGTCTGCGCCATAGAACCAAAGACGAGTATTGCCATAGTTACCATCAACAACCTCTACCAAAGCGAGGTTTCCACCATTATATTGATCATGAGCATTCTGGTTAGTGAATGTGTAATAACCATCATGCATTTCAAATTGCCAATTACCACATCCCTGATAAGTACCAGTATTATCAGGATCTCCATCTATCCAAAGTTGCTTGTCATCATTAGCGGAGACATATTTCCATGCTCCCTTTGATGTTGGATAACATCTCAAGAAATATAAACCTCCGTCTGACTCTTCCAAATAGAGCTTTTCACCACCAGCAGTAATAGATGCACGTGTGCCCCAATCATTAGCACCGCCGAGGAATCCACCTGCCTCAAGATTGTAAAGGTAAGCAGCACTTTCTGCATCCATAGGCATATCCACTGTAGAAGAAGGAACAGGGAGAGTCCACTGAGCAAATGCGCCGACATTCATAGCCATAGAAGCTACGAGAAGTAACCATTTCTTCATAATAAAAATTTATTTAAGTTGTTAATAGTTTAGACTAACCATACACTAAACCAAGGAAATTAGGTAAAGATGCCTTGTATGCAATGATTAGTTTACGTTCAATATTAAGTAAAAAAATGAGTTTTGTTTAATTATTACGGTTAAGCACAATACGTCTAATTTCATAGTACGAAATGCTCTATTCACCGCTTATCTAATACAAATGTTGTTCAATGTCGATGCAAATGTCATAAAAATAAAATTAATCGCCAAATAATCCACGACAAAAAATAACAAATAAATTTCATTTAGTATCGTAATATGGTTAAATGATTGCAATACGTTACAAAAAATCGTTTTTTCACATATCTGTTCATGAATGTCTCGGACAAGATAAAGACCGGGGATGAACACAACGTCCATCCTCGGTCATAAGATATTAAGGTTTTCAGGAGTAAAGGGTTTTGATATATGCTTCCATATAAGTAGGTGTGCAAAATTATTCGACCTGTACGGTTGTAGTTTTGCACAAAGGTG
>CAMOVB010000146.1:0-8295 GCA_946626925.1 uncultured Prevotellaceae bacterium
GTATTTTAAGGTATTATTTATTCAGTCTAAGAGGTTAATAGATGAGTTTTCAACCCCGTTTTAACCCCATAAGAAACTTGAATGTTGTTACCGTAGATTTATTTTGATACTTCGTCATTTATTTTCGTTTTCAAAATTAGAGATTATTTTTAACTCAGCCAACCAAACAAGCGTTTTTTTTCAAAAAAAAGCAATGAAACGGTGATGCTTCGCCAAAAATATGTTATAAAACATCATTTTTGGCTTTTTCCTTTGCTCATATCCAAAGTAAAACGTACCTTTGCCAAACAATAACCAATGAAAAAATAGATAATGATGAAGAAAGATTCGCAAAATACAAATGAAATACTCGAAGAACTCAGCGACTTCGTTTGTCTTCTGACAAACGAGCAGGTAGAGGAATTAAAATCGAATCTTTCCGTTCAGAAATATAAGAAAAACGAGAACATCTACAAGGAGGGCGACGTGCCACAGATGATGTTCTGCCTCCTTAACGGAAAAGTTAAGGTATATAAGGATGGTGTGGGCGGTAGAACCCAGATAATCCAAGCCATCAAGTCCAACGATTTATTTGGCTATAGGGCTTATTTCGCCAACCAGAACTATATCACAGCCGCTGCTGCTTTTGAGAACTCAAGCATTGCCACAATACCTATGTCCTTGGTGGAAAAATGGGCAAAGACCAACATTCGTCTCTCCAATTTCTTCATGAAGACTTTGGCTTCAGAACTGGGCAACGCACAGGAGCATATCGTCAATCTCACTCAAAAGCACATACGTGGACGACTTGCCGAGGCGATTCTGTTCCTGAAGGATAACTTCGGCGTTGAGGAGGACGGAATGACCCTATCCATCAATATGTCAAGAGAGGATATCGCAAACCTCTCAAACATGACCACATCCAATGCTATCCGCACGCTTTCTGCCTTTGCTACAGAGGAAATCATCAAGCTTGAGGGCAGACGCATTGTCATCTGCGATGCCGAGAAGTTGAAGCGTATCAGCAAGATTGGATAATAAAGTCAATCTCTTCCTGTAGCACCGTTGCCTGCAATGGTGCAAGATTCTTTCCTACAAGTACTTTACTGTCAAGGCTTACCAAAGCCCTGCCTATTGAGTTTATCTTTATCGTCTTGCAACGATAAGGATGCACATTCTTGTAATTCAGGAAACGTCCCTTACCGAGAAGCCAGAATCCCTCGAACACCTGCCACCAACTTGGACGAGTGATGACAGAAACGTCGAGCGTTCCATTGTAAGGTACGGCATTAGGTGTCTGGCCATAGCCAAGGCAGTTGCCAATACAGACGGACATATACTCACCATGTAGTTTCTCCGTCTCTATCTGCATATCCATCCTATACAATTTACGCTCGAAGATGTTACGTATGAACACAGGGATGAACGAAAGACGGCGCGAACCTATAAGTCGGAGGGCATCATTTGATGTCTTCACGAGTCGTGCACCAAGACCGATGTTGATGCAGTTGACGAAATAGCGACGCTGTGGAATGGAGTCATCCTCATAGCGGCACACACCCACGTCAATGCTACGTGTCACACGCTTGATGATGTTATCCACACATTGCTTATAGTTATCCATTTCGATACCCCAGAAGCGTGCAAAGTCATTGGCACTTCCATTAGGGATGACGCCAAAGGCAAAGCCCCTGACAAGCGTGTCCTTGTTACGCATTATGGCATTCACGGCATCATTAACAGAACGGTCACCACCTACGATCACGATGGTACGGTAGCCATTTTGACAGAACATAGCCGTGAGACGCTCCACGGAATCCTCATCCTCCGACTGGATGAAATCGTAGAGCACACCTTTAAGCTCCATATACTTACGTATCAGGAGCCAACGCTTATGTGATTTATATGAGCCAGAATGGGAATACACGACTCCCCACCTTCTTTCGTCCGTCATTATTTAAGTTCGTAAGTTTTTTAGTTTGTAAGTTCTAACGAGTTCTGAATTATGAGTTATGAGTTTTGAGTCATTTAATTCCTCATTCCTAATTCCTCATTCCTAATTTAATTAAACGTTGCCCACATCTCCTTCACAATCCCTACCCTTTCATCCACAGGGATGTCACAACTGAGCCAGTGGATATTGACGCCACGGCGTTCCATGCCGCGGAACCATGTCATCTGTCGCTTTGCAAACTGGTGGATGGCTATCTCAAGTTGTGAAACCATTTCGTCATACGACAACTGTCCGATGACGTACATGGTTACGAACTTATATTCCAACCCATAGTAAATAAGGTCGTCTGGCGACACGCCACTGTCGATGATGCGCCGTATCTCATCCACCATGCCCTCCTCAAGACGCGAGCGCAAACGCTTGCTTATCTTCTCTCGGCGAAGTTCACGATTGATGTCAAGACCTATCACGAGACTGTCAATCTCTGGGAACTCACGATTATCAAGAGGCGTATGTTGATAGTAGTCCTCAATCTCTATGGCACGTATGGCTCGTTGCGCAGAATCCACATCCGTGGTATTATGCAACTGCTTGTAGCCTCGCAGGATCTCCGTCAGTTCCTCCAACGTCTTACCAGCCAGTCGCTCACGCAACTCTGGGTTCTGTGGCACAGGGCTGAGCCTATAGCCACGTATCACGCTTTCGAGATAGAGACCCGTTCCACCGCACATGATTGGCGTTGCACCACGCGCAACGATGTCGTTGTACGCATTGAGGAAGTCATGTTGAAACTCATACACATTATACTTCTCCCCAGCATCGGCAATGTCTATGAGGTGGTACGGAATCTGTTTGCCGTTGACGATATAGTCGGCAAGGTCCTTGCCCGTACCTATATCCATGCCACGATACACCTGTCGGCTGTCGGCACTCAAAATCTCACCGTCAAGGTCATACGCAAGCCGTGTGGCAAACGCTGTTTTGCCACAAGCAGTAGGACCGAGTATGGTAAGGAGATGAATCATGTTGAGTTTTTAAGTTCTAAAGTTTTTGAGTTTTTTAGTTATCGCGGAGATGAGTTTTTGAGTTTTAGGCTTTTAAGTTATCGCGAATGTGAGAGCGAACAGAGTAAATTATATTTTTCACTTTTCACTCTTCACTTTTCACTCTTCCCCTCCCCGGATGGCATGTTAATTACTTTCCTACGGTCAGTGAGACCGCTTCGCTAAGTTGTTAATTGGCATCCGGATGGCCGCCCCTTTGGGGGTCGGGGGGCCTTATATTGACAGCTCGTCCAATACACGTATAAGTCCCTTGTTGAGAGCCTTGTCTGAACGAATGGCATCGTTGAAAGGAACATATACCACTTCGTCGTTACGGATACCCACCATCACGTTACGCTGACCGTCAAGGATGGCGTCGATGGCAGCCGAGCCAAGACGAGAAGCAAGGATACGGTCACGAGCCGAAGGAGAGCCACCACGCTGAAGGTGTCCAAGGATACTCACACGCACATCGTACTGTGGATATTCCTTCTTTACCCTGTCTGCATAGAACATGGCACCACATTTCGGACTTTCACTCACGATGACGATACTTGAGTTCTTGCTCTTACGAATACCACGACCGATGAAGTGCTCCAACTGGTCAGCATCCGTACTGTCCTCAGGAATGATGGCAGCCTCAGCACCACTGGCAATGGCACTATTCTGTGCAAGGAAGCCAGCATCACGTCCCATCACCTCCACGAAGAAGATACGCTCATGAGAGTTGGCTGTATCTCGAATCTTATCCACACAATCCACAATAGTATTGAGTGTGGTGTCATAACCAATTGTTAGGTCTGTACCATAGAGGTCATTATCTATTGTTCCTGGCAAACCGATACAAGGCACGTCAAACTCCTGTGCAAAGATACGTGCACCTGTGAGCGAACCGTTACCGCCAATGACTACCAAGGCATCAATACCCTCAGCCTTCATTGTCTCATAAGCCTTCTTACGACCCTCTGGAGTAGTGAAAGCCTTTGAACGTGCACTCTTCAGAATAGTACCTCCACGAGCAATGATGTTGCTCACACTCTCTGTTGTGAATGTCTCTATCTCATCATTCATCAATCCCTCGTAACCACGATAGATACCTTTTACAGTGAACCCTTTAGAAAGTGCTGTACGTGTTACGGCACGAATAGCCGCATTCATACCTGGAGAGTCGCCTCCTGAAGTCAAAATCCCGATGCAATTAATCTTTGCCATAGAAAAAAATCCTTTTTAAGTTATTATCCTGTGTGCAAACCTGTATAAAAAACAGGAATTAAAAATTAAAAGTTAACAGTTAAAAGTTGAGTTAAGAAGTTGGAAGTTATTGCTTGCGATATGGAACACAAGTAATCTCCAACTTATAACTTTTAATTTTTAACTTTTAACTCTTGCATTCTGAAGAATGAAGAATGCAAGTTAGTGTGTCATCCAGAATGCCAGAAGTCCCACGCACCAAGTGACGATAACACGCCATGCATAGTGCCTGATGTACCAGCGGAACTGAATGTTCTCCACCTGAAGCACAGCCTGACCAGCAAGCGTACCCACAAAGAAGAGACTACCACCCATGGCGCAGCAGTATGAGAGCATCTGCCAATATACGCCGTTCTGGGCGAATGCCGATGTCGCGTCTGTCGTCTCCATTGCAAAGGTGTTCATACCCATGAGGACCACAGGTATATTGTCGCATACAGATGACAACACGCTCAATATCGCACCATAGATATACACGTTGCCCACATTCGCCTCAAGCCATGTGGCACAGTAGCCAAGAGCACCGCACTCCTTCAGAACACCCGCACCCAACGAAGCACCGATGAAATAGAGGATGATACGCATACCCACGAACTCCGTGTTCGTAAGATAGTTCCTCTGAACGAATATCATGATACCGTTGCGCTTGAAATTGAAGATACCCTCTATCACCCATAGGAGGGAGAGCACGCACAGCGCACCGAGGAACGGAGGCAACTTAGTGAGCGTGTGGAAGCTTGGGATGAACCACAAGCCGCCAATACCAATGATGAGGAACACAATCTTCTTCCACGAAGAGAAGTAAGAATCATCCATGTCATAGCTTGTGATGATGGATGTTACCTCCACACCACCCTTCAGGGTAGATGAAAGAAGGATATTGAATGTTACCAAACTTGCTATACAAGGAAGGAACATACCCGATGTGAACACCGTAGGCGTTATCACACCGCGTGTCCAGAGCATTACCGAAGTCATGTCGCCAATCACCGTGAAGCAACCGCCAAGGAGCGCCGACACGAGGATGGAACAAGCATATATCGTTCGTTGATATTCTGATTTCACAATCTTACCCATGAGCCCCATCATGAGAACCACGGTCGTAAGGTTATCCACATTTGCAGATATAAGGAATGTGAGGGTTGACAGAATCCACAGGAAGTAACGGGAGTTCCTCATGCGCAGCCATCGTGTGAGCGAGTCGAACACACCGTTATTGTTCATCATCTCAAGAATGGTGTTCGTAGAGATGAGGAACAGGATGACGGAGCAAGCCTCCGTGATATACTGCTCAAGGATATTGTGTGCCACAAACTCCTTCACGCTCGCTGTCGTAGAGGCAGCACCGTCAAGGAACAGCTTGTATTCATCAGGATGGACGAGACGAATGAAATCACCGGCTCTAAGCATATACAGCACCCATACTATCACGCCACTGAACATGGCGATGGCAACACGGTTGATACGGTTCACGTGCTCTGTCTCCATAAGCACGTATGCCAGAAAGAGTACGGTCACTATTACGATTGTAACGAACAACATATATTTATTAAGTTATTTTTACTCCTAATTTCGGACAAAATTACTAATTATTTACGAGGTGCAACAATATTTCGGCAAAAAATATCAACGCGTGCGGATTTTTTATCCTCATCCATTTCCACACGTTATTTTTTCTTCACACAACAAGGCAAAGAAAACACCCATATCTCCAGAGCGAGAGATATGGGTGTAAATATGCGATTTTGAGGAAAACTATTTTACTAAGACTTTTCTGCCATTGTGAATATACATACCTTTTTCAATTGGCTTATTCGTGAGATGAACACCATCAAGTGTAAACCAGCCTTCACGACTTTGAGAAGCATTCCACTCAGATTGTACATTCTCAATCATTGTCGGATTCTCAGAACCAGCACCAACACTAAATCCTTTTGAACCATTTATAACCTCTGCCGAGATCGTTCCAGTGTACTTTTCTTCGCCAATAGTCATTTCCATGCCTTCAGGCAATTCGACATCACTTCCAACAATATTGTTCTTCCAACCTGACAAATTTACAATTGAGGTTCTGTCTGTGTTTTTTATCGTCCATTCTCTCATCGATAATGCTGCCCTTTCTGCCTTCACAGTCAAATCAACACCATCCGTAGTGAGATTAATACCAGTAAGACCAACGAATGCATTTATGTTTACGGTACAGTTTTTCAACACAATATCGTATGCTGAGATTCCAGCGCACTGGTCTTTACACCCATCGAGGATAAAGCTACCGCCATAGATATAAAACTCCCACATGTGGAAACAGAACAAATCATCAATGTCAAAACACATCTTACCCTCATTCTCGCCATGGCTCTGAGCGTAAATACTCATCGTGCTACCAGTTTCCATGCCATCAAAACCGCCACTTCCATTAATCATGCACACACTTTTGTCCATCATAACAACACGGACATTGCCAAGAACTTCTATTTTCTTCCAATTCGATGTATTAAACTCAATACTATCCTTAATGACGTACCATCCACGTGTCAATTTCGTTTCCGTGCCAGTGAGGATTTTGTAGTTTGTCACATATTGAGTATCACCATTCTCGTCAATATATGGAATTGGTTCAAGAGCAAAAATATTGTTTGACAAAGCAAACAACATAAGAGAAAGCAAAACTGCTTTAACATTTACTAATGTCTTCATCTTTATTTTATTTGTACCTTACGACCATTATGAATATAAACACCTTTCTCTGTAGGCTTTGCAATCAAGCGTACACCTGCAAGGGTAAACCAAACATCAGAAGCACCTACAAAGTTATCCACACCATCTATTGCAAGAGCCAGCTCCTCATCATAACGAGATGATATTTTAGTTACATTCTCAACATCAGTTATATCGTATGGAGCAGAGCCAATAAACTCCCTGTCATTAAACTTCACACGCATAAAATCAGAAAGACTAATATCATCATCACCATAATAAGCGAAAGAAGAGCACTCGCAATCGAAGTCACAATAAGACTTTCCGAAAGACAATTCTTTTCCCACAATAACAGCCATATCAGATGCAGAAATGTTCAGTTCTCCGCCATTCAAATGTAAATTATGGCAAGAGATTCCTCTCCCCACATTCGACAACGACAGATGGCCTCCATTCATCGTCATATCAATCACATAGCATGCAATATAATGACTACCTTTACCAACAAACTCTATGTAACCACCATTTATCACGAGTGAGCTTACCTGAAAAAGATGGACACCATTAAAAACGTAACGGTTACTTTGATAGTCTTCCAATAATCGTCCAGCATCTTCTCCCTTACTCTGTGCATAAAACGTCAGATTTGCATTGAGCATACCTGAAAAAGGAATGTAAGAAGAATATTCCGTAGAAATAGACCATACTGTTTTATCACAAAGAATAATATGAACATCGCCTTCAACATCTAATCCGCTACGACTTTTCAACATTGGTTGATTAACGACATACCAACCTGTCGTAAGAGTCATTTCATCACCAGTCAAAACGGTATAGTCTGTTACATACTTTTCCTGTCCATCAGCATCTATATACCTGACAGGCTCATTTTCTGCATACATCGATGCACTAAGCATCGTAAGGACAGCTACAAGTATCTTTTTTACTTTTTCAATTAACTCCATTATATCGATTTTTACAATTAAACTTTATTGTTATTAAACACAGAACTTCCATAGGTTTCCATATAACTAATCATTTTTCTTCTTTTTGCTTTCTTTATATTTCAACCAATCTTCTTTTGTTTTCCACATCCATTTTCTATCCTTTATAAATTTTTCTCGTGGACGGACAATATTTGTGCAAGGGACGAAGTGAAAATTATAATCACCATTACTATCATGCATTCTATTACTTTCCAACGTACAAGAATCTTTTATTGCAAATTTATATTTCCAACATTCTGTACTTATATGCAGCAATTCCCTCCAACGATACATTTCACAATAAACAGTATCATTTCGAATCTCATAAACGCCCATCATAGACTGCCATTGTTTTGGATACAATATTTCTTTTGATAGACTATTG
>CAMOVB010000147.1:0-8254 GCA_946626925.1 uncultured Prevotellaceae bacterium
CTTGTTTTCGTTCTCATTTTTACGAAGAATATTATAAGAAATTTTCTTTAATTTTATAAATTTTCGTTTAACCAAAACCACTTTGCGATGGACATTCGTCTCTTTTACTCCACTTTAACTACTTTTTAACTCCTCTTTAACTCCTTTATTTAACTCCTTGCAAGTAAAGCGTCAGCTGGACTTGCGAAACTTTAATATATAATTTCAAATCGACAATCTTTTATTTATGCCTTACAAGGCTGAAACGCATATTCCTTCAGTTCCTTTATTGTTGGGTTATTGCCGCACATGGCACAATGCTCGTCCCTCAAGAAGTCAACACGTTGCCATTGCATCGTGAGTGCATCGAAGGTGAGCAACGTGTCCGTAAGCAACTGCCCAACGCCCGATAGGTACTTGATACACTCGGTTGCCTGAATAGTGCCCAGCATACCAGCTATGCTACCCAGTACGCCAACCGTGGCACAAGTCTCAACCTCTCCGTATGCAGGTGGCTCGGGGAAGAAGCAACGATAACAGGCAGAACCATCCACGTGCGTCATCACCTGTCCATTATAACGACTTATGCCACCCATACAGAAAGGCTTGCCAAGCATGATGCAAGCATCATTGATGAGATACTTTGAGGCAAAGTTGTCCGTACCGTCAATGATGAAGTCATATCCGGATATTAGGTCGAGAGCATTACTTTCACTCAGGAACACATCGTGAACCACAACCTGTACATCTGGATTGAGTGCACGTATCTTGTGCTCTGCCGATTCCGTCTTCTGATGTCCTATCTCAGCCGTTGTATGTATTATCTGCCTCTGTAGATTAGTGATATTGACATCGTCACCATCCACAATGCCTATTGTTCCCACACCAGCAGCAGCAAGGTATAGCGCAACAGGAGAACCCAAGCCGCCTACGCCAACAATAAGCACCTTTGAACGTAACAGACGTTCCTGACCTTCCTTGCCAAAGCCTTCGAGTATGATGTGACGATTGTAACGTCGTCTTTGTTCCTTGCTCAGTTCCATCGTCATTTCAGTTTTCGTAAGTCATGTGTGAGCTTTGCCGCACAGAAGTTAGGGCCACACATGGTGCAATACTCGCCATCCGTATGTCCCGCTTCCTCAAAATACTGCAAGGAACGTTCAGGGTCAAGGGAGAGGTGGAACTGGTCTCTCCAACGGAAATCGAAACGTGCCTTGCTAAGTGCATTGTCACGTATCTGTGCTCCCGGGTGTCCCTTGGCAAGGTCAGCCGCATGGGCAGCAATCTTGTACGTTACGACTCCCACACGCACATCCTCACGATTAGGTAAGGCAAGATGTTCCTTAGGCGTCACATAGCAAAGCATGGCTGTTCCGAGCCAAGCTATCTGTGCACCACCTATGGCACTCGTGATATGGTCATATCCCGGAGCGATGTCCGTAACGATAGGGCCGAGAGTATAGAAAGGTGCCTCATGACAATGGTCAAGCTGGCGTTCCATGTTCTCACATATCTTGTGCATAGGCACGTGACCTGGTCCTTCTATGAATGCCTGCACGTTCTTGTCCCATGCACGAAGGACGAGTTCACCCATAGTGTCAAGCTCTGCAAACTGTGCCGCATCGTTGGCATCATCCGTACAACCAGGACGGAGGCCGTCGCCAAGAGACAAGGCAACATCATACTGTGCCACGATGTCGCATATCTCGTCAAAGTGTTCATAGAGGAAAGACTCCCTGTCGTGGATAAGGCACCACTTGCTCATGATGCTTCCACCACGACTCACAATGCCACACAGACGGCTGTCGGCAAGATGTACGTTGTGACGACGAATACCTGCATGTATGGTGAAGTAATCGACACCCTGCTCACATTGCTCAATGAGGGTGTCCTTATACACCTCCCACGTCAAGTCTTCCACCCTTCCGTTCACCTTCTCAAGTGCTTGGTATATAGGTACGGTACCAACAGGTACGGGACAGTTGCGCACAATCCATTCACGCGTCTCATGGATATTATCACCAGTGGATAAGTCCATAAGGGTGTCGCCGCCCCACTTGCAACTCCACACAGCCTTCTCCACCTCCTCGTCTATGCTTGACGTAGTGGCAGAATTACCGATGTTGGTGTTTATCTTCACAAGGAAGTTACGACCAATAATCATTGGCTCGCTCTCTGGGTGATTGATATTGGCTGGCAACACGGCACGTCCCCTTGCAATCTCGTCACGCACAAACTCAGGCGTGATATGGCTCTTGATACCGAGTGCCTCACAGTTCATGTTCTCACGTATAGCCACATACTCCATCTCAGGAGTGATGATGCCAGCCTTGGCGTATGCCATCTGTGTAATGGCCTTACCAGCCTTGGCACGACGTGGCAACTGTATATGTTCAAAGCGAAGGCTGTCAAGTGAATGGTCAGCCAGTCTCTGACGGCCGTACTCACTTGTCACTTCACTCAGCACTTCCGTGTCGCCACGCTTCACTATCCACTCTTCACGCATACGTGGCAATCCCTTCTTGAGGTCAACCTCAATATTAGGGTCGGAGAAAGGACCGCTCGTATCATATATATAAACCGGTGCATTCTCCTCTGTGTGGGGAACGCCCCTGTCATCCTTGGTTACGGTAGGAGTAAGGTTCACCTTTGTCATTCCTACCTTAATATCTGGGAAAAGCACACCACGCATATAAGCTTTTTCACGCTTTGCGTATGCTTTATTGTCATTTGGCATAATTCTAATTTTGGATTTAATAAATAAAGAGTAAAATCATGGAAAACAATAATGTTTCGACAAGCTATCCCAAGAATGCTGTCAAAGGAGAACTTGCCTCTGCATAGTCGGCTATGGCACCAAGACCAGCCTCGTATGCCCTGCGGCCTGCAATAACGGCTTCCTTGAATGCGACAGCCATCTGTACAGGGTCGCCAGCCACAGCAATGGCTGTATTGACAAGGCAACAGTCAGCACCCATCTCCATAGCCTCGGCAGCATGACTTGGAGCACCGATACCTGCATCCACCACAACAGGAACGGTTGCCTGTTCAATGATAATCTGCAGGAAATCCTTCATCCTAAGTCCCTTGTTCGTACCTATAGGTGCTGCAAGTGGCATGACCGTAGCCGCACCTGCCTCCTCAAGGTGCTTGCATAGTGTAGGGTCAGCCTGACAGTAAGGAAGGACGACGAAGCCAAGCTTCACGAGTTGTTCCGTAGCCTTGAGCGTCTCCACCGAGTCAGGGAGGAGATAGCGAGGGTCAGGGTGAATCTCAAGCTTGAGCCAGTTAGTGCCAAATGCCTCACGTGCCATCTGGGCAGCAAACACAGCCTCCTCAGCATTACGCACGCCACTCGTATTAGGCAATAGCTGTATGTCACTATTCTGAGTGATATGTGCGAGGAGGTCATCCTGCTTATCATCCAGTTCTATACGCTTCATTGCGACAGTCACCATCTCAGTCTCACTTGCCTTGATTGCTTCTGACATAAGGGTGTTGTTGCTAAACTTTCCTGTTCCGAGAAAAAGGCGGGAGTTAAATTCACGTCCCGCAATAACTAATTTAGACATAAATGAATGTTTTTATTTTGCTTATGTTATGACTAATATTATTACCGAACCATTCCGACAAATCTTCGAGTTTCATCCACGGGATTATTCGCATTAAGTATTGCGCCACTAAGTGCAATACCCGTAACGCCAGTTGCGAGTATCGAAGGAACATCGTCTGCCGTGATGCCACCTATGGCTACTATAGGCAGGTCGATTCCCTCACGTTTCATTCCCTCAACGATTGACTTGTAACCGTCAAGACCGAGTATTGGGGAAAGGCGTTTCTTAGTCGTGGTAAAGCGGAAAGGACCGCACCCGATATAGTTGGCACCCGACGCATAATGACGCCTTACGTCATCAAGGGTATTGGCTGTTCCACCTATGATATAGTCATCGCCCAATATCTGACGTGCCTCGGCTATTGGCATATCTTCCTTGCCAAGGTGAACGCCATCGGCATGAAGTTCCTTGACAAGAGCCACCCTGTCATCAATGATGAATGTTGCACCCTTCTCTCGACATAGCCTCTGAGCCTCTATTGCAATGGGACGAACTTCATCGTCCGTGGCATCCTTCATCCTCAACTGCACCCACTTGCAACCTCCTTCGAGGGCAAGGCGAATACCGTCAAGATAGGAGTACCTGTCATTCTGATGTGAAATAAACTGTATCATCCTCCACACGCAGCCTTGATTATTACCACACTATCATTCTCGGCAAGCGACGTGCTTGCCCACTCCATGCGAGGAATCATCCTGTTGTTCACAGCCAAGGCAATACCTTTCTGAGGCAATGACAACTCATCAGCCAAAGCACCTATGGTACTTGCGCCAGTCTCTGTGTCCTTGTTGTTAATCTTTACTTTCATGTTCTATTTCCGTTAGTTTGTTTACACGAATAATATCACGGAAATACTTTGCCTGAAAGCCTTTAGAAAAAGAAATACCCCTATTGCGACATAGAAACGCGTGCAATAGGGGTATTCCCTTTATTGATATATAATCATCTCCCTTCGTCAGAATTATCTGCATCAGGTTCAATGGGTATAATCTCAGCCGATATCTCAGCACCCCGTGATGTTTCTGGGTGCAAAGGTAACACTTCAATCAATACCATCAAAACTTTTCTTCCTTTTTTTTACAAATTACGTGGCTTATGGATAACGAAAGTCACCGTTCCCCACACATTGAAGTTGTCATCAGGTGTGATGCGCCACTCAGGAAAGTCACGATTGGCTGGAACGAGGATTCCGTACTTATCCCTCACACGCACATATTTAATGGTGTATTCACCATTTAGTTCACACACGGCAAGTTCTCGATCAGTCGGATTGCGATTGCTCCTATCCACAATGATTATGTCTCCGTCATAGATGTCGGCATCTGTCATGGAATCACCCTTCACCTTGATAAGTGCCGAAGCTTCAAGATTAGGACAAAGCATACTGAGTATATCCATATCCTGCGACTTTGCCTTGCTACTGTCCAACTTTGGAAAGCTTGACGAATCTTCCTTTGTGTCGTAATAAGGCATGCTGAAGGTCTTTGCCTCATTACCAGTACACATTTCACCAAGGACTGAGTAGTCAAAATCGTCATATTGGTCAGCCACAGGTTCGGACTTCTCCTCTATCACGGCCTTAATGGGCGCAGGTTCAGGAATGGCAGATGTCTCAGCAGAGGTGGCATCATCATACACATCCTCATTATTAACAGATACAGTAACATCAGCATATAGTCCTTGCTTTTCTTTGATTACACATGCCTTGATGAATTCCGACCTGTTCTCATGTGACTCGATAAACTCTGCCAGTTCATCATTTGCCCTGATTGAGAATACACGTTGTATAGTTGTTGTGCGTGGACGACCTGAGCCTTCTCTCTTTCCACCCCATCCATTTTTAGACTTTTCTTTTTCCATATATTTTGCTATTATGCTACAAAGGTAATTATTTCCTTTTGATTCACGTAATCTTTTTTCAATAAAAATGCATGACGCATGAAGAAAAAACACCAACAGTAATCAATGGGAAATGTGAACGCATATAACTTGCGAGTAAAAAGCGATGTTGTATCGCTGAATACGGTACAACATCGCAAGAAATATAAAATAATTAGTCGCCCCTAAAATGGATGTCTCTCGATTTATCACCATGACAACATCCAAAATGTAGGACAAAACTTGATTGTTGCGGAGAAAATAAGCATTATTCGAGAATGAACTCCATGTGGTGTGGTTTGCTTGCATCTATTGTGTATTTGTCGAGAGTTGGTGCACCCCATGTATCTACACCGCCTACACCATGGATGTCGCTGTCAATGTTGATGTTGATGATGTCCTTGTGCTGCACCTCTGAGGGGTGGTTCACGTTGAGGTCATCCTCCGTGTAGTCCCACACACGGATGTTGAGTGGCTGACATCCCACGATGTTCATCGTATTGTCCTTTGCCTTTATGACAAAGGCATTCACGTCACAACGGTTACTGTTGTCCTGTGGCTTGGTATAATCAACCATGTACTCGGAGAGTGGCATTTTATATGCACCAAGGAGGTAGCCGTTCTTACGGTCAGGATAGTTCTCCCAAGGACCTCGGCCCATCCACAGGAGTTCTGGATCGTCCCCCTTTGCCTTTGCGTAGCGCATGCGCATTCCCACCTTTGGCATCTGTCCTGTGATTCCGTTATGTGGAAGATAGACGAGGGTTGTCTTCATCTCACCCTTGGCGTTGATACGATAAACGACATTGCATCCAAAGGTCATGTCGCCATAAGTATATTCCATTTCGAACGTAACTATGGCGAAACCGTTCTCTATCTTGCATGAAGATGAAGTAATGTTACGTTTAGCATCTTTCCACATAACCATGCGATTGCCAAAACCGTTAGCCTTCTGATTGTCATTGTCTGGCTTCCAGAAGTATGGTTCAAGGACTCCACTAACCTTGTTTTTGTTCTTATCCACCCAATCGGTAAGTGTGCCTTGGGCGATGTCGAAACGGAACGTGCCTCGCTTTGTTTTGACAACATAGTTCTTGCCATCCTCCAGCTTGCTAATGGACTTGCCCTTTGAAGTAATATCCTTCTGATAGCGGAAGCCACCCTTGATTATCTGTTCTTGGCTGACGATGTAGCCAGCACGTTCCCACTCTGTATCAAATCTAAGCTTGACAGTAGCAGTTGTCACCTCAGTTCCTGCAAAAGCATGCTTCTCGTATTCGATGATGAAGTCATCAAGATTGACAAACGGGTCATAAGCCTTTGGAACAATCTTTCCATACTTACCTTCTGTCTCGAAGTGTATAGGACGATACACATGTTTCACCTCATAGTAATGAGGGTGTGGTCTGCGATCGGCATCAATAAGTCCATTACAACAGAAATGTCCGTCGTTAGGTTTGTCGCCAAAGTCGCCGCCATAGTAGAAGTCCTTGGCATCGCCAAGCTTGATACCTTGATCAACGAAATCCCAGATAGCTGCACCGCAGATAGTGGAATCTGCATATATCACATCCCAGTATTCCTTGAGGTTGCCGAGTGAGCTACCCATGGCATGAGCATATTCGCGCATCATGAAAGGACGGTCGTTGATACGCTTTGCCTCACTTGCAAGTTTCTCTGGAGTAAGATAGCCGTCGTCGTATATGTCAGACACGCTACGGTCGCTATCGTAATAGATGACACGTGTCTTGTCGATGGCAAGTATCGCGTTACGCATGGCAAGTGGGTTTCGTCCTGCTCCTGCTTCATTTCCGAGTGACCAGAATATGACGCTTGGACAGTTCTTGTCACGTTCAACGAGTGAAACGGCACGATCGACATGAGCCTTTGTCCAGTCAGGGTTGTCTCCAAGGAATGTGTTTCCAATTCCATAGCCATGTGACTCCTGATTTGCCTCATCCATGACAAAGACACCGTAACGGTCGCATAGTTCATAGAGATAAGGATCGTCAGGGTAGTGTGATGTGCGGAGAAAATTTATGTTTGCCTGCTTCATCATCCTTATGTCTGTCTCGTATGTCTTTCGGTCAACGTAACGTCCCGTCTGAGGATGGTGGTCGTGACGGTTCACTCCACGAAGCTTAACGTTCTTACCGTTTATCTTGAGTACCTCGCCAACTATCTCGACCTTTTTTATACCGAGATGGTTGACAAAAGCTTCCACCTCACTACCGTTTGCATCAGCAAGGTTGATATCCACAGGATATAGGAATGGGTCGTAAGCCGACCATAGGTGCGCTTCCTTCATCGTACTACTGAGGGCTATGCTTATGGTATCGGATGCCTTGACATCCTTCACCATGCCCGACATGGAGACGTTGCCTATCTTTACGTTCACCTTGTAACCCTTAGCCAACGACTTGCCCATGTTACACACCTTGAGCGTTGCAACCACTTTGGCTGTCTTCCAATCGGCTGAAGGCTCTGAGTGAAGCGTATAGTCGGCAATATGTACATTAGGACGTACCCACAACTGCACACTACGGAATATGCCAGAGAGACGCCACATGTCTTGGTCCTCAAGGTAACTGCCGTCGCTCCATCTATAGACCTCTACAGCCAGGCGGTTGTTACCCTCATGAAGGAAACGTGTGACGTCAAACTCAGCTGGTGACATGGAGTTCTGACTGTAGCCGACCTTCTCACCATTTATCCATACATACATGGCAGACTTCACACCTCCAAAGTGGAGGATGAGGTTTTTGTCAAGCATATCCTTAGTG
>CAMOVB010000148.1:0-8127 GCA_946626925.1 uncultured Prevotellaceae bacterium
CCTTGTCATGCGTCCCGTTCTGTGCCTTTCCCGTCCCCAGATTCATGACAAGCAGAATAATAATCAATGATAGTCGAGTCATCGTTTTGTTTTTTCAGGTTCGTATTGTTTTAGTCAGTACAAATGTGTATTATGTTAAACTTTATAACTGGATATTACCAATAATTGTTCCAATAAATTATTTTTCAACCATATCATTCTCCAAATTTATTATTGGAGTAAGATTGATAAGATTGGTAATTATTGTCCTTTTAAGCACACACACTGCGTGCACTTATTTATATCCAGCCTGTTCGGCTGGAAGAAGACAATAATTACCAACAATTACCAATAATTGTTCCAATAAATTATTTTTATGTCAATATATCGTTTTAGACAGTACAAAATGTGTATTATGTTAAACAAAATAATTGGCTAAAGTCTTGGTGGTGAATATATAAATGTTTACTTTTGCAACAGAAAGAAGTTCCGAGTCTATGTTGGCTTGTAGTGCCAGCCGTGACTTTTGGGACTTCTTTTGTTTTAGTCGGTACGTAAACGTGTGTTATGTTGAACCAAGAACAATGGCAGGATATATCCAAGTGGACACTTTCTCATTTACTAAAAGCAAGCGGTCATCATTTCACGACCAAGCTTGTGAATATGTTCAAGAATGGCATTCTCACGTTCCGCAGACGGTTTCTTGAAGCCATTGATATAGTTACGCAACAAAGTAGCATTCATACCCAAAGAGCGAGCAAACTCAGCTACATTTATTTCTTTATGAGTCAGAAAGAATTTCTGCAAAGGAGTAGGTTCTGCATCCTCGTATGCAAAACTCTCAAAGCTGATATCCTCATCAAGTCCTCGCCAATGAATGCCATCAAAGCCTATGGTGTAAGCACTACGTTGTTCGTCAGTAGCATCCATCAAACGTGGATACCACAATAGCGACTGCTTATACTCACGTCCCTCTTCATCATGAGCATATATGTGGTCATTGGCAAACCATATATCTTTTATCTTCATACGCTACCCTCCTTTTTATTTATTGAAATATTCATTCCAACGACTGATAATTATATCAGCATTCTCATCTATAACACTCTTTATCTTACGATAATCCCCCGCCTTTATGCTTTGCTTTTCTGTAAGAATAAACTCTGTGCCGTTCCACTCAAACTTTGCCATGCCGCCATTGCCCTCCACGTGAATATGAAGAGGCTCGTGTTCCCTACTATAGAAGAAGAACGAGAACCCATAGAATCTGAATACTTCTGGCATATTATCAATATTTTAAGTTCTTTGCGTTGCAAATATAGGTATTATTTACAATACCAAACGCTACAAACAAACAAAAACTACACACATCATATAAAAAACTTTACGATTCTTTTGTTTTAGTCGGTACGTAATGTGTGTTATGTTAAGTAAAGCATGAGAGTCATGTGACATTATAGGTATGATGTAATACCATTTTTGTCATAAATCGGAAGTGTTCCCCTTAGGAGTCCCTTAGGTGTGCCTTAGGTGTCCCTACGTTTTGTAAGGGAAATGAAGGCAAACCTAAGGGATACCTATGGTTAACCTAAGAAGTAGATAAGAAAAAACTAAATTTTGTCGGTTGAAAAACGCAGATTTTAACTCCTTTTAAGTTTTAGTCGAAACGTTATGTGCATTATGTTAAACCTAATCCCTCATTACTCATTCCTCATTGATGATAGTTCCTCATTACTCATTCCTAATTCCTCATTTCTAATTATCTTTTGACTACCATGAAAAAAGATTTTGACTACCATGAAAATATTTTTTGACTACCATGAAACTTAAATTTGATGGTAGCATAAATCTTGCAGAATGATATTATTTGTGTAGATTGTGCAGATTGTACACATTTTATTTATGCGTGTAAAAAAAAGTAAATAAGTATGCATATAGTATATATATGTACTTATTTACTTTTTAATAATAATGTATAGAAATATCTGCACAATCTGCACATTTCTTAGAATGGGATTTCTTCCTCGTTAGTGCGAATTGGTAGATTATTTGCACTATCTTCGATAGCTAATTTTAGTCGAAACGTAATGTGCATTATGTTAAACAGAAAAGTGTGCGTCGTGCATGTTTACGTCTCGTAAACATTATATTTACGTGGCGTAAACTGGCACATTACGATGTGTAAGTATTATATTTATTCCAACAATAACTTTAGTCATGATTGATAGTTTTGCGCAACTTGCGCACGAAGAATGAAAAACAATGTAGCCATGTTTCCGTCTTAATGTTTTAGACAGTACAAAATGTGTATTATGTTAAACAAAAACTTTTTTCTGTATGATGCACAACCTTTCCGTATATTGTACAACAGATTTTACACTCTCGCCTCAATCTCACCTCGTTGGTTAATGATGGCAAGGTTCCTGCCATGAAATCTGACGGCACGGATAAGAGCTTTGGCAGACGGATTCCAATTAGATGTAAACTCCTTGGCTTCTTTCGGGACTTTATTTTCCCAGTCGTAGTGAGAGTATTGGCAATTCAGTTCTCCTACGGCAATCTGCAGAGCATCCAACGCATTTTGTTCATATTTTTCCTCTCTTGCATCCATTTCCAGAGCTGGGACATTAAGTATCTCTGCAAGCTTCTGTTTCTCCACCTCATTTCTGACAACATTACAATGCCACCACCAAACAACGGAACTAATGATGAGAGTTACCGCATAGCCGATATAGCCCTCATTCCACAGAACGAAACCAATAATTCCACCCCATAATACCAATGCCAATACTGGCAACCAATAGGTCTTCAAACGATAAGACCACTTTCTGTTAATACATCCCATAAGTAAAGGCCCCCCGTCCCCCGAAGGGGGCGACCATCCGGATAGTGGGGAGCATGGACAGCCATATAAGTTATTCGTTTATATCAATTATCAATTAGCCACCGAGGTGGCTATGCTGTTGTAACTCTCATTACCTCCACCGTAGCGATGCAATCATCAATGATGGGGTCTTTTATTGACTCGTCACGGCTCCATACCGTAAGTGGGTGTTGTGGTTTTAGACAGTACGTAATGTGCACTATGTTAAAACGACAAGTTGTTAAATTGATATGACAAAGATAGTTAGAATATGTTTTACTCGCAAAAAAAATTAGAAAAGAAATGGGGTTCGACTTGTTTTTCTATTATTTTTTAACATACTCGAAAAATGGCAAAGCAAACAAACGAGGTATAACGGTACAAAAAAGCACCCCAACTTCACAGTTGAGATGCTCCATTTACAAACTTTAAATGATTATATTTATTGATTTCACGAATTAATTCATACTGAGTAATAACCCATTCCATTGCTCTCGGTTCTTGAACTTTCTTGTTTCCTGTTCTGCTTCTGCAAGAAACTATAAACCCAAAGCGAATTTAATATTCCCGCAAGAACTAAAAAACTTAAAAACTCACGAACCTCAAACCTTTAGAGTGGCATGTTGCCATGCTTCTTAGGAGGGTTGCTCTGGTTCTTGTTACGAGTCATCTCGAGAGCCTGAATGAGGCGGATACGAGTATCCTTTGGCTCGATAATCTCGTCGATGTAACCAAGCTGTGCAGCTGGAAGTGGATTAGCGAACTTAGCGCGGTACTCCTCAATCTTCTGTGCACGCTCCTCTGGAGTAGCCTTACGGTAGAGAATGTTGCAAGCACCCTCAGCACCCATAACGGCAATCTCGGCTGTTGGGTAAGCAAAGTTGACATCAGCGCCGATACACTTGCTGTTCATCACGATGTAAGCACCACCGTAAGCCTTACGAGTGATAAGAGTAATCTTTGGTACTGTAGCCTCAGCAAATGCGTAAACAATCTTTGCACCGTGACGGATGATACCGTTGTGTTCCTGCTGTACGCCTGGGAGGAATCCAGGTACGTCCTCAAGTGCTATGAGAGGAATGTTGAAACAGTCGCAGAAACGGATGAAACGTGCTGCCTTGTCGCTTGCGTCGATGTCAAGAGCACCTGCAAGGAAGTTTGGCTGATTAGCAACGAATCCGACTGTACGTCCTGCCATACGACCGAAACCAACTACGATGTTCTTTGCGAACTCTGGCTGTACCTCGAAGAAGTACTGCTGGTCACAGATTGGCTCGATGATATTGCGGATATCGTAAGGCATATTTGGGTTCTCAGGTACCACGTTGTCAAGTTCGTGGCACACACGAGTAATCTCGTCAGTAACTGGGTGAACAGGTGCATCCTCCATGTTGTTAGAAGGGATGAAACCGATGAGCTCACGGATAGTCATGAGAGTCTCCTCATCATCCTTGCAGATGAAGTGGCTAACACCGCTCACAGAGTTGTGAGTCATTGCACCACCGAGAGTCTCCTTGTCAACATCCTCGTTTGTCACAGCCTTTACTACGTTAGGACCTGTGACGAACATCTGGCTCTGTTCCTTAACCATGAGGATGAAGTCTGTGAGTGCTGGAGAGTAGCATGAACCACCTGCACATGGACCGAGGATTGCGCTAATCTGTGGGATTACACCACTTGCCATCACGTTGCGACGGAAGATGTGTGCAAAACCTGTGAGTGACTCAACACCTTCCTGAATACGTGCACCACCTGAGTCGTTGAGACCGATGATAGGCGCACCATTCTTGAGTGCGAGGTCCTGTACCTTTGCGATCTTCTGTGCATTGGCAGCAGAGAGTGAGCCACCGAGTACAGCAAAGTCGAATGCATATACGAACACGATGCGTCCGTCAATCTTACCATAACCTGAGATGACACCGTCACCCTCAAACTTCTTATTCTCCATACCGAAGTCAGTACAACGATGAACAACGTGCTTGTCCATCTCTACGAATGTACCACTGTCGAG
Organism: uncultured Prevotellaceae bacterium; assembly: GCA_946626925.1. Lineage (GTDB taxonomy): Bacteria > Bacteroidota > Bacteroidia > Bacteroidales > Bacteroidaceae > Minthosoma. The sequence continues at coordinate 4,854 of CAMOVB010000148.1, forward strand.
GAGTGTCTCTATTCTTTCTCTTGCTGTAAGTTTATTAGCCATTGTTAACCTCCAATCTAATTAATGTTTGTTCTACGCTTACGCTGTCGCCCTCAGCAACGAGCACATCCTTCACCTTGCAGTCAGCACTCACCTTGTAGTTTGACTGCATCTTCATTGCCTCCATAGTAAGAACTGTGTCGCCAGCCTTGAGTTCATCACCCGGCTTGACATAAACCTTCACAATCTTACAAGGCATTGGAGCAGCGATGACGTCTGCCTGTGCACCATCCTGTGCACCACGCTTGCGCATCTTCATGTATTTTGCCTGTGAGTCAAGCATGTCAATAGTGTAAGTAGAATAGTTGAGGTTCACACGGTAGTGCTTACCCTCAGCATTCTTTATCATCTCGGCATTGTATGAGTTTCCGTCATAGAGAATGGAACAAGTGCCGTTCTGCAGCATTGCCACATCAACGTCATACACCTTGCCGTCAATGTCTATCTTGACATTGTTACCTTCCTTGTTGAGCAAGGTAACTTCGCATATCTTATTTCCTACTTGTATTTCCATAAATAAAATCTATAATCTATAATCTCAAATTTATGCCTCCGGATATTTGCAAACGATTAGTCCGGTACGCACAAATAATAAAATTGAGACTTGAGATTTCCTTGTCCCCGATTGCATCCATCCTTCACACATTTATTATATGTTCCGAATGGCTGCCCCGTTACTTCCCTTCGGTCAGTGAGACCGCTACGCTAAGTTCGGGGGTTAGGGGGCTATACTCTCAATACTCCCTTCTGAAGTCCGAATGCTCTCCAGCGGTTGATGGCAGAACCATCTGTTGGAGGGTTTGGAGTGTTCTCCTCAAGATTCATGAGATAGTCGATGTAAGCAGCAATGATTGCCATTGGCTCACTGTCGTTCTTGAATCCCGGACGTGGACGGAGACGGTCCTGATTACGCTCGATGAAGTATGTATTGTAGTCTCCGTTCTTGAAGTCTGGCACGTCGATGATGCGACGGAGATAACGGATGTTTGTAGTAAGACCAGTAATCTTGTACTCGTAGAGCACACGACGCATACGCTCGATAGCATACTCGCGTGTAGTTGCCCACACAATGAGCTTACCAATCATTGGGTCATAGTGAACAGGAATCTCATATCCTTCATATACGTATGAGTCGATACGTGTACCTATTCCGTGTGGCTCAGTCAACTGCTTGATGACACCTGGTGAAGGCATGAAGTTGTTCTCTGTATCCTCTGCACAGATACGGCACTCGATAGCGTGGCCTCTCTGCTTTATTTCTTCCTGCTTGCGTGAAAGTGGCAATCCGTCAGCAATACGGATCTGCTCCTTTACGAGGTCCATACCTACCACTTCCTCTGTGATTGGGTGCTCTACCTGAAGACGAGTGTTCATCTCGAGGAAGTAGAAGTTGTGATGCTTATCAACGAGGAACTCGATTGTTCCTGCGCCTACATAGCCAACAGCCTTGGCAGCAGCAACAGCCTTGCGTCCCATTTCCTCACGAAGTTCCTGGTCGATGAATGGAGATGGACTCTCCTCCACTACCTTCTGGTGACGACGCTGAACAGAGCACTCACGGTCATAGAGGTGAATGATGTTGCCATGCTTGTCACCAAGAATCTGGAACTCGATGTGATGTGGTTCTTCAACGAACTTCTCGATATAGACAGTATCATCGCCGAAGCCAGCCATTGCCTCGCTCTTGGCAGCGTTGTACATCTCGATTACGTCTTCCTCACGCTCGATAAGGCGCATACCCTTACCGCCACCACCTTGTGAAGCCTTGAGCATTACAGGGAAACCAATCTTACGACATACTTCCACAGCCTCCTCACCTGAGTTGAGCTGTTCCTGAGTACCAGGTACTACAGGCACTCCAGCCTCAATCATCTTGATGCGGGCACGAATCTTGTCGCCCATATCTTCCATTGTCTCTGGACGTGGACCGATAAAGATGAATCCTTCCGCCTCGCAACGGCGAGCGAACTCTGCATTCTCACTAAGAAAACCATAACCAGGGTGGATTGCATCGACCTTGTGCTTCTTTGCAGCCTCAATTATATGGTCAATATTCAGGTAACTGTCGCTGCTCGCAACACCACCGATGCACTCTGCCTCATTCGCAAAGAGCACATGACGAGACAAACGGTCAGCTGTACTATAGACGGCAACAGAACGTATGCCCATCTCATAGCAGCTACGCATAACACGTATTGCAATCTCGCCACGATTAGCTACTAAAATCTTTCTAATCATGTTCTATATATGTCAGATTCCGTTGTCCGTAATCCCGCAGACAATTCACTTCTATGGCAAATGGCAGGTCTTCTGACTTAATCCCTTGACGACGCAACCTTCCCAGCTTATCATGGCCAGTGGCTCCTAAACGAACGCCGCCCTCGAATAAGGACTCACAGCATCGGGTAATGTTGCAGAATTTCACTGCATTCCCATCTTAGCCCCACTCATCGCTCTTTTTTACACGCAGGGGGAACCAAATGCGAGGGCAAAAGTAGCACTTTATACTCAAACAGACAAACATTTCCCTAAAAAACAATCAAAATGTGACCGTATATGTATGTTCTTTCAAAAATAATCCCCATATTTGCATTGCTTAATTTCACAAAAAGCGATGAAAACTATACTAATAACAGGAGGACAACGTTCGGGTAAAAGCGAGGAGGCAGAGCGTCTGGCTCTTACTCTAAGCGACTCACCAATATATCTTGCCACCTCACGGATATGGGACGATGAGTTCCGACATCGTGTTGAACGTCACCAGATGCGGCGTGGTCTTCAATGGACTAATATAGAAGAGGAGAAATGGCTGAGTCATCACGATGTGAACGGCAGGGTCGTACTCATCGACTGCGTAACGCTGTGGGCAACGAATTTTCTCTTCGACTCCCGTGAGGACTTTGAGGACTCATCAAGGAGCGTTGACGATGTTCTCGCACAGATGAAAGATGAGTTTGACCGCTTCACTTCGCAGGATGCAACATTCATCTTCGTGACCAACGAGATTGGTCTTGGCGGAGTAAGCGACAACATCATCCAGCGACGCTTTACCGACCTGCAAGGATGGTTAAACCAATACATAGCCAGCAAGGCTGACGAGGTCTATCTCATGGTAAGCGGAATAAAGGTGAGGATAAAGTAGCCCCACCCCTGCCCTCCCGAGGGAGGGTGACGGCAGCGCACCGAAAGCCAAGCGAGCAGCACAAAGGCAAAAGGTGCGGAAAAAGGGCAACAT
>CAMOVB010000149.1:0-8060 GCA_946626925.1 uncultured Prevotellaceae bacterium
TGCCTTCTCATAGTTGTCGAGGTCGGCATCCGAAACGCTCTTGCCTGTCACGATGTAGAACTGGTACTTGTCAGACATCTTCTCGGGGTTGATGTCGTCCTCGTCACGTGCGGCAGCAAGTACACCCTTGCGGCTGAAGTGGGTTGGGAACTTCATCTCGGCAGGAATCCTTTCCACTTCTTTTGTGGTATCGACCACCTCGCCTGGACGATGGTCGGGATTGCCTCCCTGAATCATGAAGTTGCGCACCACACGATGGAAGTATGTGCCGTCATACTTCTTGTCCTTGATGTTCTGTATGAAGTTGTCCCTGTGTCCAGGGGTGTCATTATACAGTTTCACACGTATGTCGCCCATCGATGTCTCGATGAGTACTTCCGTTTCCTTTTCACCGTTGTCCTGTCCGCTGCAGCTTGTAGCAATCATGCTGGCAATAAACAGGAGTGAGATGGTTAGGTGTTTCATATTCTTTTGTTATGTAGTTAAAAGGAGTAAAAAGGATTAAAAGGTAGTTAAAGGACGATAGCCTTTCGACATAGAAGTTTTTAAGTTTTTAGTTTTGTTAGTTTTTTAGTTTTCGTGGATAAGATTACCATTTAAACCTTAGAACTTAAAACATTCGTCTCTTTACTCCTTTTTACTTCCCTTTAATACTCTTTACTACGGAAATTTAATTATTTATTGTTCATCAGCAGCAGGAACTCGTTGCGGAGCTGTGCATCTTCCTTGAACTTGCCTGTGAAGTAGGCTGTGCACATCGGTCCGTTGTTCTTGACGCCTCGCATCGACTTGCACATGTGCTTGCCACGGAGGACAATGGCAAATCCGAGGGCTTCGCCGTTGAGTGCCTCTGAGAGCATATTGACGATGTCGTGCCCAAGGCGTTCCTGTAACTGTAGCCTTGCTGCACAGTAGCCAACGACTCTTGCAACCTTGCTGATGCCGAGAATCCTGCCTGTAGGACTTGGAATGTAGGCAAAGTGGTATTCGCCGAAGAACGGCATCATGTGATGCTCGCACATGGAGTAGAATTCGCCTGAGTCACATATCATGTCGGACGAATGTGCATCGTTGACAAATGTGGTAATCTTAGGTTTCTGCTCTTCGTCATATCCGCGGTAAATCTCCCTGAACATACGTACTATACGTTCTGGAGTGCCTTCGAGTCCCTCGCGGTCAGGGTCCTCACCTATGGCTCTTATGATGGTTCTTATCGCACATTCAATATCTTGTGCGTTTGGAGTGATAGTTTCCATTTTGGATTCTTTAGAATGAAGTCAATTGTTTGTCTGAGTATCTCTTTGTTTTTTCCCTCGTCCTGCGTGTCGCAAGGCTGCAGACGGTATTCGCTTGCCGTGAGACCGTCGTATTGGCTCATGTCCTGACCTTCGAATACGACCTTCAGCTCGTCGATGTGCTGCAGGCGTACTGCCTTGTACTTTGGCGAACATGTCACCCAGTCGATGTTGCAACCTTCGGGCAGGACGTTCGTGCCGTTCGTCTCTATCTGCACGTACTTGCCAGCCTCATGCAGCTTTGACACGAGTGATGCGGTAATCTGTAGTGTCGGTTCGCCACCCGTTATGACAATGTGATTGGCAGGATATTGTCCTGTCTCCCTTACGATGTCATCTTCGGTCATCTCTGTGAATGACGTGAAGTCGGTGTCGCAGAAGCTGCACTTGAGATTGCATCCTGCAAAGCGGACGAATACTGCCGGAGTGCCTGTGTAGTGCCCCTCACCCTGAAGCGAGTAGAATATCTCGTTTATCTTCATAAGTCTTCGTGTGTGGGGCATTACATCTCATCATCAATGTATGTGGCGAGATTGCACTTGCTCTCTTCCACATCCACTCTCCAGCATTGTGGAATCTGGTCACATATCCACTTGGCTATGTTCTCTGCTGTCGGATTGAATGGCAAGAGGTCATTCAGGTTTCCGTGGTCGAGATAGCCATGAATCTTCTCCTTCACGTGGGTGAAGTCGATGACCATGCCGTCCTCATTCAGTTCTTTTGACTTGCAATGAACCCTTACAATCCAGTTGTGACCATGAAGGTTCTCGCATTTGCTTCGGTAGGAGAGATGGAGAGCGTGGCTCGCCGAAATCTCCAGTTCTTTTGTTACGTAATACATCTTTTAAGTTTTTTGTAGGGTTGCTTAATAACCTATGGCCGCCCCCACCCGTCCTCCCCGAGGGGAGGTGACTAATGACTGAACCCCGATATGGTTCGCACTATTCTCCGGACGGTTCTCCCCATAGAGGGGGAGATGCCCGTATGGGCAGAGAGGGTCTTTGTCTTTATTATTTCTTCTCTAATTCCTGAAGACTTTCCATCTTCTTTGTCTCGAGGAACTCGTATATTCCGCAGAGATGTTCCTTCACCTTCTGGTGACCGAACTCGTAAACCTTGTTGACGAGACCGTCGAGGAAGTCGCGGTCGTGACTCACCACGATGAGCGTGCCGTCGAAGTCCTTGAGAGCCTGTTTGAGCACATCCTTGGTCTTGAGGTCAAGGTGGTTCGTCGGCTCATCGAGGATAAGGAGATTCACAGGTTCGAGGAGTAACTTGAGAATGGCAAGACGAGTGCGCTCGCCTCCGGAAAGTACCTTCACCTTCTTCGTGCTTTCCTCGCCTCCGAACATGAATGCTCCGAGGAGGTCGCGAATCTTGTTCCTGATTTCGCCCTTGGCTACGTCGTCAATCGTCTGGAACACGGTCAACTCTCCATCGAGGAGTGCTGCCTGGTTCTGGGCAAAGTAGCCGATCTGTACGTTGTGGCCGAGTTGAAGCTCGCCCTCGTGTTCCAGCTCGCCCATGATACACTTGACCATGGTTGACTTACCTTCGCCGTTACGTCCCACGAAAGCCACCTTCTCGCCACGTTCAATAGTGAATGAGGCATCCTTGAAGATTACTCTGTCGAACGACTTGCCTACACCGTTGGCAATGACAGGGTACTGACCGGAGCGTGGTGATGGTGGGAACTTGAGACGAAGTGCACTTGTGTCTTCTTCATCTACCTCAATGAGTTCAAGCTTCTCAAGCATCTTGACGCGTGACTGCACCTGAAGTGTCTTGGAGTAAGTACCTTTGAAACGCTCGATGAAGTCCTTCGTCTCGGCTATCATCTTCTGCTGTTCCTCATATTGCTTCTGCTGTTGCTCACGACGTTCCTTGCGGAGCTCGAGGTAGTGTGAGTACGAAGCCTTGTAGTCGTAGATGCGACCCATCGTCACCTCTATCGTGCGTGTCGTGATGCTGTCCACGAACTTGCGGTCGTGACTGATGACCACTACAGCCTTGCTCGATTCCTTGATGAAGTCCTCCAACCATTGTATTGACTCGATGTCGAGGTGGTTGGTTGGCTCGTCGAGAAGGAGTACATCAGGATTCTTGAGCAGGAGCTTGGCAAGCTCGATACGCATTCTCCATCCACCGGAGAACTCGCTCGTAGGACGGTCAAAGTCCTTGCGCTCAAAACCGAGACCGATGAGAGTCTTCTCCACATCCTCCTCAAAGTGGGTCATGTCGATGGCGTAGAATTTCTCGCTGAGAGTGCTCACCTTCTCTATGAGAGCCATATATTCGTCGCTCTCGTAGTCGGTGCGTGTGGCAAGTTCATTGTTGATGGCATCTATCTCCTTCTCTGTCTCCTTGAGATGTGCAAATGCCTGACAAGTCTCCTCAAAGACTGTTCGTCCGTCCTCAGTCATCATGTGCTGAGGCAAGTAAGCGATGACCGTGTCCTTTGGTGCTGTTACCGTTCCTCTTGTTGCGGTACGCACGCCTGCAAGAATCTTGAGCAACGTACTTTTACCTGCGCCATTCTTTCCCATGAGGGCAATGCGGTCTTTCTCGTTTATCTGAAATGAAATATCCTTGAAGAGGGTAGTGCCTCCGAACTCTACTGCGAGATTATCAACTGTTATCATCTATTATATCCTATTCTTTTTTACCTTTGTGAGTTTGCAAAGGTACACCTTTTATATTAAAGAAAAAAGCATTTCGCCTTATAATCCATCTTATCCCATCATTTTCAGCCTTTAAAATCCAAATCTTCTTAACAGTTGTCCGTTTTCCCAAAATAAACCTCAAAAATCGTGTGTGTGGGCACACAAAATGCTATTTTTGCTGTGTGTGGGCACACATTTGTTGATATATGTTAAGAAATTCAATGTTTTTTTAATTTTTCTATTAAATTTTGCTTGCTGATAAGACAGAAGTCCGTACCTTTGCAGTGTCAAAAGAAAACAAGGACATTTGATTGAGAGTTTTCTTAATCGGTTCAAGTACTTCTGACATCAGGATGTGAATCCTCACGTTTCCGAAAGGAAACAGATTGATTATTAAAATAGGTTAGTTAAGGTATTAGTATTAAGGTAATTGTTTTCATGGTATAATGTTTTTTATAGGTAATAAAAGATTGTTTTAGATAGGATAACTAAATTTGAAGAAAAAGTAACGACAATATGTATTCCGTCATAGGACGGAAACGAAATACATAAGTGTTAATTAGATATAGGTAGAAAGATTTAGGATGAATAGGTGTTAGTTAGTGGTAAAAGGTTGATTAGGTTTTGTTAGGTTAAGACATTGATTTGTAAAAAGCGAAAGTTTAGGTTATAATTAGTATAGGTTTATAAGGTATTAGTATTTGGTTATTAAACGTTTGGATGAAACAAAGGTTTGGAGGTTTGAAAATTCGTGAGAATTAACAAACCTTTTTCGTTTTAAATATCTTATGGTTGTGTGTGGGAACACGGAAGGCGAGTGCTTGAATGTCGAATATTCAAGAATAGAATTGGTTTAATTCGTTTTTACCATTATTTCTGACTCTCCCGTCCATGTGGGTGAACGGATTATAGATGCAAAAGTTCAAAGATATTGTAGTGAAAAAAAGATGGAAGAATGTGGAATGGACATGTTATTCTTTTAAGGAAAAAGATTTTTTTCGTTACGAATTTAAAATACCAGTCGAAACATTTGGGGATGTCGGGATTTTTTGCGAGTTTTGTACGTGAGTCGCGCGAATGGGAGATGCGACAGAGTATTCACAATCAAAAAATAAATATACAGCTATGAAAATCGAAATGCCAACATTACCTTATGCGGCAAACGCATTAGCTCCGGTGATAAGCGAGCAGACGATTGGTTTCCACTACGGAAAGCATCTTCAGAATTATGTTAATGCACTCACGTCTCTTGTAAAGGGTACAGAATATGAGGGTAAAAGTGTTGAGGATATTGTAAAGACAGCACCTGATGGAGCGATATTCAATAATGCTGGGCAGATACTTAATCATGTCCTTTATTTCACACAGTTCCGTGCATCAGTCAAGGACAACAAGCCAAGTGGCAAGATTGCCAAGGCTATAGATGAGACGTTTGGTAGCTTCGATGAGTTTAAGACACAGTTCAGCCAAACGGCTGCCACTTTATTCGGATCAGGATGGGCATGGCTCTCAGAGTCATCAGACGGCAAACTCGTCATCACGAAGGAGGCAAATGCGGAGAATCCTCTCCGTAGGGGTAACAATCCTCTCCTTTGCATCGACGTATGGGAGCATGCTTACTACCTTGATTACCAGAATCGTCGTGCAGACCATATCAACGACATTTGGCATCTCATTAACTGGGATGAGATCAGTTCAAGAATGAAATAATGACGCAATATAATAATAACGCAATGTAATTTATCGTGTTGTGTCGTGTGATATTTTAAGAGGGTGTGTCAAAAGTCTAACCGGCCAAAATCTTGCTGACATTTTGATACTAACCCCAATAAATTAAGCCGTTTTAGAGTTTTCGTCAGGGGATTTTATCCCCAAATCAGCTCTAAAACGGCTATTTCATATTTGTTATAACAGAGTCAACTGACATTTGATAGTACAAATTTTACCTAATAGACTTTTGACACACCCTCTTTAAAAAGATCCCACAGCGCAAAAAAAGCCCACCGTGAGGTGGGCAGTTGGGGGGGATATAATCAATTGTTCGTGTTGTATATGTTTGTCGTGTTTATTCTGTTCTGATTGTGTGTTTGGTCGTTAGGGCATAGGTGTATGATTATTTGCAACATTCTGGGATATTGAAGAGGATAGGGTATTCTGAGGCGTTGTATCGTTTCTGCTGTACGTCTTTAGAGTATGTCTTGGAGTGTTTGTTGTACTTGGCGTATGTGAGTACTGTCTCGTCATTTGTGTAGGCTATAGAGTAGGCTGCGAGTGGAGACCATGAGTGGTTCTTGTCGTTCCATGTGGATGTGACACGGTTGATTACTCTGCCTTCAGTGTCGAGGATGAAGTCGTACTTGTATGTGAAACCGTTGTCGGTGGTCTGTATCATTGTGCGTATGTTAGTCTGTGCAACTTCAACTGTCTCTGGCATGGCGTTGGATGTCTTTGTCTTGTTGAGTGATTCTGCGTTTGCACTTACTGTTACCATTACTGATGCGATGATGGATGCGATAAATTTCATTGTCTTCATAATCTTTATGACCTCCGCTGACTTTCCTTTTGGGGAAAGAACGCCGTGCAGGTCGCTGGGCGTATATTGTTTACTTGTTTTTTGTTGTCTCTCTTTGTCTTTGGAAATGTCTTTGTTTCCTTTTGACACTGCAAAGATATGGGGTATTTTCTTTACGACCTTGGATTTTTTGCTTTGTAGGGTACGGTTGTCAAATTATTTTACGTACTTGTGTCCAAATATTTTACGATGTGTACTATCTTGGTGGTACACTTTGTGGTTTTTCTTTAAGTTTATGAGCTTTTATGTTCTTGTGTTTGTCAGTTCGGAAGTTTTGTCTAAATTTGCACATACTAAACTATAACTTTATAACTATATGGATAGAAAAATAAAATCATTTGTCACATTGTGCATACTTGCTGTTGTTGCGCTATGTGTGTCTTGTCAGCAGAAGTCAAAGATTCAGTTGATGGTGGAGGATGCTCAGAAGCAGTGTCCTATTGACATGGGTGTTATTGGTAAGGTAAGTTCGGTTACGTATGAGAATGGTGAACTTGTTATGGAGTTGTGCATGAACGAGGAGGTTTTCAATCTCGACATGATAAGTGCAGATAAGGAGGCTGCTAAGCGTTCGGCTCTTAATTCTATGGCTACACAGACTGATGACCTGAAGGGCTTACTGGATGAGGTCATCAAGGAGAAGGCTTCGTTCGTGTATCGCTATGTTGGTGATAAGAGTAAGAAGGTGGTAGAGGTGAGGCTTACTTACGAAGAGTTGCAAAAGGCTCTGAACACTACTCCTGAGGATGTGGATTATGAGGCAGAGTTCAGAAGTCAAATGGAAGCGGCTAATGCGCAGTGTCCTTATCAGTCTTCGGCTACAACAGTGCTCGACAGCGTGACTGTAAATGATGATTATCTCGTGTATAACTACACTATAGATGAGGATAACATGGACATGAATGGCATGATAGAGAATCCTGATGAGGTGAAGGCTACGCTTGCAGAGTCTCTTCGTATGAACATGTCTGCCATGCGTATGTTTGCCCTCAGTTGTGTTGAGACAAACCATGGCATCTCATATCATTATATAGGAAATAAGAGCGGACGCGAGTTCTCGATTGACTTCACTATAGCGAATGTCAGAGAACTGATGGGTAATGAGAAATGAGAAATTGTTCTATTTTTTAATAGAATAAAGTGAGGCATCAAAACCGTGGGTGGTTTTGATGCCTCTGCTTGTATATGAAGAACAATTCGAAGCAACAAATGTCATTCTTCATTGTTTTCATCCTTCATTTTTTTTCGTCTTCGTTGTTCTTGCTCTTGGCGTATTCTGTTGGGCTGATGCCATATACGCTCTTGAAGCTGGTAGAGAACGAACTGAGGTTCTTGAAACCTGTCTCAACACAGACGGTGGTGATGTCGTAGTGCTTCTCGGAAAGGAGACGTGCGGCTTCCTTGAGGCGGATGGTCTTGAGGAAGTCACGTGGTGACTGTCCTGTGAGTTCCTTCATCTTGCGATAGAAGTGGACACGGCTGATGCCTACCTTGTCAGCTATGGCTTCGACGTTGAGGGTAGGGTCGTCA
>CAMOVB010000150.1:0-7986 GCA_946626925.1 uncultured Prevotellaceae bacterium
CTTTTCAACCACCAGACAAGTCGACAAAATGACACAGTAAAAGAACGATTAAAGATCATTGCTGAATATTGTGATTATGATGCTGCTAAGCCTAAATTAAAAGAAAAAGGGTTAGAGTCAAATAAGCGTAATTATGCTGTTCTTGATCCCCTCGGGCAGAGTCCAACAGTGTGTACAGTGCCTGATGACTTTATCCACTATTCTGCATACAGACCTATGACGGTTAGGGAAATGGCAAGATTACAAAGTTTTGACGATTCCTTTGTTTTTCAGGGAAAAAGACAGACTGGTGGAAATAACCGACAAAAGGAGATCCCTCAATATACTTTAGTTGGTAACGCAGTTCCACCTCTAATGGCAAGAGCAATTGCCAACACATTGTTAGAACATATAAAGTAGAAAGGAGAAATGGTATGGTAAATATGCGTCCATTCACAAAGTTTGAGCAGAAGAACCTTCAATTTCTGGTCAATCATAACATCAAGTTTACTCAGGTTGAGATTACACCAACAGGACTTGGGAAGGGTATTCTTGACTCAACGGCCCCAATGCGTGCATACTTCCTTGAAGAAGGAGTACATGACTATTCTGAGCAGTTACAAGGTCAGGAGTTCAAACAAATGCGTAATGCTATCATCCTTACGGCTGATAGCCAGTGTATAACTCAGGCATCATTCTATCGTCCAAACACGAAGAAAGGCGATCCTCGTATGTGGATTTACAAATTAGGCTCATATACAGAGGGCAACGACATACATGTCTTGTTCTACTTCGCTGATAACTTGTACTCTATAAATATTACTCGCATTGATATTGAGAAGTGCTACAATTCAGCCATCATTACTCCTTTGAAGGAAGTGCTAATGGAAATCAATCAGATTGGTAACTCTGTATCGGAGGAACTTCTCAGTAAGTTCCGTTCTGTAAGCGGCCAGTGGTTTGAATCAGAAGTCTTGGCAGATACAGGTATAGGTCGAAGTATTGAGTCATTCTTGGGAATCAGTATGAATAGCGACAAGACTCCCGATTATAAAGGCATAGAACTAAAAAGTCATCGTGAGAAGAGATCGTCACGTAAGAATGTGCTTTTTACACAAACTCCAGATTGGGATATAAGCACTCTAAAATCTGGGCGTGATATTGTCGCTAAGTATGGGTATCTGTTAGATGATGGTAAGAAGACATATCAGAATACGGTACAATGTGCCCCACCTAACAGTCAGGGCTTATTTCTGAACGTAAACCAAATGGACGCATTACTGGAACTACAAGCTCAGAAAACAAGAGTGGAGGATATTGCTGTATGGCGATTGCTTAAACTACACCAAAGATTAGCTACTAAGCATCATGAAACATTTTGGATTGAAGTTGAAAATGCCATTCATGATAATAAAGAATATTTCTGTTACAAGCAGATAGAACATACAAAAAATCCAAATGTTGGTCAGTTCGATGTGTTGTTAGAGCAAAATCTTATAACGGTTGATTTGCTTCTTTGTCGCCCCAGCGGTAATGGAGATACATACTCTTTTAAAATAAAAAAGAAGGCAATGCCTCTGCTTTTCCCAGAGAGTACCATTTACAACATTTGAGATGAACTAATTAATACGAAGGTAAAACATATGAAACTGACAAAGAAAACCGTGGATTTAATCTGCGAACTTGAAATGATAATTGGCAATGAATGCTATAATCCTAACTCTTTTGATGGATGGACATTAGAAGAAGGATGTTCTTTTAGATATCCAGTTACATATAAAGACAAGGATAATTTCGAACGCAAATGTAGATACATCGTTCAAGATATTGATAAGGAGTGTATTAACTCGATGCGTTATAAATTCGGTTCAAACAATCTTTTTATTGGAAGTGCATTAGTAAAGGTTCTTGAAACACTTGAAAAAAAATACAATTTGGATTTTGATGAGTTGGTTAAAGCAAAGAAAAATAATTCTCGTTAGTAATTGATTCTATCAGGAATGCTTATCCATGACCAAAGTAATCCTGTAGGTGCATTGACATTTTAAAATCAATTATTGCACTTCTCACTTATTATCTCATGATTGATAACTAAACGAATAAACCCACTGATTTCAGCATCAATGCCGATTGTCAGTGGGTTAATCGTTCCCAAAATGAGACCCACAAACTTGTCTTTTTACTCCTTTTTACTCCATTTTACTCCCATAAATGAGCAAGTTAAAAACTTGCGAAGCTTAAATTAATAACGTGTGGATGAAGCGAAAAATGAAAGGACAGGTGGTATAATTGCAGATTATTTTCTATCTTTGCCAACAGAATTAATAATTATTTTGACTTTAGCATTTGAAGAAGTTTTGCTTCAAGGAGTTATGACGATACACTTTATGTATCTATAATCTCAAATCTATAATTTATGCCTTCGGTTCATGTCAGGGCGCATAAATTTGACACGAGAAATCTGACATTGAAGATAGTCATTCGTCTTAACTTCTGTAACTATTTAACTTCTTAACTACACAAATCAAAGGATAAAGTCAAGTAAAGATGCATTATACTAATTACTAACTTAACCAATACAAACAAATGAAATTAACCAGACTATTTGCGTTGGCTGTTGCCATGTTGTTATGCGTACCGGGGACGACATACGCACAGCGCAATATGAGATTGCGCACCATACCCATTGACAGTATGGTGATGAGTGACCCATGTATCCTTGCTGATGATGCAACACAGATGTACTACATGACAGGTACAGGCGGAATGTTGTGGAAAAGTCCTGACCTCAGGATGTGGACAGGTCCTTACCGTGTAGCCGTTACGGATGGCATCAAATGGGCAGGAGAGCGTCCTGAGATTTGGGCAGCCGAACTGCACAAGTATAATGGCAAATATTATTACTTTGCCACATTCACTAACAACAGCATCCGTATAGGCGAGTTCAAGGGCAATGTCATTCCTCGTCGTGCAAGTCATATCCTTGTGAGCGATAAGGCTGAAGGTCCTTACCGTCCTGTGGGCAAGAGTGATTATCTCCCAGCAGACCGCCCAACACTTGACGGTACTTTCTGGGTTGACAAGGACAATAATCCATATATGATATTCTGTGGCGAGTGGTTGGAGAACTGGAACGGTACTATCGAGAAGATTCGTCTCAAGAAGGACCTTAGTGCTCCTGTGGGCAAGAGTAAGGTGCTGTTTCGTGCATTCGACTCCCCTTGGAGCCGTGAGAAGGATATAAAGGGTAACGACATACCTAACAAGGTGACAGACGGTCCTTGGCTCTTCCGCACTCAGACAGGTAAGCTCGGAATGTTGTGGACAAGCTGGGTGTTCGGCGACTACACTCAGGGAGTGGCATATAGCGAGAGTGGTACTCTTGACGGACCTTGGATTCAGGAGAAGGAACCTATCACTCCTCCTAACTATGGCCATGGTATGCTTTTCCGTACCTTTGACGGACGTTTGATGATGTCGGTACATAGCCATGAAAAGGTGAATGGCAGGACACGCCGCGTACCACACCTTTTCCCAGTGAACGACTCAGGCGACAAGATAAAGGTCATAGCACAAGAAGAGAAGATGGATGCTTACCTCATGGTGTATCACAAGGACCAGGACCACGGTTTGCACATGGCATATTCGGAGGATGGATACACATGGACAGCCTTTAATGACGACAAGCCTATCATAGCTGGAGACACTATTGCCGAGCAGCACGGAATACGCGACCCTCATATCTACCGTGGAAAGGACGGTGCTTATTTCCTTGCCATGACCGACCTCCATGTGTTTGGAGTACGTGACGGCTTCCGCAAGACGGAGTGGGAACGTGACGGCAAGAAGTATGGATGGGGCAATAACCGTGGTATGGTGTTCATGAAGTCATACGACCTCATCCACTGGACACACCATGTTATTGACTTTACCAAGTTCCCTAAACAGCAGTATGTCGTTGACGGAGACACTCTCACCATGAACTGGAGTGATGTGGGATGTGTATGGGCACCAGAAACCGTATTCGATGAGGAAGCAGGAAAGATGATGGTTCACTTCACCACAAGAGAAGGTGTAGGAATGAACACAATATGGTATGTCTATATGAACGACGCCTTTGACAAGGTAATAGGCGAACCGCATTTCCTGCTCTCTGCACCAAAGTTGAAGTATAACATTATTGACTCAGACATCATCAAGGTAGCCGACACATACCACATGTTCTATGTGAGTCACGAAAGCGGAGCAACACCAAGACATGCTACGTCTCAGAAGATTACAGGCCCATACAGGTTAGATGATTATTACTATGACGGCGAAAGGCAGGGACATGAGGCACCTAACTGTTGGAAACGACTTGATAAGGACTCCTCAGAGCCTACTTATGTCGTTATGTTCGACAACTACCACATACGTCCGATGAACTTCGGATTTGTTGAGACAAAGGACTTCTTCACATACAAGCCTATCGGCTATTTTGACGGCAAGGGTAGCAAGATGAAGCGTACCAACTTCGCCGAGCAGAAGCATGGTGCCGTAACTTACATCACGAAGGAAGAACTTGAACGCCTCAAGAAGTATTGGAGCAAGTAATCCTATCCAATAATTCAGGCTTGTACGGCTGATATTTTTGAAACACAGAGGACACAGAGAAGACAGAGAACACAGAGTCCCCTGAGAGGGTTATTTTTTGAGAACACGAATTACCATTAATTTGCCATAAATTATCAAAAAAAAATTTATGATTATTCGTGGTCAATTACATGATAATTCGTGCAAAAAAAATGGTTTGAACAACTCTGTGCCCTCAGTGTCCTCTGTGTTAAAATCTTTATAGTTCTATAAATCTGCTTTTGTATTATCCTTTGAAGAGTCAATAGACGAAATTACATATATATCTTCAACTATTGTCCTAAAGTTCATAGTCCGTTATTCGTCCGTAATTCGACCGTTATTCGTCCGTACTTAGTCCGTACTTAATCCGAGCTATTTCCTTGCCAATATTCCCTATGAATTACACAATAATCGAAACTGGCACATTCACTATCCTCCCAACTCGTAGAACCTGTCGAAGTATTCCTTGAGTTTCTGGAGTACCGTAGCTTTCTTAATGGCACGCTTATTGCCCTTGCCAAACAGTCCCATAGGTGGGAGAACCTCGGTAATGGCTGTGCCTGTCTCGGTGACGTATCCTTCAGAGAAGGCACGTGACATAAACTCATAGGCTGCTTCCTTGCGCAGGTTCTCCTCGGTGATGATGGCATCCAGTTCCTCTGCCTTACACTGTGCGATGAATGTCTCCCATTGTGAGTATATGTCGTTGCCGTCGCCACTTGCCTGAGGAGTGATACTCTCGATGAAACGCTCGATGAGGTCTTTCTTGTTACGCATGTCAGGGCTTGCACCTATTGCCTTCTGTATCTTCACGACGATGGATTTGTTCTTGCAGTTGCCAGCGTGATACTCATTCACGAGGTTGAGGATGAAGTCTATGTTTATCTGCACCTGCTTCACCAGTTCCCTCTCAAACTCTATGTCGTCGTTGATGTTCTCGGCATCACCACCTTGGTTCTGCTTACGATATTCGTCATGAAGGTCGTTGTACCATGATGTGTAATCCTGCATATCTGCCTCTGACACGAGTTGTTCCTGCTGGCGTTCAGCCTCATCCTCCGGATTGAACTCGTCGAACGTAGATAACAGGTTACGCATCTTCAGGATATTACCGAACAGCACCACAAAATTCTTCTTCAACTCCTCGCCCACGATATGAGGCAAGGCAATGGTTGGGTATTCATCCTTCAGACGCTCCACCAGTTCCTTGTATCCAGGGTGAGCCTTACCCTTGTCATCCACATATCCCTCGTAGTAGTCCTTGTACGGACGCATGAGGATGATACCCTTGGCGTTCTTGTCGCCAAAGAGTGCAAAACTCTCGTTTGTACGTTCCTCAAGATTGCGGAAGCATACGATATTTCCACAGTCCTTCACGGCATTAAGAATACGGTTGGTACGGCTGTATGCCTGAAGCAAGCCGTGATGAGATTCTTGTCCACCCAAAGCGTGTTGACCGTCTGCGAGTCGAAGCCTGTCAGGAACATACCCACGACTATCAGTATGTCTATCTCCTTGTTCTTCATGCGGAGCGACACATCCTTGTAATAGTTCTGGAACTTCTCGCCACTCGTATCGTAGCTTGTGCCAAACATCTGGTTGTAATCCATGATGGCAGACTCAAGTGCATCACGACTCACGGCATCCATCTGTTCCGTGCCCTCCGGGTTCTCATCGTCTATCGTTCCGTATTCATCTTCTGCCTCGTTGGCTGCAAAGGTGAATATGGTGGCTATGCGCAGACGTTCGTCATCCGTCATGTTCTCCTGCTGACGCTTGAACTCACGGTAATAGGCAATGGCACTCGGTACGCTGTCCACGGCAAAGATGCTGTTGAAGCCCGTCATCGACTGCCTTCCCTTCTGCTCCTTTGCCCCCTTGCGTCCCTTTGCCACCTCCGCTATGTTCTGCAGCTTGCTCATCATGTAGCGTTCGTTCTGCTTGGTCTTGATGTCGAAGTTGTGGAGGATGTAGCCCACATTGTTGGCTATGCGCTGTGGAGAGTGGAGAGCCTCATCAGTATCTATGCCCCACACCTTCTTGTCCTTCACGTCGCCTTTCATCTTCATGGTGCTCACATAATCCACCTTGAACTTCAACACGTTCTTGTCGTTGATGGAGTTGATGATTGTATATGTATGCAGTCGTTCGCCAAAGGCATCCTCCGTGGTACATAGTGCCGACCGTCTGCCAGTCGAAGCATTGGCTGCAAAGATTGGAGTACCCGTGAAGCCGAACATATAGTAGTTGGTAAACTTGCGGGTGATGAGCGTGTGCATATCGCCGAACTGTCCACGATGACACTCGTCGAATATCATCACCACATTCTTCTTCAATACACTCAGTTCGAGGTCTTTCTTGCGGAGCAAGGTCGAAAGCTTCTGTATGGTGGTGATGATAATCCTGCACCTTGGGTCTTCCAGCTGTCGGCGCAGGATGTTGGAGTTGCTATTGCTGTTTGCGCTGTCCTTCTCAAACTTGTCATACTCCTTCATCGTCTGATAG
The DNA here is from genome assembly GCA_946626925.1 of uncultured Prevotellaceae bacterium. Lineage (GTDB taxonomy): Bacteria > Bacteroidota > Bacteroidia > Bacteroidales > Bacteroidaceae > Minthosoma. Next base: position 7,099 of record CAMOVB010000150.1, read on the forward strand.
TCGAGGTCTTTCCTATCAACCACGAACAACACCTTATCTACCTCTGGCATACGGCTTGCCAACTGGGCTGTCTTGAACGATGTGAGCGTCTTACCGCTACCCGTCGTGTGCCAGATGTAGCCGCCAGCCTTTATCGTTCCCTGCCATTTGTTGTTTGAAGCCGTAGCTATGCGGAGCAGTATCTTCTCTGCTGCCGCAATCTGATAAGGACGCATCACCATGAGCATCTTGTCTGCCGTGAACACACAGTAGCGTGTGAGCACCTTCAGCAGAGTGTTCTTGGCAAGGAACGTGGCAGCAAAGTCCGTCAAGTCCGTAAGCACATTATTCTGCGCATCACTCCAGTAACTTGTAAACTCAAACGAGTTGGATTGTTTCAGCACCTTCTTGTCTGCCTTCTGTATCTCCTTCTCCTGAGCATAGCGAGTAGTGTTGGAGTAATACTTCGTCTGTGTTCCGTTGCTTATGACGAACACCTGCACATACTCAAACAGAGCCTTGCCTGCACCGAAGGAGTCACGCTGATAGCGGTTAATCTGGTTGAAAGCCTCCTTGATGCTCACCCCTCTACGCTTCAGCTCCACGTGAACCATAGGCAAGCCGTTCACGAGTATCGTCACGTCATAGCGGTTCTTGCGCACTCCACCCGATGCCGTAGGCGCATCCACCTTATACTGGTTGATGACCTGCACATTATTGTTATGTATATCCTTCTTGTCTATGAGGCGTATGTTCTTCATGGAGCCGTCGTCACGCTTGAGACATAGGATGTGCGAATCCTTGTATTGCAGTCTCTCGGTCTTATCCTCTATGGTCATGTTATCGCCTGCTATCTGCTCATTCAGCAGTCGCTTCCATTCGCCATCGGTCAGCGTCACGCCGTTCAGG
>CAMOVB010000151.1:0-7957 GCA_946626925.1 uncultured Prevotellaceae bacterium
TACAGCATTCCAGCCATCAGACGCATTATAATTACATTTTCCAGTCAGAGGCATGGTATATTCTATCGCAGATTTATCTCCTCCGAAAATATATCTGATTCCATTTTCATCAACCAAAGTAAAACCTTTTATCTGCTCAGGTTGTTTAACTGCCAATTGATACTTACTACCTTCCACATAATCCTTATACCAGAATAATTCTTCCAAAGGAGTGATATAATTTGATTGATCATCAACATCAAACCAAACATCAATATTTTGCTCAGACTGTACCTTCCACCCATCGTTACCATAGAAAAAACTTCCTGAGAATCCTAAGAAATTAAAATAAAAAACATCCGCATTAGCAACACTACTCATAAAATTGTTTGTTATGTCAGGATCCTTTCTTTTTCTCTCTGCATCTTCTTTTAATCCATTTATATAGACATCTGCTTCTCTCTTTGCAAATATAGATGCAAGGTCTTGATGGTATTGACATACAAAACCTTCACTCGGATAATCATCCAGCACATAATCACCATAAACAAATACTAACTCAGGCGGATTATTTGGTCCGTTGGGAAATGTTTGATAAACATAAACTAACTCGCAATTTTGGGACTTAAACATCTCAGCATCACACATCTCGCAATTACATATCTCCCAAAAGTTTTGATAATAGAATATATCTTTGTAATGGTCATATAATCTATATATATTCTCATAAGCACCATTTGTAAGATAATTCACATCATTTAGATTTATTACCCACTCAATATAATCACTAGCATACTTAACCACCTCGTCAGGATTGCCATTAATCTTTCGTGTAATAGCTCCACCTGCAAGAAGAGTCCAGTTATGACCAGTCCATCCTGGCAACTGATTTATACGCAAACCAGAAGTGTCATAGGATAGGCGTATATCTAATGGAACACCACGTTGCTCTGTACTATATATTGGAACAGAAATATCTGCCTTACCTGTATATGGAGAAACAGGTATGATTCCGTATGTTCCCAAGCTACTTTGATTAGGTGTTGGGACTGTGGAAGGGTTTATAATACTATTCTGTGCCATGCCACATACGAAGCAGCAAATCATCAAGCACAACAAAAAACATTTTCTAAACATAAAGGTCATCTTTTACTAAACTTTTCATTATACACTTTTCCGTTTACATTCACATAGAGCACATAGTCGCCCTTGGGGAGAGACACGATGTCGAAGTCCATCTGGTAATCAGTTCCTGCTGGCTGTCTTGTGCTTTGTCTGCCATAGAGCATACCACGGCTGTTACTGACAAGGGCATTGATGCTTGCGTCGACATCAAGGCTATAATCCATGGTCAGGGTACTTCCATCATTCTTTATCGAGTAATGGATGATGTCCTGCTCTGCAACCTTGGCGATAGAGTCCGTTGCCAGTATCTCCTCATTGACAGAGTCGTTCATCTCGCTCATGTCATCTGCACAATAATGGTATGCTCTCTGAATACATGAAACAGGAGTCATGTTGTCATAGAAACAGATGGATGATGTCTCATACATAGGATAACGATAGCCACGCACATACCAGACATAGTGTTCTTCTATCTCCTGCTTCATGCGTGAGGTATCAGCCATCAAGGTATCAGACAGGGCGTGCATACTCACTGAGTTAAGGCGTGTTGTATGTACACGGAGCACGTTCTTCAAGGTATCACCTTCCTGATTGATGATTACTCCTTCGGCATCTGCCTCCACCATGAGTGTACCGCCATTCTTCAGAATCAGTCTCTTGCAATAGTCACCCCTGCCGCCATAAGGGTTAGTGATACTGTAGCCATAACTAAAAGGATAGGTCATCATGGTCATTGGCTGTGTGTAGTCCATGTGCTTGAGACGTGTGTCATAGCCGAGGCAATACAAGGTATCGTCCGTTAGACTATAACGGCTCAGCCCCTCACCATCCACACACGAAAGGACAGAATCCGTAGAAAGGAAGTATTCCTTCTGAACCTTCCTGCCCGTGGACTTCAACTCTGAGAAATCCCACACAACATCCTTGCCCTCATTGCCAGGGCTGAAATAATCAAGTTGTCTCAAGGTGTAACTATCGCCACACCGAGGTGCATTTGTCTCATGAGCGATGGTCTGTCCATGAGAGTACAGAGCCATTGTCATGCCGACAAGCAAACAAAATGTCTTGTTCACGATTTGGTTTGTTTTAATTTGGGTTTAACTTGTTCAAGGCTATAGTGACTATACACGACAAAGTCCGTGATATAGCCTTGAAAGGACTATATCACGGACTTCGTCACGGAATATTTTAGGAGTATAGTTACATTAGTAAGTAAGTAAGTAAGTAAGTAAGTAAGTAAGTAAGTAAGTAAGTAAGTAATAACACAATTATTGAAATGACCAAATATTTCAGCCATTTTAACACTTTTTATTGCATTATTATTTAATTGATTTGTAATCATATCAACACAGATAGTTAATCGTTTTATATTTAGTTATGAGTAATGTCTCTAAACTTATTATCGTGGTCAGAGGCACTTGAGTTTTCGTTAATTGGCTGCAAAGGTACAACATATTTCCATTCAAACAAACTTTTCAGACAAAAAAGTTGAAATAAAATGTTTTTACACACAACACAGTGATAATTGCACCTTCGGTGCTTAGACGGACAATAATTACCAACTTTTCTCACTGACCAACGGGAAGTAATAATTACCGACAATTGTTCCAATAAATTCATTTTACACACTACTGTCTTCAAGTTTTTTTATTGGATTAAGATTACTTCCTTCCAGTCAGTGAGAATAGTTGGTAAGATTACCTTCGGTGAGAAAAGTTGGTAATTATTGTCCTCCAAGCACACACTGTGTGCACTTATTTATATCCAGCCTGTTCGGCTGGAGAAGAACAATAATTGCCAACAATTACCAATAATTGTTCCAATAAATTCTTTTTGTCATCCGTGCTCTCTGTGTTTCAAATGAGTTCTCTGGGTTTTAGACAAGTCATGACTTAGCAATAAAAGTTGCGAGATAACAAAATGTCAGTCCATGTTCCTCCGTTAATCCTTCGATAAGGGTTCGGTAACCCTTCGTAATTTTCTCGTAAAATTGCAAGTGACAAAAAGAAAGTGGATGTTCATTAGCTAATAGCATTTTGACAAAACGAATATGCGAGGCAGAAAAATCTGCATCACGTAGAAAAATTATTTTGTACGCGTACAAAAATATTTTTCTGCGCGTACAAAAAAATCGCCCACTTTATACGATGACAATAGGCAATAGACGCAATGAAAGCAGATTGCCACAAAAAGTAGCATTATGTCACAAAGAAGACAACACGAAAGTGTCATCATGTCAAAAAACACGAACCGAAGGAATCCCGAACCATTCCCGAACAAAACCCGAAGTATTCCAGATGTATCATAATGTAAGTATTTCATGTTTCGCATTTTTTTCGATCTGTACGGTTGTAGTTTTGCACAAAGGTGCATATTAAAAAACAGTCAAGACACAAGACAAATACAGACTAAAGACAATGTTTTTTCGTTTAGAGACTTAAAATCAGAGGAAAATATTTGGGAGCAAAGAAAAATAATCGTACCTTTGCATCCGATTTATGCCGAAGGGGCTCAAACAAGAAAGTCATGTATTGACTTCGCCTCCCGGTCAAAACCGTTTAATAAATAATAAAAATGTACGCAATCGTAGAAATTAACGGTCAGCAGTTCAAGGCAGAGGAGGGCAAGAAGCTCTTCGTTCACCACATCAAGGATGTAGAAGCTGGTGCAACTGCTGAATTTGAGAAGGTATTGTTGGTTGACAACAACGGCACAGTAACTGTAGGTACACCTGTAGTTGAAGGCGCTAAGGTTGTTTGCGAAGTAGTTAGTCCACTCGTAAAGGGCGACAAGGTTCTTGTATTCCACAAGCGTCGTCGTAAGGGTTACCGCAAGCTTAATGGTCACCGTGAGCAGTTCACAGAGTTGACAATCAAGTCAGTTATTGCTTAATTACTAACAAAACAATTAAAATCGTAAACAGACATGGCACATAAAAAAGGTGTTGGTAGTTCTAAGAACGGCCGCGAGTCACACTCAAAAAGACTCGGTCTCAAGCTCTTCGGAGGTGAATTTGCTAAGGCTGGTAACATCATCGTTCGCCAGCGTGGTACAAAGCACTACCCAGGTAAGAATGTAGGTATCGGTAAGGATGACACTCTTTACGCTCTTGCAGACGGTATCGTAACATTCAAGCGTGGACGTCTCAACCGCAGCACAGTATCTGTAGAACCAGTATCTGCTGAATAAGCAAAGATTCAAGATACAATCTCAAGAAAAAGGAGGAAATGATCATTCATTTCCTCCTTATTTTTTGCGAATACAAAAAGTTACCGAAACACGCGGCTTAGACCTATGACAAACTATGATTATTCTATTACCTTTACTCCACCTGTAGCGGTATCGAACACAACTTTTGTAGTCACATCCTTTCTGAAGAGAGTTGGTCCGAGAACATCGACCGTACCATACTGAGCAAAAGGCATCTCGCCAGAGAAATAGTTTCCCGAACCTGAGAATACTTGAACATCCGCCATGCTTGGCACATTATACACAAGCCCCGTAAGCTTGCGCTTAGCAGCCTCCTTTTCTGTTGGCAAGGTAACTGTATGCTTATCTGTAATGCTCACATACACAGGTTCGCCAGAAAGGTCATCGGCATCCACATAACCAAGCTTCTTGGAGAAACGAAGAAGCACTTCCTTATCTATATCCTTATCAGGAGTTATGGCATAAACCCTCTCGCAATACAAAGTATCCGTATATCCGACAAAAGCCTGCATAAGTGCTTCTTCCTGAAGGTCAAGGGCATCAAGGCAGATATGGAACGACTCACCATCCTTAGGCATTGACTCAACCTGTCCACGTTTAATCTGATTCTTGCTGTCACGAATATCAAGTATCTCCTGTGCCATAAGCTCAGCAAGCTTTGACGAAGAGGTGGCCGAAAGCATCTCCTCATTGAAATACTGGCGATAGTCAAGACGATGATCGGTTGAATAGTCTGGTTCAACGTCAAAATCAGCCAATGGCTCATGTGCATTTGTGTTTATTGCCATCATCAAGCCAGAACGAGTAAGTTGCACCTTTGGCAAAAGATTCTTATCCTTCACCTTTACCGTATATCTCTTCAACGTATCTGGTTCGCCCACGGTTCTTGCAGTAACAGATGTTATGCGCCAAGATGTCTCAGCATCAGAACGAGCATCAGAAAGACGAAGATAACGATCGGCATAACGCGCATATTCACCAGGAACAAATACAGTCTTTATGGCAGAGACCTTGACCTGCAACTGTGTTTTTGGTAGAATATAATTTACCCCATCTGCAGTAACAGCAGGATTAAATTCTGAAACCTGCGCCTTTGCTTCCACGAAAGAAACAGACGCAAACAGCAACGCTATAAATTGTCCTTTCATATTTACTTTTCTTTTCTTAATCTAAGTAATGCTTCTGGCAATGATTCCACGATGTCGCTTGCGATAAGCCCCTCATAGCCACGGCTCTCCGAAGCAACATCACCCGCAAGCCCATGAAGATACACTCCAAGTTTAACAGCGCTATCTGGCTCATACCCCTGTGCAAGCAAAGCAAGAATCACGCCAGTAAGCACATCTCCACTACCCGCCGTTGCCATTCCCGGGTTACCCGTAGGGTTAAAGCACACAGAGCCATCAGGACACACAACCGCGGAGAAAGCACCTTTAATAACAATATATATCTGCTGACGGGAACATAACTCCCGCGTCTTGCAGAGTTGGTCATACGAACTGGTTGACGTACCGATAAGTCCAAACAACTCCTTCTTATGAGGAGTGAGAATGCAATCCTTAGACAACTGAGAAATCCAACCACGGTGGTCACCAAGAATGTTTATTGCATCAGCATCAAGAATAATAGGAACATTGCACGACAACTTTATTTGCTCTATCATCGCCTGTGCTGTAGCTGCCTCCTTGCCTATTCCTGGTCCTATGGCTATGGCATCAAAGCCTTGCATAGGGAAGGAATGCGAGAAATACGCCTCATCACCCTCTATACTAAGCACAGCCTCTGGAACAGCAATCTGTAAAGGCAACACATTGCCCTCCTGAGTTCGGACGGTTACTTTTCCAACTCCAGAACGAAGACATGCTCTTGATGCCAATATCGCAGCACCTGCCATACCCTTCTTTCCTGCAACAAGAATCGCATTTCCCGCCGTTCCTTTATGAGCAAAGCGAATACGTGTACGCAACATAGGTACAATGTCACTTGTTTCTGTATAATTGTAAGGAGACTGAAAATCCTCAGTATCAGGTTCCATAAGCTTTATGTCAAGCACTTTCCATTGTCCCACATATTGCTCGTTCTCCGGAAACAGGAATGAAAGCTTAGGATATTGGAACGTGAATGTATAATCAGCCTTAATGATATGGTCAGCAACATTATTCTCGTTATCTTCGCACATCAAACCCGAAGGAACATCAATAGAAACTACAGTGGCCTCTGAGGCATTGATATACTTCACCATACTTGCGAATCCGCCGCTGAGAGGACGGCTCACACCAGTACCGAAAAGTCCGTCAATGACGACATCATCAGCACCAAGAACAGGAGGAGCAAACGAAGAGGTGACTTCCACAAAATTGACGTTACGACATTCATGAAGCCTAATCTTGTTCGTCTGGCAATCTGGCGAAAGACTACCCTTCGTATTGAAGAGATAGACAGAGACACGGCATCCAGCCTTTGCCATGATTCGAGAAACGGCAAGCGCATCGCCACCATTGTTTCCAGGACCTGCAAAAACCTTATACGACACAGTATTACCCCATCGCTCCATGATTTCGTGAGCGACGGCAATGGATGCACGTTCCATAAGATTAACGGAACTGATAGGTTCGTGTTCTATCGTATAAGCATCAATTTCTTTAATCTGTGCTGCTGAATATACTTTCACACTGCAAAGATAACGAATGGTAAAGTATAAATTGCAATTTCGCACTTAAAAAAGCCTTAACACCTTAATTTTTCCACTATTTACAGCGGTTTAGTAACTTTTATAGTCAAACAGCACAGAAAATCGAGTATTTTTGCGTAAGTTTGCAAAAGATTCCAAACGGAATCAAAATATAACAAGACGTTTTATCAAGAAAATGATAAGAATAAAAGACAAAGACTTTGAAATTTCAATCAGACGCGATGAGATAGAAGAACGCATCTCTGCTATCGCTGAACGAATGAACAAAGATTATGAGGACAAGTGTCCGCTTCTCGTAGCAATACTGAATGGTGCGTTTGTCTTCGCTGCCGACCTCGTAAGGCACCTCACCTTTGAGCATGAGATTCAGTTTGCCAAGTTCTCAAGCTACGAAGGAATGTCAACAACAGGAAAAGTAAAGGAACTGATAGGTCTCAACATTGACATAGAGGACAGGGACGTCATCATCGTTGAAGACATAGTGGACACGGGAGTCACAATGTCAACCCTCATTCCAAAGTTCAGGGAGAAAGGAGCACGCTCAATAGAGATAGCCGCACTTCTTGTCAAACCAGAGAAACTCACGGTGGATCTCGACATCAAATACTGTGCAATGGAAATTCCTAATGACTTTATCGTTGGATACGGTCTCGACTATGACGGATTGGGTCGTAACTACCCAGACATTTACACAGTGACAAGCAAATAAGGCATAGCAAAATAAGCACATTTATAATTAATTTTAAGGTAAAAATGAAGAATATCATTATTTTCGGAGCCCCAGGTTCTGGAAAAGGTACTTACAGCGACAAAATTGTAGAAAAGTATGGATACGGACACATCTCAACAGGTGACGTACTCCGTGGCGAAATCAAGAATGGTACAGAACTCGGAAAGATTGCAAAGGGTTATATCGACAACGGTCAGCTCATCCCAGACGAGCTCATGATC
>CAMOVB010000152.1:0-7956 GCA_946626925.1 uncultured Prevotellaceae bacterium
TTCAACCTGTATGATTGTAGTTTTGCACAAAGGTGCATATTAGAACTTAGCGAAGTGGTCTCACTGACCAAAGGGAAGTAAAAACAGTCAAGAACTATTCTTCACTGACCGAAGGAAAGGAAACAGAACAAAAACAAGAAAAAACGCCACAGTGGACGATTATGCAAAAAGAATCAGTGAGCCACCATAGGCGACTCACTGATAAGTAGGTGCGCAAAATTATTTTTATAATGATTGTACTGATTAATGATGTAGGTTCAGCGCCTAAAATAAATGAGTGTAGTGACTCCTACTCGATTGTTTTTAGGCGTTGAAGATGCGCAGTAGGCGGTGCAAGGATTGTAAAAATAATTATGCACACCTACTTATAAATATAAATGGGAATGTCATGTGGCTATCTGACAATCACCTTACGCACAGAGCCATCAGACATACGGATGATGTTGATGCCCTTGCGAGGAGATGACTGCACCTTGCCATCAAGCGAATAGATGTAGATGTTTGTTGGTGCTGAAACATCATCAACATTTATAATGTCGGTTGTGTCATCGGCACGCATACGAACATTGGCAGTACTTGGATTATATAGTAATGACCAGTTGTCGAAGATAGTCCAGTCACCATTGATGGTTGATGTCTTGCGAAGACCGATAGTGAGACGACCATCACTGCCTACGGTTACATCCACATAGTTGTGGTACTTGCCTGCTGCAAAGTAAAGACTTGCAGCGTGCATATTATTAGGAATGTAATGATTGCCCACCACTGATTCACTTCCTCCGAGCATGACGGATGATGCCTCGCTACTTGCACGAACAAGAGCCACGGCGTTTGTCACACCATTACCTGTTGCATAAAGTTGAGCACGGTTGTTGGATGTGTTACTGAGCGTAGAGTAGTCATTGTCTGCAAAGCCAGCACGATAGAATGCCTGCACACCCACACGATAGTCACCAGCAGGAAGACCAGTGATTGTCTGGTAGTAGTCAAATGTCTTGTTGTAATGCTCAGCACAGTTGTAGCTTACGGCAGTCACACCTGTTCCGCTCCAACCACTATTGCTATCACCCATATAACTTGCGTTGACAATATAGTCGGTCAAATCTACATCCTGCTCTACCTCACCTTCATAACGCTCAAGTGTCCAGTTGTCAAAGATAACCCAGTCACCGTTAATGGTTGATGTCTTGCGAAGACCGATGGTAAGACGTCCATCACTGCCCACTGTAGCCTCAACATAATTGTGGTATTTGCCAGCAGCAAAGTAGAGGCTTGCAGCGTGCATATTGTTAGGAATGTAACGATTGCCAACTACTGACTCATTTCCTCCGAGCATTACGGATGATGCCTCGCTACTTGCACGTACAAGAGTAACAGTGTTTGTCTCACCATTACCAGTAGCATAGAGCAAAGCACGATTATTGGATGTGTTGCTGAGAGTAGAATAATCGTTGTCTGCAAAGCCAGCACGATAGAATGCCTGTACGCCAATGCGGTAACGACCTGCAGGAAGACCCGTGATTGTCTGATAATAGTCGAATGTCTTGTTGTAATGCTCAGCACAGTTGTAGCTAACGGCAGTCACACCCGTTCCGCTCCAACCATTATTGTTATTGCTACTGTAACTTGGATTACTGATAGATGACGTACAGTCAACAATAGTCTCCTGACCTGAGCCGTTGTCCTTAGCAAGGCGTATATTGTCGAAGAAGAGGAAAGCATTATTTGTTGACGTAGTACCAAGAGCCACGAAACCGACACTAAGTGTAACGGTCTTAGACTCTGTGAGTGTAAACCATATCATCTCATTCTTCCACTGGCCTACAGCCACACGATTGATAGAGCCATAGTGAGCCTGATTGTCAATGATGACACCTGTGTTGTTAGTGAAGTTCACGTCGTTCTTAGCATTATACACGTCATAAGAAAGACGGTAATTACCTGCTGGGAGAGTCACGTTCTGGGTATAGACAGACTGAGTAGTCCATCCCTGTGACATACCGAGAGCACCACCAGAGGTATTGCCATCCTTATTGAGTGCAGGAACAGAAGTGCCATTGATGGTAAACGAAGAACCGTACTTAACGGCAGAACTGCAACCAAGAGTACTTGTATTGGATGTTGTCCATCCATTTACGGCACGGTGATTGGATGCACCTGTGGAGAGATTAACAGAAAGGAAATCAGATGAATTATCAAAGCCTGCGTTGACAATATATGATGAAGTCACATCTTCGTATGTGTCGCCATTAGGAGTGATAACCATCTCTGCCCTTGTACGTATCGGAGATGTACTGCCAATAGGATAGACAGCTATACGGAAAGAGTAGATGCCTTCACGTGGCAGAGCTGACGAGAACGTGTAATGGGCACCAGCCTTGGCACTCATGTCCTTAGGAGTAACCTTGGCAAAACGAGAGAAAGAGAGTTTGCCAGGCAACTTAGCCTCAACGACTACGGAGTCAACCATATCGCCATTAGGGTCATCCCACTCAAGCTCGCAAGCATTGGTTGACATATTATACGAAGCAATAAGATTGGCAGGAGCAAGTGTAACGACACGTGGCACGAACTCATTGGCAGGATTATAGCCAAGGTCATCATTCATGTTGGCATAGTAATTGCCAAGGATGGAAAGTGTGCCGTCCTTATATATCTTTGAACAGTCTGCTTCGCTGTTCCAGTAAGCATAACGTTCAATACGTGAATTGGAATTGAGAATATCGAGCAGAGGCTTTGTACCATTGTAACACGCCTGCTGATTGGCTATAGAGAATGAGCCACGACCGTCAGGACAAGCGGAGAAGATACCATTATTGTTCCAGCTTGCACCCCACACCCACTCGGATATCCATACTGGACGACCATTACCATAATTGTCGCTGTACCATGTGAGGCTGTTGAACGTGCCTGATGCCCAGTAACAATGGAGGTCAAGAATGTCACAACGCCATCCACGTGCATCAATAGAATCGCAGAAAGCCTTGAGGTGTCCCATTGAACCATCATGAGAAGATTCTGAGCAGAGACGCATACCTGTACGCATGAGGTTCTGCCAGTTGTCGAGGACTGTAGCCACATCCTGTGGGTGGTCATCGGCAGAATTACCCGGTTCGTTGTTAGTCTTCATGTGACATGAATAGCCGACAGAGCCACACTCCTCGGCAGAAGGCCAGTTCTCATATATATGGTTAGGCACGCACTCTGTGTCAGGATAGCGGTTCTCACCCACTCCCCAACTGTAGCACCATGATGAATTGAGGGCATCATTGGCAGCAAAACGTGTGTCGCTTGCAAGTCCTGCCTTCTTGGCATTCTGCCACTTGAAGAGACGATAGGATGACACACGAGCATCCATATTAGCTGGCATGGAAGGAATCTCAAGGTCCTCCTTGTCGGCTATGAAGCAACGGCTATAGCCCCATCCGCCAGTACCGAGGGCAAAAGTGACCATGTAGCCACGCTTGAGCTTGAACGAACGAATCTGATTGTTGAGGGTACTCGTGCTGAGAGTCTTCATGAATCCACCATCATGTCCCTCAGAATAGTTGTTGCACGACGTACCGCCATAGTTTGGCTGCGTGTAGCAAGTGAGCGGCTTGAAGTCGCTACCATACGGAAAGACAATAGCACCATGCGAATACATCTTGACCTGACAGTTGACACCATCAACAGCAACAGAGCCATTGATACGGATGTGTGACAACCAGTTGCTGATGACAACACTCGGTTTGATGTTGCGGATGATTACCACAGCATGTTCCGTGTTGGTAATGTTCACATAACCAGCGGAAGTGAAAGGTGTAGTACTCGTGATGACATAGTCAACACTCTGATTGACGGTAACAGCGCCTGTTACCTGTGTCACAGTTGTTGTGGTATTGCCAGCAAGAGAATTGGCAAAAGCACTCATAAAGAACAACAATGACACCAAGAAAGGTTTCTTTCTCATTGTAAAAAAGGTTAATTGATTAATAAAATGGTTAGTATATTTCTTGTTTCGATACAAAAATACGATTTTTTAAGTATTCCACGTCTGTTTTTCATGACAAAAATGCTTCAACATACCTCATTTCTTATTCTAAATCATTGAAATAGTAGGATAGTCCATCATCGTATGAGATAAAAAGGAGACTGAACTACAATAAAAACTATAACAGTATGAAAGAAACAGATACATAGTACTGATAAAAGGATTAAAGCATGTTTCAGTATCGATATTTGCGTAATTGAAAATAAAATTCTATTTTTGCAACATAGTTTTAATAATAAACACTTTAAAACAAATGCGAGCGCTGATTCAGACACAAGAATTCATTGCATATTATAATAGTCTGCCAGAAAAAATCCGTGGCAAGTTTGACCATGCAATGAACATTCTTTGTAACATTGACGTTCCGAACGCTAAATTCGTCAAAAAACTGGTAGGAACAGATTTTTACGAAATGAGAGTTTCTGTTAATACAAATGAATACAGAACAATAATATTTGCAATAGACAACGACAATATTGTCAACGCAAAACATATTTTACTACTCAACGCTTTTCTAAAGAAATCCACCAAGGATTATAGAGAGCAAATAGAAATAGCAGAATCAATTCTTAATCGATTTGAAAAATGAGAAATTTAGATATGACAAAACTGGCAGCTCTGCCTACAGCAAATGAGATGCTCGACAAGAAATACGGTGCAGAAGGAACAAAAAGCCGTGCGAAATTTGATGCCGAGTCACAATCATGGTATGATAATCAGATTTCTGGTTCTTATCGCATTACCATGCCTAAGGCTCTACACCAGTCCTTATACAAATTTACGCGAGAGAAAGGAATCAGCATTAGTTCGTTCATCAACGAACTTGTCTCACGCGAACTTAACACAGCATACTAAATAATAGACATAGTAAAACTCAAGTTTCATTATTGTGGAACTTGAGTTTTTATTTTTCTGAACAGACTTGCAACGATGCTACCAGAAAAGTTATGCCATACGGAAAAGATAGCACCAGGAACAGTTGCCATTGGGAACATGGCAAAGTGAGTGGCAGCAAGAGATGTGGCAAGTCCTGAATTCTGCAGACCTACCTCGATGCTTATGGCAGCACGCTTGTTGTGTGGCATACCGATAGCACGGGCGGCAAGGTAGCCGAAGGCAAAGCCAAGGACATTATGAAGAATGACAGCAACAGCCACAAGGAAACTGCAACTGATGATATTCTGCGAGTTGTGCGAAACGATGATGCCTATTATTATGGCTATAGCGAGAGTTGATACCATTGGGAGGAAAGGCACAACCTTGCGTGTGATATTACCGAAATAATGACTCACGACAAATCCCAAGGCTATAGGAAGAATGACAACCTGCACAATACTCATGAACATACCCAAGACATCAACGGCAACCGACTGACCAGCAAGAAGGAGTACGAGGGCAGGAGTTACGAGAGGGGCAAGGAGTGTGGAGACACCCGTCATGGCTACGCTGAGTGCCACATCACCCTTGGCAAGATAACAGATGACATTGCTTGCCGTTCCACCCGGACAACATCCCACAAGAATGACGCCGAGTGCCAACTCAGTTGGCAGGTTGAGTACCTTGCACAACAGCCACGCTACGGATGGCATGACGAGGAACTGAGCAAGTTCGCCCACCACAATTTCCTTTGGGTGCATAATGACTGGTTTGAAGTCAGCTGGCTTAAGTGTCAATCCCATGCCGAACATAACGACTCCAAGCATAGGAGTAATGGCTGACGTGCCTATCCACATAAACGAGGATGGCAAGAACAGAGCCATGAGCGATACTGCCACAACCACAATCGTGATGTTTGCTGCCACAAGCGATGCTATCTTTACAAAACTACCCTTTTCCATAGTCCTTTACTGGTAAAAAGAAGACGTCGTCAACATAAAGATGCTGACGACGTTTCATTTATATACGATTTATCTTTTATCCTGATTTCAACACCGAGGTCACGAATGTCACAGAGTCTTTATGCTCTGTGCTCTCTGTATTCTCTGTGCTCTCTGTGTTTCAGAAAGATAATCTCTCCACTACTTAGCGAGTGCGAGAGTGTCGAGAGCAATCATAAGTTCCTCGTCAGTTGGGATACAGCATACTGTAACCTTTGAGTCGTCAGCAGAAAGGATTGCCTCTGTTGCACGACAAGCCTTGTTCTTCTCAGCATCCATCTTGACGCCCATGAACTCGAGTCCCTCTGTTGCACCTTCGCGTACCTCCCACTGGTTCTCACCTGCACCACCTGTGAAGAGGATGATATCTACACCACCCATGGCTGCTGCATACTGACCAATGTACTTCTTGATGCGGTATGTGTACATCTCCTTTGCAAGGCGTGCCTTGTCGTTACCGTCCTTGATACCTGCGAGGATGTCGCGGAAGTCAGAAGAGAGTTCGCTGACACCTGCGAGTCCTGACTTCTTGTTGAGGAGGTTAGAGAGACCCTTAGTGTCGAGGTTGAGCTTGTCCATGAGGAATGTAACGGCACCAGCGTCGATGTCACCAGAACGTGTACCCATGATGAGACCCTCAAGTGGAGTGAGACCCATTGATGTATCTACACACTTGCCATCCTTGACAGCTGCGATAGAAGCACCATTACCAATGTGGCAAGTGATAATCTTCTTGCCCTCTGGCTTAACTCCGAGGAACTCGCATACACGCTGTGAAACGTAACGGTGGCTTGTTCCGTGGAAGCCGTAACGACGAACGCCATACTTCTTGTAAAGCTCGTAAGGAAGAGCATACATGAATGCGTAGTCAGGCATTGTCTGGTGGAATGCTGTATCGAACACACCTACCTGTGGGATGTTTGGAAGGAGTGCGCTAACTGCATTAACACCCTTGATGTTTGCTGGGTTGTGGAGTGGAGCGAGGTCGTTGCAAGCAGCAAAATCCTTCATCACCTCTGGAGTGAGGAGAACAGACTTGTTAAACTTCTCACCTCCGTGTACCATACGGTGACCTACGGCATCAAGCTCGTTGAGGTTCTTGAGAACAGCATACTCGCCCTTAGTGAGCACGTCGAAGATGAGTTCCACACCTGCTGTGTGCTCTGCTATTGGCTTCTCAATCTTGTGCTTCTCACCATTGAGCTTCACGTTGATGAATGAATCTGGAAGACCGATTTTCTCGATACCACCACTTGTAATCACGCTCTTATCATCCATGTTATAGAGCGCATATTTGATAGAACTACTTCCGCAGTTTAATACAAGAATCTTCATTTTTAGAAACGAAAATTTAGAAAATTAAAGAAAATTTTTATTCTTGTTCTTGTTTTTTATAAGACGAAAATCTTTTTGAGCACAAAGAATCAGAATGCCTTAAAGTTATTTGTTGATTCATCAAATATATACTTTTCGCATTTCAAACTGGAATCACCAAAGTTAATCAACAAGCCGACAGGCTTGTTTGACAATCTCAGATAATTTATCAATTGTGCTCTATGTTCAGAAATCAGACGTTCAACGGACTTCAGCTCCACAACAATCTTGTTAAAGCACAAGAAATCCGCCTTATAGAACTTCTTCAGCTTCTGACCCTTATAGAAAATTTCAATCAATTTTTCTCTCTCATAATTGAAGTCGTTTTCATCAAATTCAATCGCAAGGGCTTCCTGATAAACCTCCTCAAGAAGTCCACCATGAAGTTCCCTATGAACCGTCATCGCACAACCAATTATCTGATAGCACAACGAACCATAGAATTTAACGTCGTCCTCAGTCATGAGAAAGAAAAATTTTCTTTAATTTTCTAAATTTTCGTTCTTAAAAACAAGAACTCTTCACTTTTCACTTCAAAATAAAAACTTCGCTTTTATTTTGCGTCCATTGCTTGGCAAGCTGTGATGGCAACCATCTTGTAGATGTCGTCAACAGAGCAACCGCGAGAGAGGTCGTTTACAGGACGAGCGATACCCTGAAGGATAGGGCCGA
>CAMOVB010000153.1:0-7885 GCA_946626925.1 uncultured Prevotellaceae bacterium
CGAGTTGACGACCGTAGGCATTGCGCTTGGCTGTTATGTTCATCGTGCCAAGGTGGTTACTGTCGAGCATGATGAGTCCAGCACACGTTCCGAACACAGGAAGTCCTCCCTTGATAGCATCGCGAACAGGTTCCCATAGGTCGAGGTCGTGCATGATACGTGTCATTGTCGTGCTCTCGCCACCTGGGATGATGAGTCCGTCCTTAGGCTTGTCCCAGTCAGTTCTGTTCCTTATCTCGAATGTTTCCACTCCAAGTTTTTGGAGCATCTGCTCATGTTCGGCAAATGCTCCCTGAAGGGCAAGGACAGCGATTACTGGAGAATGTATATTACCATTATTTGACATACTGATATGTTTTGAGGAAACACAGAGGACACAGAGAACTCAGAGAAAAAGATTATCTCAATTTTATCCTCCGTGTACTCTGTGGTCTCCGTGTTTCAAATTAAGATGGGGGGCATTACTTTCCTCTCTCTGCCATGAGCAGTTCAATCTCATTCTCGTTGATTCCGACCATTGCTTCGCCAAGGTCCTCGCTGAGTTCTGCAATAATCTTAGGATTGTCATAGTTGGTAACAGCCTTGACGATAGCCTGAGCACGCTTAACAGGATCACCGCTCTTGAAGATACCACTACCTACGAACACACCTTCAGCACCAAGCTGCATCATAAGGGCAGCATCTGCAGGAGTTGCCACACCACCAGCTGCAAAGTTGACTACTGGCAACTTACCGTTGTCATGAACGTACTGAACGAGATCAAATGGTACGCGAAGCTGCTTTGCTGCCTCATAAAGCTCGTCAGCATTGAGCGAAGTGAGGCGGCGAATCTCTGACTGCATCATACGCATGTGACGAACAGCCTGAATGACATCACCTGTACCAGGTTCTCCCTTAGTACGAATCATTGTTGCACCTTCGTTGATACGACGGAGAGCCTCACCAAGATCCTTTGCACCACATACGAAAGGAACATTGAACTTACGCTTGTCGATATGGTAAACATCGTCAGCAGGTGAGAGGACCTCACTCTCATCGATGTAATCAATCTCTATAGCCTCAAGAATCTGTGCCTCTACGAAGTGACCGATACGGCACTTTGCCATTACAGGGATGCTAACAGCCTCCTGAATACCCTTAATCATCTTAGGGTCGCTCATACGGCTAACACCGCCAGCTGCACGAATATCGGCAGGGATACGTTCAAGTGCCATTACTGCACAAGCACCTGCTGCCTCTGCAATGCGTGCCTGTTCTGGTGTTGTCACGTCCATGATTACTCCGCCCTTCAGCATCTGTGCAAGGTTGCGGTTGAGTGTTTGTCTATCTTCCATATTACTTTGTTATTAATGTTTCGTAAGTTTGCGACTTGTATGATTTCAACTTGTATTGCTGTTTTTGCCGCCAAGCGGCCAGTTAGAACTTAGCGAAGCGGTCTCACTGACCAACGGGAAGTAAAAACAAAAGAAAACATAGGAAAACAAAAGAAAACATGTTTTTTCTTGTTTTTGTTCTGTTTCTTTAAGGTTTTTCCAATTGGCACATTGTGCAAATAACCGTACAGGCCGAATATTAATTTTGCTGCAAAGTAATAAGGTTTATTTCATCTATGCAATACCCATTTCCGAGACGTGTAAATGATGCTTACAAATGTGAAAACTAAACTTAGTCGATGTATTCAAGGATGTCGCCAGGCTGACAGTCGAGTGCCTTGCATATTGCATCGAGTGTGCTGAACCTGATAGCCTTTGCCTTACCAGTCTTTAATACTGAAAGGTTGGCAGCTGTAATTCCAATCTTCTCGGCAAGCTCGTTGGATGACATCTTACGCTTTGCCATCATCACATCTACGTTAACTATTATACTCATTTCCTGTTTCCTCCTTTTTATATTGTCAGTTCCTGTTCTTCCTGAAGTGTACGTGACATCTTGAACACCTGTGCACCAATAAGCAATATCAGTCCGATGTAAGCCTCTGTGAAACAGTTGTCGCTGAATAGCTTGTGATAATATCCTTCTATTTCAAACTGTCTGCATGCTTCTATGTGAACTACTACATTATACGCAAGGAAGCAAATGTTGAGGAGTATGCAGGCAATGCCTATTCTGGTGATTCGTTTCTCAAACTTATTGTTAAAGATGTCTTTTTTCCAGATGTTGATAAGTACCAGTATCAGATTGGGAATGAACAACAGAAAGAGAGCAATGCATGCAATAGTCATGGAAACGTTTTCCACTGTCTCCATCTGTTCACTTGAGTAATCTGTTCTTACTATTATGTTCTTTCTGTATATGTCAATGTCCTTGTTTGTTTTTTTATTATGTACAGATTCAACATTGGAGCTTTTAAGTTCCAGTTCCAACATCGGTTTGGGATACTCTCTTGATTCTTTTTGTTCAACATAGCCACTTTTCACAGCACCTGCGAATTCACACACATCACCCCAGAATGTGGCGATAAATACTACGGCAAATATAATGCAGTATAGATAAACTCTATTTTTCATATTCGTATTGTTTTTATTGTTATTAGTCAGTCAATTGTTTATATTGTCAGTTCCTGTTCCTCTTTCAGTTTGCGTGCCATACGGAACACTTCCGACAGGATAAGAAGTATGAATCCGATGTAAAGTAAAGACTTGCCATCGTTGTATCCACTATTGTTTATACAGAACCCCTCAATATCCACGGTACTGTTTGCTTTGTTTACAATCAACACTTCGTAGATGTAATTCAATACATACATGACAATCTGGATTATACCAAGTATGCGTACCCTGTTTTCTGTCTTACTGTCAAATACATTATCTTTATATACGCTGATAAAGAATTTGATGAATATTATTATTGCATATATTGGGATGAATACAAGCAATAATGAAAGTAAAATATCTAATGACGCATAGTCACTCTGTATTTTTACTTCAAAGGAATCGCTTTTCACTGGCAACATTGTTCCGCTTTTCTTATTATAGACACTATCGTTGGTAACGCTTGTGTTTGCCTCTGTCATGGTATATGGTACATTGTCAGAGTAACCAGAGTGTTCGCGCCCCGCCTTATAGCCTTCATTGAATTGTTCCTGATGTTCTACGTCGCTCAAGTCAAAGGTAATGCAACAATTGCATACATATACCAATGCAAGCAAGACGCAGTAGATTGTAAATTTCGTTTTCATTTTGTTTTGGATTGTTATTTTAATGAGTTTTAATAATGATTTATCGTAAAACGATATGCAAATGTATGAAGAATATTTTAATCAACAAATGTTTCTTGGAAAATATTTATTGTTTTACGATAAATTTATTGTGTTTTACGTGTTTTGGTGCTTATTTGTCCTTTCAAAATTTAAAAAGTGGCTTATACATCAAATGTGTAAGCCACTTTTTTCTTTCCTTATTTTATCTTTCTAAAGTTTGTCGGTGTTGTTCCTGTCAGTTTCTTAAAGAAATTGGTGAGGTGAGCCTGTGACGAAAATTCCAGTGCATAGGCAATCTCTTGTATTGTCTTGTCTGTATGAAGCAATTCCTTGATACGGGCGAGAAGTGTGTTGTCAATGATGGCTTTTGGCGACTGGTTAGCTACCTTACGCGTTACCTGAGAGAGGTAACGTGCTGACACGTTGAGTGCATTGGCGTAGTAGATGACATCATGACTATTCTTACACTCTGTGTCCTGCATGGCAACGAAGTCACGGTAGAGCGAGAGACAACGACCAGTAAGTTCAGTATTCACCTCAGGAGGAAGTATAAAACGTGCTTTCTTCTCGGCTTCGTCCAATGTCATGCCCTGACTGAGATACACGGCAATGGTAGAACACAATTCGTTGCATCGTCCGTGGTTGTCGTCAGCCTCTATGATATGTGAGGCAGAGAAGTGGGCGGCATCACGCTTACGTACCACGATGGCAGAGCATAGCGGAATAAGTTCGTGCTGAATCTTGTGGATTAACTCGTCGTCGAGCAACTGTTCCTCGCGGCTGGATGAAACGACAGGAGAAAACAGAACCCACTGCGGAGCATAACGCTTGATGCATCGGGTGATGGCAGACAATGTATAGACATTGCGAATCATTCCAATCTTCACAACGCAAGGCACGATATCATCAGCCACGGCATCAATCTGACGTTCTATCACCTCGGCAGGAATGTCGTAGAACTCCTGAATTCCGAGCGTATTCTGCATGGTGAGGGTAGTGACGACCGAAAGGGCATTGCCACCAAGACCTGATATTGTCTTGATGTCAGCCTGAATACCGGCACCGCCAGTACTGTCCGAACCTGTTATTGTAAGTATCGCATTGTTTAGCATTGCTAAAGCCCTTCTTTTATTTCCGAGTGCAAAGAAACAACAAAAATGTGGATAATAAAAGAATCTGTTCCATTATTTACAACTTCTCCTTACATATATGCAAGGGGAGACCTGTGTTTCCATTGACTTATGATGAGGAACAGAATCGTCAACCCATATTACAACTAAAGTAAAGGGTAGTCAACTATAAATAAAATTAAGTTAAACCTAAGTCAACCTCTTATTAATAATAAGAGGATAAGTAGTCAATCAAAATCGTTAAACTACAATTGGTTTGAGTACGTCGCCTACGAACTCTCAGTCCGTTCGGCTACGTACTGACAGTTCGCTCGCCACGTACTGGCAGTCCGTTCCGCTACGTACTGTAAATAGTGTGTAGTTTAACGATTTTAGTAGACTACTATCCAGAACAAAACTCGAAGCAAAAACAGTGTAAAAAGCATTTATAAATATGCATGCAGCATACCAAAACTACGTTTTTGAATTTACACCCATATCTCCCGACCGTAGGATGTATATCTCTCCGAATTTACACCCATATCTCCCCACCCGGGAGATATGGGTGTAAATTCGGAGAGATATGGGTCTCTTAAAGTGAAGAATGTCGTTTGCTCGTATACTTGTGTTAATTTGTTTTTACATTGTATTTATGCTTCTTTCCGTTTCCTTTTATCTCTATGCTTCTGTTGCCGAGAATGAGGGTTGCGATGGTGCCCTTTGGTATGCTGACGGTGTAGCAGTATGTGCCGTTGTCAAGGTGATGCCATTCCACGTCGATTCTGCCGTGTGGGGTCATTGTGCCTCCCTTTGCCCATGTGAGACCTCCACCAAAGTGGGGGGCAAGAATGATGTGAGCAAAACCTGGGGCTGACTCGTCTGGACGAATGCCGAGGATGGTGGAGTAGAACCACTGTACGACGGCTCCGTAGCTGTAGTGATTGAAGGAATTCATGTTCCATTCGTGCTTGTTGAAGCCATCTGCCTTGGTATAGCTGTCCCAGCGTTCCCAGATGGTTGTCGCTCCTTGGTCAATGCTGTATAGCCATGAAGGATTCTCGCGTTGAAGGAGCAGACGGTATGCAAGGTCTGTCAGTCCACATTCGGTGAGTGTCTCCATCAGTATGCCTGTGCCTACGAAGCCTGTGGAGAGGCGGTAGCCGTTGTTGATGATGTTGTGACGGAGCGACTCGATGGCTGCTGGACGCTGCTTTGGTGTGAGCAGACCGAAGTGGAGTGCCAGCAGATAAGCAGTCTGTGTGTCCTTGCCTGTATTTATCTCACTGTTGGTGATGTAGCGACGCTGAAATTCGTCCACGATATTGTGGTGAAGTGCTGTATAGTATGCCGTATCATCGTTTTTTCCGAGCAGTCGTGATATCTTTGCCATCAGGTCTGCCGTGTGGGCAAAATATGCGTAGGAGACGTATCGTTTCTCTACTTCCTTGTAGGCAAGCCAGTCGCCGAAATCTGTCTCTGCACCAATGTGTGTCCATCCGTCCTCGGATGCTTCGGCACAATGCTTCATCCAGCGCTTCATGCTTTCATAGTTTTCTGTGAGAATCTGCGTGTTGCCTGTCATCACATACACGTTCCATGGAACAATGATGCCAGCATCGCCCCATGCACTTCCTCCGTAGCCCCACATGTTGGCGGCTGGTGCTGTGCAAGGATATGCACCGTCGTCACGCTGACCGTTGCGCATGTCACGCATCCACTTGCGGTAGAAGTCCTTGACGTCACTGTTGTATAGAGCAGTAGTGGAAAATATCTGTGTGTCGCCCGTCCATCCGAGACGCTCGTCACGCTGTGGGCAGTCGGTAGGGATGCTGACGAAATTGCCGCGCTGTCCCCACCACACGTTGCTGTATAGCTGGTTGATGTCAGGATTGCTGCACGAGAACGTTCCCCATTCCTCTATGTCGCTTCCTACTATCATACCAGTCACATTGGCTGCAATGTCGATGTCATCAGTTGCTGTGAGTTCTGCATAGCGGAATCCGAAGTAGGTGTAGCGTGGATGATATGTCTCATTTCCTTCGCCGTTCATGATGTAGCGGAGGGTAGCCTTGGCGTGGCGCAGGTTGTATGTCCACAGACTTCCTGCTGGTCCTTTGTCAAGACGGGCAGCATCGCCGTTGTAGTTGAGCATCTCACCGAAGCGCCATGTGAGTTCTGTGCCACGATTACCCCTTGCGGTGAACCGAATCCAACCAACTATGTTTTGACCGAAATCGAGCAGAAGTGTCTGCCCACGTTTGAGCCTTATCCATGTAGGATGCTTTTCGCTGTATGTGTTGAAGATTTTTATCCAATGCCCGTCAGGTCCAATGAGTTGCTGGTTGTTTATTTTGCCGTATGTTGTTCCTGTGGCGATGCTTCCTTCGTACACAGTTATGTCGGCAACTGTTTTCCACAGTTTCCTGTCTCTTATCTTTACTTGTGGTCCGAACTCAGGAATGAGTACGCCCTTGTTGTCTGTATTGATGATGGCATTGTGCCAGTGTGTGGGCTTGCGACGTGCATCGTATGTCTCGCCGTTGTAGATGTCGCCAAGCAACAGTGAACCGTCAGTTGCACATTGCCATGAGGTGTCGGTAATGAACCTGTCCTTGGTGTTGTCGGTGTATGTAACATCTATGTCGCAAATAAACGCATGATGGTTGTTGTTGCCATATACTCCACGTGTGATGCCTCCAATCCACCAGCCGTTGCTTATCTGTGCAGTTATGCTCAGACTGTCGCCTTTGAGCAAGGACTTAGGTACAGTCATGGTCTGTAGGAATATTTCCTTGCGGTAGTCTGTCCATCCCGGTTTCAGTTCGGAATAGTCTATTTCCGAGCCGTTTATCTGCAAGGTATATACTCCGAGTGCGCTTGAATGTAGTACGGCACTCTTCACTTTCTTGCTCAGATGAAATGTCTTGTGGAACACAGGCATTGAACCGTCCTGTGTTGGTGCGCTTATCCATTCCTGCGAATGTGTGGCAGAAAAGTAAGCGATTGCCATTGCGAATGTGGCTAAAAGTCTCTTTGTCATTTACTGATAGGTTGGTTAGTCTTATTTTGTTAATGTATGCAAAGGTATGTAAAAAATCCGATTATCCTTGCTTCCGTTCTGTGATTTTCATTGTTTTTTCAAGTTAAAGCTTTGAAAGAATCTGACCAAAGCTTTAGATTGGTCTGTTCAAAGCTTTAGAATGCTTTCACCAAAGCTTTTGTTTACTTCGATGAAAGCTTTGGATAATTTGAACGAAAGGGTAGGGTAGTACTGGTTATTGCTTTGAACTTCTTGAGCAACTGCTTACACCTTATATATTATAAAGGCGTGAATGGATATACAAAAGAGCCACCGCTTTGATGCAGATGCATCGGGAACGGTGGCTCTTGCCTTTTTGCCATAGTCTTCACGAAACGGACGCTTCGGAAACTTTGGCTATGTGTAAACTTGCAGCCCTTCTCCTTTGGTTGAGAGCGTGGGCAGAGCGTTACTTCTTCAACATTTCAATCATGCTGGCTGCTTCCTTGCGACCGTCACCCATTGCGAGGATTACTGTTGCACCTCCACGGACGATAT
>CAMOVB010000154.1:0-7860 GCA_946626925.1 uncultured Prevotellaceae bacterium
ATTATGTTCAATGTATCCCTCCATTTTTTCTTCAAATTGCAAACTCTACCTTACAAAGAGTATGCAAATTTAAGATAAATAAATGTAAACGGGCTTCATAAGACAGAAAAAAAAAGCATAAACAATAAAAGTTTGTACGAAAATCACTTTTTTGTAAAAAAAAGCCGTACCTTTGCACGGTCGTTACGGGTTAACGGCATTCAAATCATTTTTTAACAACTAATAAATTACTATTTTTACAAATGGCAACTAAAATTAGATTGCAGCGTCACGGTCGTAAGAACTACGCTTTCTACTCAATCGTGATTGCTAACGCAGATGCACCACGTGATGGTCGTTTCATTGAGAAGATTGGTACATACAATCCAAACACTAATCCTGCTACAGTTGATTTGAACTTTGAGCGCGCTCTCTACTGGGTATTGGTAGGTGCACAGCCAACAGACACTGTTCGTAACATCCTCTCAGGCGAGGGCGTTTACCTCAAGAAGCACCTCCTCGGTGGTGTAAAGAAGGGCGCATTCGACGAGGCTGCTGCTGACAAGAAGTTCGAGGCTTGGAAGGCTGAGAAGGCAAGCAAGGCTACTGCTGTTGCTAACAAGAAGGCTGCGGACAAGAAGGCTGACGCTGCTGCTCGTCTCGAGGCTGAGAAGAAGACTAACGCTGCTATCGCAGCAAAGGTTGCAGAGAAGAAGGCTGCTGCTCAGGCTGCTGCCGCTGAAACTGCAGCAGAAGAGGCTCCAGCTGCAGAGGCTGAGGCACCAGCAGAGGCATAATCTGCTCATCCAGCATGTAGAATGTAAGGCACTACCGCCATTACAAGATACAAAAAGAGGGAAGGTTCCGTGGAGAAACCTTCCCTTCATTATTTTAAACGAAAACGAAACAGATTCACACTAATATCCTTAAATGTGTATTTTTTATTCTGCGGAGAATTCCTTTATTCTCTGTTCTTCTGAAAGCTTACAGATAAGGAGTGTGTTGTCCTTCTCTGCCACAATGTAATCCTCGAGACCTTGGATGATTACACGGCGCTCCTCTGTTGTGTGAACAACACAGTTCTTTGACTCATAGAAACGGATGTCTTGTCCAATAGCATTATTGCCATTTGCATCCTTTTCAGCAATAGTATGAAGTGAGCCCCATGTACTCACATCACTCCAACCGAAGTCCGCAGGGAATACGAAAATTTCATCAGCCTTTTCCATTACGGCATAGTCAATGGAGATATTCTCACACTTAGGAAACTCTACATTGATTGTCTCCTGCTCCTTGTCTGTACCATACACAGGAAGCATATTCTCAAAGATGGCAGACAACTCTGGCTGATAAACGCGGAGAGCATTCACGATAGTATTGACACTCCATACGAAGATACCAGAGTTCCAGTAGAACTCTTTCCTCTTAACATACTCAGTGGCAGTTGCGATGTCAGGCTTCTCACGGAAAGAATCAACACGGTATATTTCTTTGTTTACGAGTGATGGGCTCTGAAGGTCAGCTTGTATATAGCCGTAACCTGTTTCAGGACGTGTTGGGTGCATACCAAGTGTCACGATGGCATCTGTCTCTGAAGAGAACTTGAGGGCAGAATTGATGACACGCTGAAACTCCACAACATCTGTAACGAGGTGGTCACTTGGCGTTATGACGAGATTAGCGTTAGGATTCTTTGCCTTTATTCTCCAACTGACGTATGCAATGCAAGGAGCTGTGTTGCGACGACATGGTTCAAGAAGGATATTACCAACAGGAATCTCTGGCAACTGTGCCTTGACAAGGTCTGCATACTTCTCACTTGTCACCACCCACACATTGTCTGGCTCAACCACTCCCTTGAAACGGTCGAATGTCATTTGGAGGAATGTACGTCCCGTACCAAAAACATCGATAAACTGCTTTGGACACTCAGGTGTACTCATAGGCCAGAAACGGCTTCCTACACCTCCCGCCATAATAACGAGGTTATTATTTGCCTTACTCATAAACTAAATACTGCTTTTTACTTATTTGCATGCAAATATAATGACTTTTTTCATAAACTTGTTGCGGCGCTCCAACTTTTTTAGGCAAACGATATAAAGAAAGAGAACAAAAATAACTAATTTTGCATTATAATACTTAAGAAATGACAATCATAGCAGATAGCGGTTCCACAAAGACCGCATGGTACATACAAAATGGCGATTCATACAAGTACGTGAACACGCAAGGCATCAATCCTTTTCAGATGTCTGGCAAGAAGATTATGGACGTGCTATATGACGAATTAGTGCACGAGTTGCCAGACACCCACGATGTGAATGAGGTGTTCTTTTATGGTGCTGGTTGCACACCAGAGAAATGTCCGACGGTACAGAGTGCCATCCGTAGTGTAATCCCAGAGGCAAAGATATTCGTAGGCAGCGACATGCTCGGTGCTGCACGTGCCTTATGTGGCAACAACAGCGGAATAGTTGCCATCCTTGGTACTGGCGCTAACTCATGCTACTACAACGGCAAGGAGATAACGATGAATGTTTCCCCTCTTGGCTTCATACTCGGTGACGAAGGTAGTGGAGCATACATAGGTAAACGTCTTGTGGGCGACTGTCTCAAGGGACAGTTAACAGACAAGGTGAAGACGCTCTTTCTGAGTGAGACGCACGAGACAAGTGCCACTATTATACAAAAGGTGTATCGCGAACCTCTTCCTAACCGTTTCCTTGCAAGCCTCTCCCCTTTCTGCGCACGACACAGGGAGGAGCAATGTATTCATGACCTATTGATTGACTGTTTCCAACAGTTCTTCATTCGCAACATCTACGCCTATACCGATGTCAACCCATCTGAGCGAACCGTCAATTTCGTTGGAAGCATTGCCCATTTCTACAGGCAGGAACTTACCGAAGCTGCCAATGCCCTCGGTTATCAAATCGGGAAGGTAATCCGTACTCCTCTTGACGGACTGGTGGAACACCATACGAAATAATCAAGCCATATTTTATAAAAGCACAGGTTCATGCAATCAGTCGGTCACCGTTGGCTATCCAATGGACAGCAATCAGCCACCATACGACAACAAACATACAGTCATAACACAAAAGGTGTGTCATATGTCTTTACCGACTGATGACACACCTTTTTTATCCATTACAAAAACCAATTATTTCTTTGTAAACTTCTTGACTGGTGCTTTCTTTGCTGGAGCTGCAGCCTTTGCTTCTGTATTCTTGGCTGGTTTCTTTGCTGTAGGCTTCTTTGCCGGTGCTTTCTCCTTTGCAGCACTTACACTCTTTGGCTTAGCCTCCTCAACAGGATTGTATTTGGCAAGAAGCTTCTGGAGACGTGCAATCTCCTTGTCCTTTGCAGCAATCTCGTCACCTTGGTTTTGGATAGTGGTAATGAGTGAGTTAATCTCCTCGTTCTCTGCTCCGCCATAAAGATTGTTAACACGCGTTATGAAGTCACCAAGTATGTTCATATAATTAGTGAACGCATCGTAAGGACCATCATAGATACCACGATTAAAGTTGCAATAGCCAGCCTTTGTACACATGAAGCGGAAGTTGTTGGACGCTTGGAGATAATCCCAATCCTGCTTGATGCGTCGGTCATTACATATCATTACTCGCTCAGAAACAGAGTACAACTTATTGAATGCTTCACGCTGGAGATGATTACCGAGCCAACATGATGTATCGCGTTCTTCGTCAACCCAAGATATGCTGTAAGGTACTTCGAGAGGACCTACGCCCTTCTCTGCACATAACTCAGATGGTGTAGCAAAGCCTATGCCACGTTCCTTGGCAAGCGGTGGAAGTGCCTTGAAGAACTCAAGGATATTACTTGAGAGTGGCTGGAAGATGCCAAGTGCACTAAGTTCCATGAAGATATTAATGACATCCTCACCTTCTGGAAGTCCGGAGATCCAATCCATGTAGCGGTCTGCAAAGAGTGGGTACTCTGACCAACTGGAGTCGTTGAAACGAAGTGATATGTCGTCTGACAACTTATAGTCACGAAGCAAGAGCTTGAGGCGTGGGTCTGACGCACACTGATAGACAAAATGTGGTGACTTCCAACCGAGGACGTGCTTTGCACCTTCGGTAAGCATACCCTTGAATCCCATCTCTGCAACACGAGCACCAATATCGTCAGAGTATATGAGTGAAGAGTTGCGGAACACCTTAGGTGTCTGTCCGAACAATTCCTTTATCTTTGCGCTCATACGCATGACCTCTGAGCGGAAGCTCTCTTCGTTGTCAGGAGCAAGTGAACCAAGACCGTGTGAATAAGGCTCGCAGAGGAACTCAACCTTACCTGTGGAATTAAGTTCGTTGAGGAGGTCGAGAACTTGTGGAGCATGATATTCAAGCTGTTCAAGTCCCACGCCAGAGAGTGAGAGAGCGACCTTGAAATTATCATTCTGCTTGGCCATCTCAATGAGAGTCTGGAGTGCAGGCACATAGCTACGTTCAGCAATGTCATTTATTGAACGTTCGTTCTCGTAATCATCAAAGTAGTAATGGTCACGTCCTATATCGAAGAAGCGATAACGCTTTAGATGTATTATCTGGTGTATTTCAAAATACAGACAAATCTTTTTCATGATTATTTGTTTTTTAAGTTTGCAACTTGATGCCAATTTCTTTAATGTATAAATCCTCCGTTGTAGATACACTGGTCATACAACTTGCGGATTCTGTGACCAACCTTCTCCCATGTAATCTCGTTGACTTCCTTCAAGCCCTCTTCCTGAAGGTACCTGAACAGTCCGTCATTGGTACACAGCGAGTAAATGGCGTCTGCCATTGCATAGATGTCCCAGTAGTCAACCTTGATGACCTTGTCGAGTATCTCACCACATCCTGACTGCTTGGAGATGATACAAGGCGTTCCGCATTGCATTGCCTCAAGAGGTGCAATGCCGAAAGGCTCTGAGACAGAAGGCATGACAAACACATCAGAATCTTTGTAACATTCGTACACTTGTTTGCCTCGTTGGAAACCAGGGAAGTGGAAACGGTCCGCGATGCCCTTTGATGCTGCAAGGTCAACCATAGCCTCATACATGTCACCTGAACCAGCGAAGCAGAAGCGGACATTCTTGGTACGCTTGAGTACGAGGTCGGCAGCCTCAACGAAATACTCAGGTCCTTTCTGCATGGTAATACGACCGAGGAAAGTAACGACTTTTTCCTTGCCATGGTCCTTGCGAGGGATGTCAAGATACTCCTGTGGAAGTGGATACACCGCATTATGTATAGCGAAGCACTTGCGTGGATCCTGATGATATTCGTTGATTACGGTACGGCGTGTAAGCTCTGACACACACATGATGCAGTCGGCATGGTCCATACCGTTCTTCTCTATTGAATAGACCGTAGGATTGACCTTACCACGTGAACGGTCGAAGTCTGTTGCATGAACA
Source organism: uncultured Prevotellaceae bacterium (assembly GCA_946626925.1). Classification (GTDB taxonomy): domain Bacteria; phylum Bacteroidota; class Bacteroidia; order Bacteroidales; family Bacteroidaceae; genus Minthosoma. Next base: position 5,414 of record CAMOVB010000154.1, read on the forward strand.
TGAATGCAAAGTGGCTTGCCACTCACCATCTTGGCATGTACACCAGCTGGGTATGTGAGCCAGTCGTGTGCATGGATGATGTCAAACTGCTCTGAACGCGCAAGCACGCCTGCTATGATTGAGAAATTGTTTATCTCTTCATGTAGGTTGCCAGGATAACCTCCTGCAAACTGGAGGCAACCGAGGTCGTCAACACCCATGTAATTGAAGTCTGCATAGATGTGGTCGCGGAAGCGATAATAGTCCTCGGCAGTATGTCCGATGATACGGTCCTTGATATTGTCGTACTGAACGTCGCGCCATGCTACTGGCACTTGACTCATATTGATAATCTTCAGGAATTTTTCCTCTTCTCCTGTAGGTCTTGGGAGGCAGAATGTAATCTCAGCATCAGGTTGTCCCTCTACCATTCCCTTGGTGATACCATAGGAAGCAACAGCGAGACCTCCGTAAATCTTAGGTGGAAACTCCCATCCAAACATTAATACTTTCATATATACACCTCCTTTAATAGTTATAGTACTTGGCAAGAACCTTGTTCACTCTTAGTACCGCAGCCACATTCATTGCGAACGATATTGCACCGCGTCCATGAAACGGAGGATTACCGTCGAAGAGTTCTGGGATTGAACCAATGCCATGATAGAACATTTCTTCCTCAAGACCTACGAACTGACGGTCAACCCATGAAAGTCCGCTGTGCTTATAGACCTTGAGGCACGTCTCAAGATAGAATCCTGAGAGCCATGGCCACACGGTGCCTTGATGATAGGCAGAGTCACGCTGCACCTGTCCCCCTTCGTATATTGGATTGTAACCACCTGACTTTGGAGAAAGTGAACGTATGCCCTTTGGCGTAAGCAACTCCTTGGTACAGATGTCAAAAATCTTCTTCCTCTCAGCCGTAGTCAACGGTGAGTACTCAAGCGATGAAGCGATAAGCATGTTAGGGCGTACACTCCATGAAATATATTCACCATCAATGTAGTCAAGCAGATAACCATGCTGGTTAAGGAATGTCTCCTTAAACGAACGACCTGTCTTTTCTGCAAGTTCTGAATAAGAGGAAGCTTCAGCAAAGCGTCCCTTCGAGTTGAGCATCTCAGCGTTGAACATGAGCGCGTTGTACCACAGAGCATTAAACTCTATAATATAGCCTGAGCGCGGCACTACGGGATTACCATTCACCTCTGAGTTCATCCATGTTATTGCATGCTCACGTCCATCGGCATAAAGTAAGCCGTTGTCGTGGAGTGAAAGCTCTGGGTGCTTGTCATCCTTGATGAAACCAACGATGAGGTTCACAAGCTCACCGTATTTCTTTGTTGCTTCCTCAAAAGACACAAGACGCGCATACTGCTGTATGCACCATGTTGCCCATAGAAGGATGTCCGGTTTATCAAACTCGTATATTTTCACGGATATAGGATTGCCGTTGATGAAGTCGCGAATTGCCTTCTCAGCAGTCTTCATTGCCTTCTCATAGTAGTCCACTTCATCAACTGCAAGAGTAAGACCAGGGAGCGATACGAACATGTCACGTGCACGACACTTGAACCAAGGATATCCTGCAATGATGTATGTCTCACCGTCCTTTTCGTAGTGGAACTGGTGAGCGGCAGTAGTGAGACAAGTGTGGAAATCCTTGCGTGGAACGTGTACGTCATACTCATGATTAAATATTTTCAGAAGTTCCTTTGGCTTGAGTTCACTCACGCCTGCAGCAAAGACAACACTCTCGCCCTTCTTGATTTCAAACTCAAAGTAGCCAGGAACATAGAGGTCCTCTGCATATTCATAGCCGAGTTCCTGCTCCTTGTAGTATTCAATGCCATGATACCAGTTTGGCTCAAAGATATAATCCGTCTTTTTGTTCAACTGCATAAACAACTCTGGATAACCAGAATACATTCTTGTCTTGATACCGCAGTCTATCTCTTGATAGTCACGACTTGCAGTCGAATTCTCATGCGTACATTCCTTCACGCTACGGAAAGCGAGGAACGGACGCAGACGGAGTGTTGTCACAGAGTGTGCATCGAGAAGTGTATAACGAATGAGAATTCTGTTTTCTTTATGTTGGAAAACTCTCTCCTTCTTAAGAATGACACCGCCTACACGGTAGATTGTTGTTGGAAGTCTGTCCCAAGTCCATTCACGTATGTATTTATGCCCATTTGGACTGTACACATCACCTGAATATTTGTGTAAGCCCAGATTAAACTGTGCCCCGTGCTGGATAACCGTCTCGTCAAGTGAAGATAATAATACATGGTTATCATCATCAATCTCTGGCACAGGCACAACCAACAAACCGTGATATTTACGCGTATTGCAGTCAACAACGGTTGAGCATGAATACGCACCAGACTTATTTGTACGGAGAATCTCCTTAGGAAGAGACTCCTGAAGGTTCACCATCTGGTTTTTATCAAATCGTAAATAAC
>CAMOVB010000155.1:0-7756 GCA_946626925.1 uncultured Prevotellaceae bacterium
TCCCATTCGCGCATGTTCTCCGTAACTTTCTCAAACTTTATGAGTGCACCATAACGCGTATCGTGCTTGCCAACGCGGCTGTGTCCTGTAAAGCCGACGTTTAACACAGAGGCATTAAGACGGTTACGTGCATGTTCGAGGTATTTGCCTATGGCAAGATTGCTTGACGTTTTCTCTGTATCTATCCAGTACTCACCGCTAATGTCGTATGTCTCGCGTTCCGTTGTCTTGAAAGCGGAAAGGTTGAATGTGACATCATTATTCTGATTAAATTTGTGGTTTGCCATGAATGCTCCGAAAAAAGTGTTGAAACGGTCACGTTCCTTACCGTCAAAATATACCTTGAAGTTTATAGGGTTATCGCTTGTACCGAAACTTGTGCTTCGGGTAGAGGGAATGAAGTTATAGTCGTTAAGTGAGATTACACCTATGACATCAAACGTAGTCTTGCGTGTTGGCGACCAGCTCATGTACGTCTGGTAATCCATGTCGCGAGGGTCATATTCGCCTTCCGTGTCGAGAGTTCCGAGAAGATTCTTCATCGTCTTGTAACGGAAAGCGTGTGACATGCTGAACTTGTCGTTGCCATATCCGACATAGGCACTTGCACCGAGAAGACTGGCTGATACAGTCCCTTCAAAGCCCTTGGCTTTCTTGTATGTGATGTCAAGTACAGATGACATCTTCTCGCCATAACGGGCATCAAAGCCACCAGCCGAGAAACTGATGCGATCAACCATGTCTGGGTTGATGATAGACAGTCCTTCCTGCTGTCCGCTACGGATAAGGAGAGGACGATAGACCTCGATGCCGTTGATATATACGGAATTCTCGTCGAATGAACCTCCACGCACGTTATATTGCGAACTTAGCTCGTTATGCGTACTTACACCAGCCTGAGTGGCTATGACCTGTTCCACACCACCACCAGAGGCATTTCCCATGTGTTTCATGTCGCTCATGTTCACATCTGTCATGGCGTTTGTCTGACGTCGAATGGTGGATACCTCGACTCCGCCAAGCTCTATGCCCACAGGTGTAAGCATGATGTTTATGGTAACCGTGTCCGATGGGCTGTTCAACGTGCGCTTCTTTGTTTGATAGCCGAGCATGGAGAAGACTATTACCATGGTGTCCTTGGATTCACAAGTAAACTGGTATTTGCCCTTCATATCGCATATGGCACCTGCAGCCATACCCTCCACACTTACGTGTGCAAGCTCTATAGGTGCTCTCTTATCGTCCATCACCTTACCTCGGATGGTTACGCTCTGAGCGTTTGCATCCAGCGTCATGAGGACGAGGACAAGTAATGATAATATGTTATGGAAACTATTTCTCATCAGTCTTGTTTTGTTCTTCTTTCTTTTTTCCGAACAGCCACTTCATGGACTCGAAGTCATACTGTACGCTCACTCCAAGTCCCTGAGTGTTGAGCGTACCTTTTGTGAAGTATCTGTCGTTTGTCATATTGTAAGCCTTGAGATAAGTGTTGCCATTCTCCCAAAGACGCCATTTCAGTTCAAAGTCGCCGATAAAGCTCTGCGTGTTGGTCATGGCGTTATCCCTGTAACCGAAGTTACCATTCACGAGAAGACGGTCGTTGAAGAGTCGTCCCGTAAGGATACCTTCCACATCCATGTCCTGCCATCCCTTCTCACCGGTTGATATGCCAGTACCGAAGTTCCAGTTGCTGTTGGTACCTATGACGCTTGACAACATCTGGTTGATCTGTCCGCTGAGGGTGGATGACACGAACGAGTTGACAGCCTGTCCGCTCTTGTCCTCGCCGTTGGCACGTGCAAAGTCGTTAGGGTAGAACCTGTTGACTGCAAGCAGGTATATCATCTGCGTATTCATTTCCTCTTCGGAGTTAATCATGCTCTTGACAAGTTGACGTGTCTCATCGTTGACATTTGGAAGACTGATGTCAAACTTGAAGTCCATGGAACTTACAGTGCCTGTAATATCAAGAACGCAAACTACCTTCACTTTATTGTTCTGAGAGTACGCAGTTGTAGAAGTTAAGTCGGAAAGCGGCACGTTATGTATCTCATGATTACAGATAAGATGGATTCCTGCATCAAATGGATTGCCGTTGAATGAGATAGAACTTCCAGGTTGCATACTCAGGTCACGATACACAAGGTCATGCATATACAGACGGTATTTTCCATGGTCAACGTTATATGTTCCGAACATCTCAAAGGCACCCTTGTTGTGCCACTTAGCCTGAAGGATTGCATTACCATACACGCTTATGTAGGCATCATCCTGCCTGTCCATACGCAGCTTAACCTCACAGTTCTGGTTTATGTTGCAATGGAAGTCCATGAATATATCGCCTTCGTAGTCGCTCTTCTTCTTCACGCTCTTCACGATATATTGTGAGAGGTCGTCGTCATCATCACGCATATCCCTGTCAACGATGACGGGGGAGGAAACAAACTCTTTGTCATTCTTCTTCTCTGTGGCAGTTATGTCGTGGAACTCTATGAACGAGCTGTTAACAAGGGCATCAGGTGATACGTTGTCGTATGCAAACACTGAACCTCTGTTCGTCGTTATGTTTCCGGAAATATGCATAGGATGTCCGTCTGAGCCGTCAAGATGTACGTCGCCTGAAGCGAAGACTGTGGCGCAGAACTTGTTGGCGTTAAACTCTTTCTCGTCATACACGAGTATGCCACGTGCATCTGCATCAAAGTTGTATGCAAAGTTGCGGAGGTTGGTATGTGTTACCTTACCGTTGAGGATGCCTACGTTATTCTGGTAGTCCATCATACGCATATCCTTGAATGCTATAAGTCCGCGTTCAAGATGTACAGTATCTCCTGAGAACATATAAGGAACATTGGTTGTCTTCAGTTTCATGGACACCTGACCTGTCACGTCGCCCTCAAGGTCAACCTTGTTGAGAGGACCCACTATATTGAGACCACCACGCAGATAGCCGTCCATATCGTCAAAAATGATGCCGAGGAATCCTTGCAATACGGCAGCATGAGTGTCCATGGCATCCACATGGAGGAATATGTCGTTATTGGCTGGGGAGACGAATCCCTTGACCTTTGTTGTACCGAACCTATTTATGTAGTTGGAAGTAAGACCTTCACGACACTTGTACATGTTGACGATATTGGCATTAATGGCAATACCGTTTACCTCATCGTCCCAGTTGCCGTTAATCTCTGCATTTCCGAGAAGTCCGCCTTCAAGACGAAAATCCTTTACGTTTAGGTTAGCCTTGAACGAAGGCTTGTCGAGAAGGTTGCATAAAGTAGCCTGACCTGTGGCGATACCCGAAAAGTCAACAGCCGTGAAGTTCACGATGTTGAGAACATACTCAATCTCTACATTCTTAAGCTTTGCAAGTATAGAGTCTGAAGGGTTGTCGGAAGCCTTACCCTCGATAGTCACATACTTGTCTCCGCTGGCAATCTTCAGATTATGGCATACTATATCCTTGCCAAATACATATATTCTGGCGGGTGTTACGTTCCATGTAGTATCATTTATGACGATATCTGATTCGTAGAGGTCAACAATGGTCTTGAGTTTGCCGACGCTATCCGCGAAGCTGACCCTTGAGTTGAGGTTTACGTCAATATCGTTACGATTCTTCATCTTTAACCTCACATTTGATTCCACAACGTTGTTCACGGCTGTGGCGTTGAGGTCTATCTTCATTGCTTGCTTGTCTGTATGTGTAAGTCCGGTTGCTTTAAGGCTCAATTGATTAGAGTTGTTACAGCACACCACATTCACGTTCTTGTAAGTGCTGCCGTCATACTTGGCATACGGAACGTTGACATCAAGGTTGAGAATGCCATTTCCTGCATCCATAGAGCCGATAATCCTTAGAGGCTCTGCTACATAGTAGTCATCCTTGATGAAATGATGAAGGATCGGAGAGTCGTAAAATGCAAGGTCGTAGTCAAACCTTGAATCCGACTTGTGATGTTCCTTCTTTACTATCTTGTTGAGGTTCGTGGCTATGATATTCTTGAAGTCTGTCACGATGGCTGAAAATTTTCCGTATCCCTTTATCCTTGCATCGAGGAAGTCACTAAGGAGTAAAAGACTTGTGTAACCGTCGTTTCGCTGCTCCACGTTGATATTCACGTTGCTCACGTTATATACGGTGTCTGATGTGACAAGCTTGGCGTCCTTCATGGAGACATTACCGCTCAAGTCGTCTATGCTTGAGCCGTTCAAGTGTGCGTCAAGGTTAACGGACAACTTGTCTCCAGCATAATCCTTGACAATGTTCATAGCGTTAGGTGTGAAGTCTTTCAACGCCATCGTAAGGTCGAGGTTATGCTTGCGACCTGCCTGCGAATAGTCAATATCTGTGTTTAACTTTGCGTTTTCATCATCTACGGTAAGTGCCACCTTTGACTTGCCTCCAATGTTGTTTATGTCAACACATATATTATTGTATTTATAGCCGTTGTATTCAAAATCTGGAATCGTGACTTTAAGTGTTCCATCAGGTATTTTTCTATTGTTAGCGAAGCTTACATCCGCTACTACATCAGCATTTATACTGCCAATCTTTTCCTCGCCAAGAATCATGCCGAGGTTCACGCCGTCTTCCGTATCTGTTCCTACGTTACATAGCAGGTGTTTGTCCTTGCTGTAGGATGCGTCAAGTGTGATACTACCAGCATCTGTCGTTACGTTACCTTTGGCAGAAACCATGTTATTGTCATAATGAACAGCAGACCTCATTTCCACGTCGCCAGCATTGACAAGTGGACTAACGCTATGTTCTTCCACGTCCAGTTCGCATAGCAACTGCCTTATCCCTCTGCTTGTAACACCAAGATGTTCTATGTCAGCATCAACGGAGAGGTCGGATAATACGTTATATACACTTGCCGACATGGCAAGCGTTATATCCATATTCTCATCGTTCAGTTCCAGTTGATTGACATTAAGCTTATCAGTCGAGCCTTCCACATCAGTATGGATGGTATAAGTTTCTGTCAAGTCGTCCAACTTGCGTGAGAAACAACTGAAGTCAGAAAGGGAAAACTGTCCGTCAATCGTTAGAGGACAGGTAAGGGTAACATATTTATCTTTGTCATAACGCGAATAGTCAACACCAATCTTAGGTATGGAAATGGAAGAACCACTTGTGCTGACGATGAAGTCTGACAGTTCAGACTTTGACTTGTTCGCCTCGCATTTTAATCCAAGTTCTCTAATATAAAGTCCAGAGTTGTATTCACGTGCGGAGAAGCGTTTGAGTGACACATTAAGCGAGTCTTGGGTGAATGCTTTAAGCGAAAGATTAAAACCTATGTTGCGTGCATCAATATGATTCGTATTGAAGGAACCTGGTTTGTTTTGCTCACTCTTTACGTCATACTTTACGTTTGTATGGCGGACGAGTAGGGTGTTGATACGAAGATTGAGAGGTTTTGATTCTTTCTCTTCATCAGACGAGAAAGCATCTATGACATACTGAATGTTGAGAGGAGCATCCTTTGTCTTCTTGTAGATAACAGCCGTCACACCGAATAATTGTGCCGAAGGAATACATATTTGTCCATTCATGGTACGCACGATGTCGATGGAGGCTGACACACGCCCCACCTTCAGCATAGTCACGCCATCCTTATCCACAGCCACAAGATCGTTAATGATAAGATGGTTGAGGAATCCAACGTTCACAGAGCCGATATTTACTGGCGTACCAATTTCTGACGAGAGAACTCCAGCCACCCTTTCGGCTACAAAACGTTGCATGAAAGGCGTATTAAGAAGAACAATGATTGTTGCGTAGATACCGAATATCCACGCAACAATCATTCGCATCAGGTGACCTGACTTCTTAATATGCCCTTTCTTCATTTTTTTCAAAAAACTTACATGTTCGTTGCAGTCTCGAGTTTACCTCTCTTGTAGAAACCCTTTCTGCGAGGCGTGCCATTCTTGTCCTTCTCGACGAAGGCTCCATCCTTGAGGTCGTCAACAAAACCACCTTCATAGCGTGAACCGTCAGGATATTCCTCAACACCCTTGCCATTCTTGTGACCATGTTTAAAATGACCTCTGTACTTTGTTCCGTCGGACATACGGAGAATGCCTTCACCGTTCATCTCACCGTTTTCCCATTCTCCGTCATATACGTCACCATTTATACCTGTATATTTGCCACGACCATGCTGCTTGTCATCTGCCCATGTACCCTCATATTTAGCACCATTGGGCCATGTATATACACCAGTACCCTCCATGAGTCCGTTGACAAATTGACCTATATATTTACGGTTGTCTCCATATGTAAAGATACCTTGACCAGTACGTTCGCCACGAACATAGTCGCCTTCATATTTGTCGCCGTTATGGAATATATATATACCCTTGCCATGCATCATGTTATCACGCCAGCCACCTGTATATTTATCGCCATTGGCATAGATGTATGTACCTTGACCGTTACGCATGTTATGTTCCATGTTGCCTACATACGAGCTGCCATCACGCCAGTCGAACACGCCATGACCACATTTCTCGTCGTTTTTCCACTCACCTCTGTAATAGACACCGTTAGCCCATGTGTATGTACCTTGTCCTTCACGCTTGTCCTGAACCCAGTTACCAACATACTTGTCACCATTGTAATAATACATGGTTCCGTGTCCCTGCTGGTAGTCAATGTACCACAGACCGTCATACTTGTTATTGTTGGCAAAGTAGTAAATGCCCTTACCATGCTGGTGGTCCTGATGCCATTGTCCCTCGTAACGCTCGCCATCCGCAAAGGTGTATGTACCATTACCCTGGCGCTTGCCCTTCTCGTACTGACCCTCATACACATCACCATTGGTGAACGTAGTCTTGCCCTTGCCGTTAGGCTTGCCGCCCAAAAGCTCGCCATAGTATGTAGCCTTGTCCTTTGGGAACACATAGTTACCAATCACAAACTTCTGCGCATTTATTGACAGTATAGACGCTAAAAATAATGACCCTGATATAATATATTTCTTTTTGTTCATAGTGAGATATCCTTTATCGACCCACAAAGATAAACATAATTACCCAAACATCGCCCATCTGTTAGCGTTTTTTAAGATTAAAGTTTGTTTATTCCATATTTCAAATCGATAATCACAAATTTAATGAGTAATGAACAATGTACAATTAGTAATGACAAGTTCCGTCAGCAGTTCTTTGCCGAATGGCTATTACTCATTATTCATTGCTAATTGTTCATTAGATTCAATTTCTCATTCCACATTCCTAATTCCTCATTGATAATGTCATCCGGATGGCTTATCAATTTTCAATTATCAATTTTCAATTATCAATTCTCAATTATCAATTCTCAATTATCAATTTTCAATTATCAATTCTCAATTATCAATTTTCAATTATCAATTCTCAATTATCAATTTTCAATTATCAATTGTCAATTCTCTATTGTCATCCGGATGGCCGCCCCCTTCGGGGGTTGGGGGGCCCTTCTCTCTGTCATTGCTTCGTGTGCCAGTTCGTGCGTAGCTGGCAAGATTGAATACTTGTGGAATGGAACGATGCGGACTGTGACGGAGGCGTGCCTTGCCTTGAGGGAGATGCACTCGTTGATGAGGTCGGCATTGGCGGATTTGTCCGTAGGTAGTCTGTCGTAGTTTTGCTGTATGTATGAGACGTTTGTCATGAATACTATGGAGGCACCCTCTGGGATGACCTTCATGGCATGAATCATGACGGAGAGAATCATGCGGAACTCCGTGGTGTGGTC
>CAMOVB010000156.1:0-7688 GCA_946626925.1 uncultured Prevotellaceae bacterium
CTGAAGCTGGTGAAGCTTGAGAGTTGTCAGAGGCAACTCAGAAAGAAGTTTCGCCTCACGTATGATGCTCTCACGGTTGTCTCCTGGTAAACCGAGGATGACGTGACCTCCCGTGATAATGCCACGACTTGCCGTTCGTCTTACGGCATCAACGGTTGCCGCATAGTCGTGACCTCTGTTTATTCGGCGAAGCACATTGTCATCCGTACTCTCTATTCCGTATTCAACAATCAGGAAAGCACGCTTGTTGAGTTCTTCCAGATAATCGAGGAGCTCGTCAGGCATACAATCGGGGCGTGTTCCTATGACGATACCGACAACATCCTTTACCCTCAATGCCTCCTCATAGAGCCTTATCACATGAGATACGTCGCCATAGGTGTTGGTGTAAGCCTGGAAATATGCAAGATACTTCATATCGGGATATTTTCTTGCAAAGAACTGCTTACCTTCTTCCAGTTGCTGAGTGACTGTCTTCTCCGTCTGGCAATAGGCAGGATTGAACGTCTGGTTGTTGCAATAAGTACAACCACCCACCCCTACCGTTCCGTCACGGTTGGGGCAGGTGAAGCCAGCATTAAGCGAAATCTTCTGTACCTTGAAACCAAGTTGTCCCTTGAGCCAAGAGCCGAACTCGTTGTATCTCTGTTCCATTACAAGCGAACCTTAACGCTTCTGCGCTTTCCGTCAACATTCCATGTGATTACATACACTCCTGATGGGAGGTCGGACACACCACAACGCTCGTCAGCCTTGAATGTGCGAACCAAAGAACCATTTGCAGAATATATGTTTACCACGAATGTAAGCATCTCCGGTGTGGCAGAGCCAAAGTGGAGGACACCATTCTGCTTGTCAATGGCAAGAGCATACTCCTCTGGCTCGACAGAAGCAATGGCGTTAGGGTCAACATACTTCTCAACAGGAAGAATGTTCCACAAGCGGTTGGCACTTGATGAGTTTCTCTCATCTGTAGTATAACTAAGAACACTTGCACCATTATGCGTTGCACCACCACTAAGGTTAATGGTGTGTTCAGTAGCAACATTCACGAGGTTGCACCTGCCATTCCTGCCCTGCATCACCACTTGCCAGTACTGACGATTGTCACTATAGTCAAGTTCTGTAACAGACAACTGAGTACCAACATTGGTTGTTGCTGTGCTCACACCTACTGTAGGGTCGAAAAGCGCAAGCCCTGTAGCCTTATTGACAATCACATACTGTCCGTCACTGACAAGGACGAACTTCCATAGTTGTGTGTCACGCTCATCCGCACTTGACCAAGTGCAGACAGCACGACCTTCGGTGTCAAGGTAGTTACCCGTATTGCTATTGGCAATCCTATACCAATAGTTTTCAGGTTCAAACACTGGCTCTGGTGCATCTACCCATTTATTGTATAAAGCATCCTTGAGAAAAGCGATATGGCTTCTGATGAATGACTTAACATCATTCACATACTGGTTGTAACTTGAGTAGAGTACAATTTCATTATACATCCTTGTGGAAATGCCCCATTTAGCATAGTTAAGCGACTTTGACTCATCAAGCAGTTCTGAAAGGCTGTCTATCTGCTGATAGAGGTAATCCTCAATGCCTGCCTTGACGATTTCATCGAAACGACGATTGACAAGAGAGCCGAACCATGGATCCTGCCACATACGACCTACCCACTTCTTGGCATCACCGTATCCTTCCTCATCCATAAGCCTTGTCTGAGTGTTCGGGATACGTCTGTCGTTGTTATAGGCAATGTCATAATCCCATATAGGTCCCCAGTAGATGAGAGGGTCATCCTGGTTCTTATAGAAATATGTGCTGTAATAACCGTCAATATTTGCAGTCAGTTCCGTAACGAGAAACCAATTTGCCAAAGAAACAGAATCGACATACTGACGATAACCCTTAATCGGATCCTTGAAATTGGTTGACATAAGAGCCCTTTCAAAGGTATTGACGTAGTTACGGATATATGTATTCTGTTTAGCATCTATCTCTTCCTCTTCAGGATAATGGATGCGCACATACACCCAATTGTTTGTTGCGAAACAATTGCCGTCGTGGAAGCCGTCCACCTCAAGAAGGTAGCCACCCGTGATGTTGCTGTTTTCCGTAAGCGGATAATCCTGTTCAACCACGTTTACACGATGAGGGCGCACCTCTACCTGGTCGCTTATCTGATAAGTGCCGAGATAAGTACCGTTGAGGGTCAGATCAACGAACTTATGAGCAGGATTGTTCTTCAACCCGAGGAAATCGCCCATGAGCGAAGTGAGGGCATTGCGGAACAATGTCTTGTCACCGGCATTGGCGAGGAGTGTCCATGTCTTGGCATTAGCATAACCCTTGCCGAGGAGCTTCTGCTTCTTCTGGAACTTGATTTTGTAAGGCTTCTTACTCATGTTCCATGTCGAATTGCCTCGACCACGAATCTGGGTAGAGTCAAAAACCTGCACATTATCATCCTCATCAATAAGAGTTATCTTTGAATAGATGTACTCTTCCTTGCTATTAATCGGTTTACGCTCGTATGTATCAATAATCATGTGTGGCAGGTTCGTAAGACGTGAAACCTGCTGTGCGTTTGCGTTTCCTGAAAACAAGCAAACAATCAATACAATTGCGAAGTAAAATATTTTTTTCATACGCACATTCATAACATATTTTGCGACAAATTTATGGAAAACTTTGAAAATAAACAAAAAACACGAAAAAACTTTTGTCAGAATATAGGAAAGTCGTATCTTTGCACGCCGATTATTATCGAGGGGACATGAAAATGCCCCCAAATCAGTGTGTGAATAGCGAAATCCTATTAGCCGGGAACGCGGTTCGTGAAGCACTGAAGCGTGACGGACAAGAAGACGTCTCGCGATTAAAACCACAGGCAACTGTGGACAGAGATTAATAATTAAAAGTAACAACAAAAAAAGGTTTTTAAATGAACACTTTAAGTTTCAAGACAAACTATGTAACTCCTGAGGCTGCAGACAAGAAGTGGGTAGTAGTTGACGCAGCAGGTCAGACACTCGGTCGCCTCAGCTCAAAGGTTGCAAAGATTTTGCGTGGTAAGTATAAGCCATGCTTCACTCCAAACATGGATTGTGGTGATAACGTTATCATCATCAATGCAAATCAGATTGTTCTCTCAGGAGACAAGATGAACTCTAAGATCTACCTTACTTATTCAGGTTATCCAGGTGGTCAGAAGAAGGCAACAGCTCTCGAAATGACAAAGCGCGTAAACGGTTACGAGAAGATCGTTCGTCACGCAGTTAAGGGCATGCTTCCAAAGGGCAAGCTCGGTTCTAAGATTCTCAGCAACCTCTACATCTACGAAGGTGGAGAGCACAAGCATGAGGCACAGAGCCCAGTAACAATCGATATTAACCTGTTAAAGTAATAAAAAAGGTATGGCAGTAAATTATATTAATGCACTCGGCCGTCGTAAGAGCGCCGTTGCTCGCGTGTACCTTTCAGAGGGTACAGGTAAGATCACAATCAACAAGCGTGACCTCAAGGACTATTTCCCATCTGAGCTCATCCAGTTCGTAGTAAAGCAGCCACTCAACCTTCTCGGTGTAGCTGAGAAGTACGATATCCTCGTAAACCTCAAGGGTGGTGGTTTCACAGGTCAGTCACAGGCACTCCGCCTCGCTATCGCTCGCGCACTCGTTAAGATCAACGCTGACGATAAGAAGGCACTCCGTGCTGAAGGATTCATCACTCGTGACCCACGTGCTGTTGAGCGTAAGAAGCCAGGTCAGCCAAAGGCACGCCGTAGATTCCAGTTCTCTAAGCGTTAATCATTGTACCTCTTATTTCTGCAACGCATGGTTCGCCTTGCTGCGTAGAGATAGACATACAAATCGCTTAAAGACTTATCGTTTAGCATCTAAACCAGAGAGACCTCCTCGGAGTTACTCGCTGGTTGGTTAAAACAAAAAATTAACTTAAAAAGAAAGTAAACTAATCTGGGTATCTGCCCTCGAAAGCAGAAAGCCAGACAAAACAAATCAAAATTATGGCAAGAACATCATTTGATACATTGCTCGCTGCAGGTGCACACTTCGGTCACCTCAAGCGTAAGTGGAATCCAGCTATGGCTCCTTACATCTTCATGGAGCGTAACGGCATTCACATCATCGACCTCCACAAGACAGTTGCAAAGACTGAGACTGCTGCTGAAGCTCTCAAGCAGATTGCAAAGAGTGGAAAGAGAATTCTTTTTGTTGCTACTAAGAAACAGGCTAAGGACGTAGTTGCTGAGAAGGCACAGTCAGTTAACATGCCATACGTAATCGAGCGTTGGCCAGGTGGTATGCTTACTAACTTCCCTACAATCCGTAAGGCAGTTAAGAAGATGGCAAACATCGACAAGCTCATTGCAGACGGTACATACGCAAAGCTCTCAAAGCGTGAGAATCTCCAGATTCAGCGCAAGCGTGCTAAGCTCGAGAAGAACCTCGGTTCTATCGCTGACCTTACTCGCCTCCCATCAGCACTCTTCGTAGTGGATGTTATGAAGGAGCACATCGCAGTTAGCGAGGCTAACCGTCTCGGTATTCCTGTATTCGCTATCGTCGATACTAACTCTAATCCTAACAATGTTGACTTCGTTATCCCAGCTAACGATGACGCTTCAAAGTCAGTAGAGGTTATCCTCGACGCTGTTTGTGGCGCTATCAAGGAGGGTCTCGACGAGCGCAAGGCAGAGAAGGTTGACATGGAAGCTGCAGGCGAGAAGAAGGCAGAGGCTAAGGCTGAAGCTGAGGCACCAGCTGCTGAATAATCCGAATTAACGAAATTATTTCAAAACTATAGTTAAAGGTGAGAAGTTGGAGGATAAATTATTTTTCACTTTTCACTTTTAACTTTTAATCCTTATTAAGACATTATGGCTATTTCATTAGCAGAAATCAATAGTCTTCGTAAGAAGACACAGGCAGGTCTCATGGACTGTAAGAAGGCTCTCGAAGAGGCTAACGGCGACGTAGAGGCAGCAATGGAGATTCTCCGCAAGAAGGGTCAGCTCATCGCTGCAAAGCGTTCTGACCGTGAGGCTGCTGAGGGTTGCGTACTCGCAAAGGTTGACGGCAACTTCGGTGCAATGATTGCACTCAAGTGCGAAACTGACTTCGTTGCAAAGAACGCTGACTTCGTTGCTCTCGCTACAGCTATCATCGACGCTGCTGTTGCTAACAAGTGCAAGACTCTCGACGAGGTTAAGGCTCTCACTATCAACGGTGAGTCAGTAACAGACGCTATCACTAACCGTTCAGGTGTTACAGGTGAGAAGATGGAGCTCGACGGATACCTCACAGTTGAGGGCGAGAACATCATCGCTTACAACCACATGGCTGGTAACTTCCTCTGCACACTCATCGCCCTCAACAAGAAGTGCGACGAGCAGGTAGGTAAGAACATCGCTATGCAGGTAGCTGCAATGAACCCAGTTGCTCTCGACGAGGCTTCTGTATCACAGGAGACAAAGGACGCTGAGTTCAAGGCAGACATCGAGAAGGCTAAGCAGAACCAGATTGGCAAGGCAGTTGAGAACGCACTCAAGAAGGCAGGTATCAACCCAGCACACGTTGACTCTGAGGAGCACATCGAATCTAACACAGCTAAGGGTTGGATTACAGCTGAGGATGCTGCTAAGGCTCGTGAAATCAAGGTTTCTGCAGCAGCAGAGGCAGAGTCTAAGCTCAAGCCAGAGATGATTGAGAACATCGCTAAGGGTATGCTTGGCAAGTTCTTCAAGGAGAACTGTCTCCTCGACCAGGCTTACATCGACGACTCTAAGGTATCTGTTAAGCAGTACCTCCAGTCAGTTGACAAGGAGCTTACTATCACTGACTTCAAGCGTTTCACTCTCCGCGCAGAGTAATACGCTCAACATACAAGTCAAAAAACAAGGGCTGTCAGTTCACACTGATGGCCCTTTTCTTTTCTCCCCTATTCGCCATCAATCTTCTCAGATTGGGAAACACAAGACACAAATCCGCCACTCATTCTTTTGACGCCACAAAGATACAACATCTTCATTGCGCTTTTCGAATGATTTCCCAACTTTTTTTTGCACTTTACAAATACTTGTTATATAAAAATTCATGTGGGCAGTGGTTGAAAAATCCATAAAAAATCATGGAAAACAAAAAAAAAATTGGCGAAAACACACCATATCACACGTCAACAAAAAAAGTACTGATGCAACAAAGCAAGAAAAATCACACGATTGAATTACAGCACATTGACTTCACAAAACGTTACAGTGTTACAGTGTTACAGTTAGATTCTAAAGGATACTCTAAATAGGTCTTATTATATATATATAATAAGAAGTTTTTTTATGTATAGTAAACACAAAAAAACAACTGTAACACTGTAACGCTGTAACACTTTTTGAGAAATATCCTAAGAATAGCAAATAACAAGGAATGTGTATAATTATGATTTATAACGCAATACAAAAGAAATGCGTATTTCAAAGAAAAAAGTTGCAAAAACATTCGAAATGCGCAATGAACATTTCTTACCTTTGCAGCGAGAAAAACAAAAGCACCGACCAGACCTTCCCCCCGACCTCAAGACCCACCCCACCCCTCCCTACAGGGAGGGAGCTGAGTTACTCCTTCATTGAGGAGCGTTGAGGATTCATTGAGGACTCTTCAATATATAATTTGATTCTCTGCTTTCTCTGTGTTGAAAACCTTTTCCGCGAATTTACCCGGATGGCCGCCCGTTACTTCCCTGCGGTCAGTGAGACCGCTTCGCTAAGTTTGGGGGTCGGGGGGCTAATCTATCGAATTTGTCTGCGCACCAATCTTGTTCTCGTAATACTCAATTTTCATGCGATTTTTATCCTGCGATGCAGTGGCATCACGAAGTTGCTTCATGGCATAGGCATACTCGGAGAGGGCAACGACCTGTGACACCTCGTCCTGCGTAAGGCTACGACCCACGAAATCCACTACCTCCTTACGCTCCAAGGCACTCTTGTCCTTACTCATCACCGGAGCAATCTTGAGGAACGACCACTTGCGGTTAGTGTCAATCTTGACGAGAAGAAGCTGACCTTCCTCCTCAAGTTCCGGGAAGAACTCAAGCTTTGACTTGTCGCCAGCATGCTCCCTGAGCACATAGAATCCCTTGTCCTGATACTTGTCCTCCTTCTCGAACACAATGACTGAATCCGCCTCCATCTTTTGCATACGAGAGCCATATACGGAGGCGATGCTGTCAGCTGCTGCCAAATCCCTGTGAGCCTCATCAAGTTCATCACGGTCGTTCTGCTTGAGAGCCTCCCTGCGCTCCTCTATCTCATTTGCCCTTCGGCAAGAATTACAACTGCTGAACCCAACAGCTGCAAGTGTCATAAGAATGAATACTGCCTTCATAAGCGTTGCTATAAAACGGGAAATACAGAGTTTTTCGCCTCCAATTTCCACACATTGAAACTTATGTTGCAAAGATAGATATTTTTTTGATAGTACGATACGATATTTTTTAGTACCTTTGCACAAATTAAGAATTAAATGAAAAATCTATCAGATAAAGATATAAAAAAGGCACTTGACCATCCCGTGTTTCATCTTATCGGTGATACGGCAGACGAACTGAATCTGGAATGTTACGTCATCGGCGGTTGGGTTCGTGACCTTTTTCTTGAACGTCCGTCAAAG
>CAMOVB010000157.1:0-7668 GCA_946626925.1 uncultured Prevotellaceae bacterium
CGTGCATACCCACGAGACACCAACAGGTCTGTTGCTGTTCCTTGGTGATACCCTTGAACTGCTGACGCTCCATCATGTTGTGGTGCTGTATGATGTCCTTAGTAATCTTGAATGTCTTGGCACCATCATATCTGCCATTGAAGAACTTATGTTCGCCTGTCTTCAAGCCCCTGGACATTGTGGACATGTTGAACGCAGGATTGACAAGAATACGCTTGTAGTCACGCATCTGCTGAGCATACATACCACCCATACTCGTACCTATGATAAGGTCAGGATTCTCCGTCCTGACATACTCCTGCAAGTAAGGCAAAGCCTCCACTGGGTCAACAGGTATATCTGGTGCCACAACCTCATCATCTGGCAACAGATTACGCAGAATCTCTACCGTACCACTGGCATGCGATGAGCCAAAACCATGGAAATATACTATCTTCATTTTACAATATTAAAACATTAGACCCTCTCCCTGCCCTTCCCTTCTATGGGAGGGTGACTAATGCAAGAGGGCAGTAGAATTATCTTGAATTACTATAAGAACCTTAGAGAGCTGTGCTACCACCTACTCCTCCCCTCGGGGAGGCTGGGAGGAGGCCGTCTTTTTCAGGAAGATGCTATGGTCTATGCACTTAGGCAGTTCCTCCTGATAATGAGTAACCATGATGAGTGTCTTGTTCTTGCGCTGGCAGAAAGTCTCAATTACATCCTTCACGAGACGACGGTTCTTCATGTCAAGTCCATGAAGTGGCTCGTCAAGAATAAGGAGTGATGGGTCTTTCACAAATGCACGAGCAAGGAGTACAAGTCTCTGTTCGCCCGAAGAAAGCTTGAGGAACGTAGTGTCCTTGTACTTGGCTATGCCGAACACATCCATCCAGAACTCACAGATGCCCATCTGCTCAGGCTTAGGTTTCTTGTAGAGTCCCGTAGCATCGCTCAGTCCGCTTGCCACGATGTCGATGGAAGGCAGGTCGCGCATGAATGCACGGTGCATCTCTGGCGATATGTAGCCGATATGTTTCTTGATGTCCCATATACTCTCGCCTGTACCACGCTTGTAGTCAAACAACACGATATTGTTGGCATAAGCCTGCGGATTATCGGCACACACGATACTCAACAGAGTACTCTTACCCGCTCCGTTCTCTCCGCTCAATGCCCAATGTTCGCCATTAAGCACGCTGAAGCTCAAGTCCTTCAATATGGTACGTTCGCCATATCGTATATTGACATCCTTGAAGTCTATGACGTGCTGAGTACCCGGCTCTGCATCCTCGTCCGAACCCTTGGCATAAGGGAGCGATAGTATTGCCTCTACCTTTTCATCGGTAATGACACGTGATGGTGGAACAGGCTGACTTGCCTTGTATTCGGCTATCGTCATCTTAGGCTTCATATCCATATCTTCCACTGGGATGACATGAGTCACGAACAATGGTATATCGTCCGTCTTGGAGAGAACGAGTATGATGAGGATATCCGTTTCCTTAGACAATATCGTCAGGAATTCATGCAACTGCTTGCGTGCATTCACATCAAGACCGATGAACGGATTATCCATTATGAGTACACGTGGATTGGTAAGCAGAGTCTTCGTGAGCTGAAACTTACGCAACTCACCGCTACTGAGCATGATGACGCGCTTGTCAACAAGTTGGTCAAGATGAAAGATCTCATAAAGACGGTCACGCATCCTTTCAAGTTCTATGCGTACCTGCTGCTTGTCGGCTTCTTCCCTTGCCACACGCTCGGCAGCCTCAGCCTCGCTCTCGTCACGCACAAGGAACTTATCATAGTTGCTTGTACGGGTGATGCCTTGCTCTGCCACACGGAATGCTTCGTCAAGCAACTCGCCCACTGTAGGAGCTTCGTCCACATCATTCTGGTTCCAACGCTGCTGGTAGTAATACTGACCGTCAGATGCGCCATACGAATCACGGAACGTCATGTACTTGATGTTGTCGCTCACCATCTTTGCCTTGCTCGGAGCAAAGTCATACTTCACCTCCGTCATGAGCAGGGCATGTTTGCCCGTGATGACATCCACGAGCATACTCTTTCCAGCACCATTATCACCGACAATGGCAACCTGTTCACCAGCAAGGATGTCAAGATTTATTGGACTTTTGAACCTGTACAAAGGATGGCGTGTGACACCATCGGTTATCTGAATTATATGCTGCATAATACCAAAAAAGGAATCTCACATTTGAAATTAAGGGCAAAGATATAGATTTTCGCTTTAACTTGGTCAGCAAACCAGACAAAATTCTTAATTTTGTAAGTAATTTTGAGTTTGTGAGTTTACAAGTTTTTAAGTTCATGCGGATTAAGAGAGGACTTGAAAACTAAAAAAACACAGAGTTCACTCAGAGATTTCTAAAAGAGAATTTTAAGTTTCCACAAAGAAGAAAAAACTCTGTGTTCTCCGCTCTCTGTGTTTCACACAAAAAACAGAAGAAATGACAAGAATCATCATATCAACACTATGTCTGCTCCAAAGCGTATGCGGATTAGCTCAGGAGAATGCCGTATATGTGGAAAACCTCAAGTCCATTCAGGTAAAAGCCAATGGTACTTGGGGCGAACCGCCTCTGATGATACTCCACAGCAACAACTTTGTGGAGATAAGCTTTGACGACCTCCAGCACAACTTCGTACGCTACACTTATACCATCACTCATTGCAATGCTGACTGGACACCATCTGACATCAACCGCAACGAGTACATGGACGGCTTTGCCGACAACAAGATTGAGGACTACGAGCAGAGCATGAGTACCATGATGGACTATAACCACTACACACTCTGCCTCCCTAATGATGATGTGAAACTGCTCATCAGCGGTAACTACAAGGTCACTATATACGAAGAAGGCGAAGACGAGCCAGTGGCAGAGGCTTGCTTCAGTATTATCGAGCCACGAGTGGGCGTTGAAGTGTCTGTATCGGGTAATACCGACATCGATACATGGGCACAGCACCAGCAGGTGGAATTCAACATCAACTACAAGGGCTACGAGGTACGCAACCCCGTTGACGAGTTCTACCCCATCGTGGTTCAAAACCGCCGTTGGGACAATCATGTGGAGGAGTTGACGCCAACATATATGCGCACCAACCAAGTGGTGTATTCGCACAACAAGAGCCTTATCTTTGAGGCTGGCAACGAATATCGCCGCTTCGAGATACTTGACGAACACGTCCCTACCATGCGAGTAGATCAGATGGAATATCACGACCCATACTACCACGCAACCATCTTCACAGATGAGCAAAGGACAAACTACCTCTTCGACAAGGATCAGGACGGTCGCTACTATGTACGCAACAGCGACAACATAGACAACGAGACAGAGAGCGATTATTTCCTCACACACTTCACGCTCAAGATGCCACCAGTAGCAGGTGGAGACATCTACCTGAACGGTGAACTGACGAACAATCGTATAACAGAGGAGTACAGAATGGAGTACAACCGCATCACCAAAGCATACGAGAAGATGCTGCCACTCAAGCAGGGTTCATATAACTATCAGTATCTATACGTGCGTGATGGCGAGACAACAGGCCATACTCTCCAGACGGAAGGTAATTTCCACCAGACCGAAAACGAATACTACGTGTATGTGTATAGCCGTCCTTTCGGAGGACGCTACGACAAACTCATTGGGTTCGGGAAGAAATAATGCCCCCATCCCTCCCCACAAGGGGGTGAGGGTGACTAAAGCAATAACGCAAATCCGTGCCTCAGCCTTCTTTGACTGAGTTTCACATATCAAGAAATGAGAATAAAAACAAACATACTAACAAAAATAGAAGCTAAGGCTGCATCCTTCGCTGCATGGACATTCCGCCAATTTCCTATGGTCAACGAGACCCCTTCGACAAGTGTAGGTGGCGTGGGACTTCTCATCCTCTGCATGGCTTCAATGTCTGCATTTGCACAGGACTATCAGAAGGATTTCAAGAATAGCATAACGAGCTATTTTGAAAACTATCCACATGCAAATGCTAAGATAGACCGTATCAAGTTGCAGAGCCTCGAAATTGACACAGACAGTCAGACGGTGAAGATTGTTGCTGGTGGCGGTTTTCAGGAGCAATGCTTCACATCAAATATCGTTGACAGCATATACAAGGATATTCGCAGTTTTCTTCCCGAAGAGATACACAGCTACAACGTGTCACTCTACACGGAGAACCACCTCATCGAAGACCTTGTACCTAATTTCTTCCGTAAGAAGAACAAGGACAAGACACGTCTCCTCAAGAAAGAATACACTGGTGCACCATGGATTACGAATGTGTCAAAGCCATACAAGGCAATCAAAGGACTTGAAGGTACACACATAGCACTATGGCCAAGTCACGGACGCTACTACAAGCAAGCAACAAAGGAATGGACATGGCAACGTCCTCGACTATTCTGCACCAATGAGGACCTGTTCTCACAGTCCTTTGTCAATCCATACATCATTCCGATGCTCCAGAATGCGGGAGCAATAGTATTCACACCACGCGAGAGAGACTGGCAGACCAACGAGGTGGTGATAGACAACGACACGCCCATGACGGATGGCTACTACATAGAACACGTAAGCAACAAATCCCGCCACATGTGGGCATCACCTAAGTCAGCAGGCTTTGCCAACTACAAACAGATATACGCCGTTACCGATACTCCGTTCGTTGATGGTACATCAAGGTACATAGCATCAACAACGGACAAGGCAAACGCTCATGTTCAGTGGATACCAAACATTCCCAAAGCTGGCAGATATGCCGTATATGTCACTTACCACAGCTTTGACAACAGCGTACACGATGCTCACTACAAAGTTATGCACAAAGGAGGCGTGACCGAGTTCAAGGTAAACCAGAAGATGGGAGGCGGTACATGGGTGTATCTCGGTACGTTCGACTTTGAAGAGGGTATAAACGAAAACTCCATGGTCATCCTCTCCAACCATAGCAGCGAGAAAGGTATTGTGTCAGCAGATGCCGTCCGATTCGGAGGCGGAAAAGGCAATGTAGTACCATTGGACAAGGATTCGATTCCAGTTAATCCAAGTGGTTTCGCACGATGGGCAGAGGCAGCCAAGTACTCTACATTCTGGTACGGAATGCCATATAGCATACACACAGGAGGATTCGGTGCAGACGAGTACAATAACGACATCAACAGTCGTTCACGCTCTATCAACTATCTTTGCGGTGGCTCAGTATATAACAAGCAGAATGATGGTTTGAAAGTGCCTCTCGAGATGAACATTGCATTCCACACAGATGCTGGCTACTCAGTAGAAGACAGTCTTGTCGGTGCACTGTCAATATACAGGACAACCAACACAAACGGACTTACTGGGGCAGGACTTGACAGATACGTTAGTCGCGACCTTGCAAGTATGCTGATGTACAACCTGCGCCGTGACTTGAAGAAGTACAACTGGAAGATTCGCCAGCTATGGAACAGGAACTACGGAGAGGCACGTGAACCACTCACACCAGCATGTATCCTTGAGATGCTGTCTCACCAGAACTTTGCGGACATGCGTCTTGCATACGACCCGCAGTTCAAGTTTGACTTCAGCCGTTCCGTATATAAGACCATAGTAAAGTTCATAGCAACGGAACACAACCGCAGTTATGTCATACAACCTCTGCCAGTTCACAACTTCTCCATCAACCTCAATGAGCAGAAAAGAACAGCCGAACTGTCATGGGCACCAACAATGGATAAGTCAGAGCCAACCTCTACCCCACGCCAGTATGTTATATACATACGTAAGGGAAACGGAGCATTTGACAATGGAACTGTAGTCAACGGTACAAGTCACTCGATAGCATTACAGCCAGATGTCACATATTCATTCAAGGTGACTGCACTCAATGCTGGTGGCGAGAGTTTCCCTTCGGAGATTCTATCAGCAGGCATAGCATCCCACAACACAGGAACGATACTTATCGTCAACGGCTTCACACGTCTCGAAAGTCCCAAGGTCATAGACACTCCTACCGAAGCAGGATTCGACCTCGATGCTGACCCTGGCGTTCCATACGGAGCATACGCAGGATATTGTGGAAGACAACTATCCTTTGACCGTTCAAAGGCAGGCAAGGAGACACGTGACGGACTTGGTTACAGTGGTTCAGAACTGGAAGGGAAGATAGTCATGGGCAACACCTTCGACTATGCCTATCAACACGGAAGAGCGATAATGACTACACACCGCCATTCGTTCACATCCACAAGCGAGGATGCACTCCTCACGGGAGTATATAATCTGAAACATTTCAACATCGTTGATGTCATCTTCGGAGTACAGAAGGAGTTCAACAACAAGACCGCCGACCTGCTCAGTACATACCTCAAGGACAAGGGACATCTTATCGTCAGCGGAGCCAACATCACACCACTCATGGAAAAGATGCAAGGTATTGACGTAACAGGTACAAAGGTAACAACAGACAAAAGTATAAAGGACATAAGCATGCGCAATCTGTCATTCGACATCTTCCGAGAGATGAATGATACAAGCTATGCCATTCCTCAACTCACTTCGCTTGCCACAGGCAACAAGGCATTCCCTATGCTCACCTACTCTGATGGTAGTACAGCAGGTATAGCATATAGTGCACCAGAGCCAAAGGCAAAGACAGAAACGCCAATAACAACAAAGACTAAGAAAGAAAAGAAAAAGAAGAAGAATAAAGAAACTGAAGTCACTCCACAAATAAAGAGTAACACCAGTCCACGCTACATCATACTGGGTTTCCCTCTTGAGAGCATAAAGGATGATACAAAGATGAACACCTTCACAAGGGCACTCGTCAAGTATCTGGAGAATTAAACAATTAAGGCCCCACCCCAGCCCTCCCCGAGAGGGAGGGTGACCAATACAGAAATGGGGGCAGTAACATAAAAATGTTTCCTTCGTTTCAACGAAGGACTAATAATAAACTTCGCGAAACGGTCTCAATGACCGAATATAAATAATTATCTATTGCCCCTAAGGGGCTATCGCCTATGTACACTATTCAATCAAACGCTTCTGGCACACGAAGCATCAACATAACAGAGGAGCATTTACGTGCAATAGAGAAGTATTCACTCCTCAAGGGACTCATCCCAAGTAACGGAATGATAGACGAGACAACACTTGAGACACTCAAGCACAACGTGAAGTCTTACATACTAAGCAACAAGGACTGCGATGACCTCGTGGACCTATGTACCAACGTCCTTTACCACGACAACATGAAGGTGTACGGACTCAAGGAGCTTATCATCCTCTACGTAGGATGGAAGGAAAGAACACCTTCTGAGAATTAAAAATTAAAAGGTAAAAGGTAAAACAAAAGAAAGATTTTTAGGAAAATAATGACAGAAAACAAATTAACATGGCTTCCTACGACCAAGAAAGAGATGGAACGCCTCGGATGGGATGAACTCGACGTCATCCTCTTCTCCGGCGACGCTTACGTTGACCACCCTTCCTTTGGTGCTGCCGTAGTGGGACGAATACTTGAAGCGGAGGGACTTCGCGTAGCCATTGTTCCTCAACCTGACTGGCACGGAGACTTCCGCGACTTCAAGAAACTGGGACGCCCACGTCTTTTCTTCGGCATATCACCTGGTTGCATGGACTCCATGGTTAACAAATA
>CAMOVB010000158.1:0-7643 GCA_946626925.1 uncultured Prevotellaceae bacterium
CGATAGAGGTGAGAGTTGCGAACGAAGCGTGAGAGGTCGATACCCTTGAACTCCTCTGGGTTGTCGTTCTCGTTATAACCCTGACCTTCCTCAGGCTCTACAGCAACGATTGATGTGTTGAACACACTTTCCTTGAGCTCCTCGATGCTTTCGCCCTTAGAGAGCTTAGATACGAGAGCGTAAGCGATTTCACCGTTGAGAGCGCCGATAACCTTAGCATCATCATCTGTAAGAGCCTTTACTGCATCAAGCTTCTCGCCTGTTACGCCGAGCTTCTCAGCAATCATGGCAGCCTTTGTAGCACCCCATGTGAGGGCATCAACAGCTGAAGCGATGTTTGCAACGTACTTGGCAGCAGCAACGAGCTTCTCAGTAGCAGCAGCAAGGTCTGCATCGTTGAGTGTGCTTGGGTCAACGTCCTTGTACTGGTCGAAGAGCTTTCTTGCTTCTACAGCGAACTTAGAGTTGAGATACTTTTCACCAACAACTTCGAGGTCGAGGAGAGCGAGGTCGATATCATTCTTAGACTTCTCGAAGCTTTCGAAGTTCTCTGAACGAGTAGTGAGAGCGTCAGCAGCAGCCTTGAGAGCTTCAATCTGTGCCTCTACTGCTGATGGAGCTGTGAGAGTTGACATACCAGCAGTTGTCTTCTCGATTTCTGCCTTGAGTGCGTTCTTAGTCTCACCGTCGAACTTAGGATCGTTAGCGTCGTTGTAAACCTTCTGAGCGTCATCGATAGCCTGAGCCATGAGTCCCATGTAGTAAGATGACTTAGATGGCATAGTTGTGAGAGTTACGTTAGCAAGGAGGAACTCCTGCCACTGTGCATCCTGAGCAGCGAACTTGAGAACGTAGAAGCCTTCCTTCTCAACTGTGAAGTCAGACTGGCACTTCAAAGAACCAGTAACCTTACCAGTAGCACCGTTCATGTTAGGAGTTGCAACGAAGTCTGTGAACTTAGCATATACATTGCCCTGAAGGTCTTCGAGAGTGAATGTAAATACAGGAGCGTTCTTCCAAGCTGCCATCTGGAATGTAATCTGATACTTGCGTGGAGTGAGCTTGAGTGCAGTTCTCTTGATATCGTCTGGAGTATCCTCTACGAGGTTGAGACCGTCTGGAGTGAGGTAGTCCTCTACGAGCTGACCGAAAGTACAGATACCCTCGTTAGTACCACGTGAACCCCAGTAGAGAGCCTTAGTGAAGTCACCGCTGAAGCCCTGGTAGAGACGAGCACCACCACCACCAGGAGTACCACCCCAGCCGTAGTTGTACTGTGAAGTACGAGCCTCGTCGTTGAATCCGTACTGGTGAATACCTGCTTCGTTCTTTGTGAACCAACCCTCTGGAACGCAGTCTGTAGGGTCGTCTGCGAAGTGTGAAGCGTAGATTGTATCAACCATCTCAACGATTGTGCTCTTACCAATCTCGTAAGTGAGGCGGATTGGGTCGTCAGCAGTGACGAACAAGTTGTTTGCTATTCCGTTGATTTCAAATACGTACTCACCGTTTGAAAGTTCAGGAAGAGTGATTACGAGAGTCTTAGGGTCGCTACCAACCTTGATGTCCTTGATTTCATCGCTGTGCTCACCGAAGTTATCCTTAGTGATGCAAAGAACTTCTGTATCGAAGAGGTTGATTTCCTTGTCGAATGTGACAGTAATCTCCTTGAAGTCGTCCTTAGAGAGGTTGAAGCTGTTGTTCTCAGGAGTTGCGCTGAGCATTACAGGAGCAACGTCCTCTGAAGAATATACCTCAAACTCGTTCTCTGCCTCATAGACAGTCTCGTTCTCGAAGCCGAGAACAGCCATCTCTGTCTCTGTGTCAGTATTTGGACGCTTCTCGCCTGAATACTTGAGTGGGCAGTCAGCATCAGGAGTGAATGAAACCTTCACGTCCTTGCCAAGTTCTGCACCTTCCTCAAGGAAGATATATACGAAGCCGTCTGCCTTACCCTCGAAGAGGTGAACAGGAACGTCTGCACCGTCGCTTGTTACCTTTACATTATCCTTGTTGAGACTGATAGTACCACCATTAGCCTGTGCAAGTTCAGCTACGTTAGTTGTGTAACCGAAGTCGAGACGGATGATTGAACCGTCATGTCTTGCCTCGTTGAATGTAACGCCTTCCTCAATCTTAATGTCATCGAGGAAGTAGTTTACTGGGCTGTGCATATTTACGATTGCGAAGAACTGCTCTGGAATGCGGTTCTCGAATACTTCCTTGTACTTCTTAGTACCGTCGCCACCAAGGTTTTCTGGACAAACAGCATCACCTACCCAAGACTGGTTCTCGCTGACATACTTGTTCATGATGTCGGCAGAAGTGTAGAATGATACGAATGAGAAGTGCTGCCACTCACCTGAGAAGTCACCGTCCTTTTCGATACCATAGTTAGTACCGCTTGCAGTACAGAGGCTCTTGTCATAGTTTTCAATACCCTTAGAGAGCCATGCACGAAGACCTGTGTTCTTAGTGTCGCCACTTTCTGGGTCTGCGAATGTTGAGCTTTCAACCTTCAGCCAGAAGCTCACACGGTAAGGTGTGTTCTCCTTGAGCGTGAGGTTACCAATCTTGAAACCACGATCCCAAGATTGTCCGTTTACACCTGTGCCGTTGTTGGCAAAGAGACAGTATTCACCGCTCTTTGGCTCTGTTGGACACTTTTCGTTCCACTGGTCACCATCCTTTGGATTTACCCAGTCACCGTATGTACCAAGTCCTGAGAGTGAACCAGTAGTATGATACTTGCTGTCCGCATCCTCAAAACCTAAAGATACAAGTGTGGTCTGCGCCTGCATTGACATTGAAAATGCCATGAAGCCAAGACCCATCATGAGGTTTCTGTTTTTCATAAGCGAAAATTAAAATTGTTAGTATTTGTTTTGATTAATTTTTTCGCCGGCAAATGTATGAAAAACAAAAATCGGGGGCTTTACATAGCGTTACACAAATTTTACACTATGTTTCAACGCTTGGAGTTCAGTAATTTAGCAGATGGATTTTCGTAATTACTGATACCAAGTCGTATGCGTTTTACCTCATCTAAAGAGTGAACAGGTGGTTCTGTAGTGTCAGGAATAGGCTGGTGACTGTATGTCTGGAAGTAATTCAGACATGCATCTTTCCACCATTCTGCATCGCGCACCTGTATGTGCATCTTCTCCTGAATGTCGTTGAAAAGTCGTGAATCAATATATGGTTCGGTTGAGTTCCATTTGCGTAACATCTCTCTTGCTCCGTCAAGTCCGTGCTGGTAACGGTAGCACATCTCGTTCCAGAGAGTCCTTCCCGTCTGGCACTTGTGGTTCCAGTCGGCACTATGGAACCAGAGAAGATATTTGTCAGGGCAGGTGTTGATGTTCTCCACCATGTTGCCGAATGAGGCTGGGTACTGTGCTGTTGCACCGCTACCAGTCTTGACGGTACGGTCAAAGCCAACGCCCTTGGCATCAGCACGGTGATAATACACGCATTGCCAGTCGGCTCTCTGTCCCGGATTGTTCTGCCAAGGCTGAGGACCATAGTGGTGTCCTTCGGCAAAGATATGATGCAGTCCGAGTGGCATCATGTAGTCAACAACGGTCTCACGGCTCATCATGAGGATATCCTCCACGGTCTTGCCCGCCTTGTTGTCCTTGCCGA
The DNA here is from genome assembly GCA_946626925.1 of uncultured Prevotellaceae bacterium. GTDB lineage: Bacteria > Bacteroidota > Bacteroidia > Bacteroidales > Bacteroidaceae > Minthosoma. The sequence goes on from CAMOVB010000158.1 coordinate 3,646, forward strand.
TGTTCTGGCTAACCCATTCGTGAGCAATAGCCTTGCTCGTGAGACTGGAGTTCCAAGCCAGACGGCCGAAGGCATACCAGTTGGCTTGTGCCATGGTATTGCCACAGAAGTTGGCATCGTCGCCAACGTTAGCCACACCTGCTATGGCACGATACTTGTAGCCGCGGAGGTTGTCGGTATAGTTGGCATATTTCTTTATATCGTTGAGGAACTCCTCCCACATGGTGCTGAGGAAGCAGATGTGGTTGCTGTGTCCGAGGTATTCCTGAGTAATCTGAAGCTCTGCCATCTCCTGAGTCTTAGGCATGGCGCCAAAGAGAGGGCTGTATGGCTCACGTGGCTGGAAGTCGATAGGGCCGTTCTTAATCTGAACGATTACGTTGTCCATGAACTTGCCGTCCAAATCCTTGAACTCAATATAAGCCTGCTTTGCACGGTCAGGGTCGCTTGGACTATAGACAAAGGCACGCCACATGACTATTCCACCGAAAGGCTTCAAAGCCTTGGCAAGCATATTGGCTCCGTCGGCATGAGTACGGCCAAAATCCATAGGACCAGGCTGTCCCTCGCTGTTGGCTTTCACGAGGAAGCCACCGAAGTCAGGTATCTTGGCATAAATCTCCTTTGCCTTCTTTGCCCACCACTTCTGCACATCCTTGTCAAGTGGGTCGGCTGTCTTCAATCCGTCAAGAACGACAGGACTTGAGAAGTTTACGGCAAGGTACACCTTTATATTATACGGGCGAAGTGCATCCGCATACGCCTTGACCATTGTGAGCACGCTGTCAGAAAGCATCTTAGGCGAAGCGTTCACATTGTTGATAACCGCTCCGTTGATACCGATAGAGGCATTAGCTCGGGCATAGTTCTCTATTGTCGCCTTTGCAGCCGTAAAGGCTGTACGTGTCTTAGTGTTATTGAACAACTGAGGCTTGTCGCCCCAGAAGATACTCTTGCCTGCATAGCCACGCTCAACAGTACCGTTGAGATTGTCCCAATGGTTGAGAAGACGGAGGTCGTGCTCAGGTGTTTCTGTGAAAAGAGTGTCGCGATAAGCATCCTTGCCAAGTGTCTGTTCAAGGCGAAGGATATGGTAAGCGCCATACATTAATCCTGCATCCGAAGGTGAAGTGATGGTCACGTTTCCACCTTTCTGGTTTATTGTGAACGCATCCTGTTTCATACCTTTCTTTGATGTACGTACGAGAGTGATGCTACCGCCGCCCCACGCGTTCTTCAGTTCGCGCACGGCAATATTAGTTGTTGCGCTCTCCTTTGACTTGAGCGTAACATTAGCCACGTTGTTAGCCTTGTTCTGAAACCAAAGGTTTGTACCGTCATTCTCCGCACCAGCGGAAAGGCATACAGATGCCAAAGTAAGCAAAGAAACGAGATGCTTGTTCTTCATAAAAAAGTAAAAATGTTAGTTTGGTTTAGTTTCCAGAATTATTTTCCCTGTTGATTTTGGTTGGTTAGAAAACACCCACAATCCGTGTCGTTGTTCACGACAGGGCATAGTTTTCTACCCCCATTCCTTCGACAACCCTTCGTGAGCCCTTCGTAAGACATTCGTAAAGTTCACGGAGTATCATCTCGAAACGCTTTGCAAAGATAATACTTTTTTTGAACAATTGCAAACCCATTAATAAAAGGGTTGTGATTATTTTGTGTCCGTCACTTTTCCTATATTTTTACTGTGGAACGTGGGAAACGCTTCTTCCATCCACGGAATATCCAGTAAGTATATAGAAAGACAAGACTAAGGAAAAATAACCATAGTATTAAAACAAAGTGCCCATAAGGTATATGAGTTGTTTCTTCTGTTGCATGGAAACCATTGTTGATAATGTCCATAATACATAAACATGTGATCAATGCGCATACCACAGCCCAAAAGCCATAAGTACCATTAAACCCAGTTCTATACCAAAAACGTTCTCTGTAAAGTCTGTCCCTTACTGTGTAAATATACTTAAAAGGACGATCGACAACATGAAAAGCGACATAATAAAGAATAACAGCAATAACCAAAAATAACATGGTGTTAATCGAAGAACACAACTTCATTATAGGATATGCACAAACAAACATACCTGCTGTGCAAGCTAAAGTTACCATTATGTATTTCATGCATGCTTTCAATGTGTAACTTAACACCATACTGTTATTCTGTGGTGCACACATTATCTTTTCAGGACTTGGAATTGTCTTTCTATTTGTTTTCCAATTGCTCATTTTCTTCTTAGTTTTATGTTTTTAGATAGTTAATTATACTGCCTTAAAGGGCTTTCTTATTTTGCGGCAAATTTACAAAAAAATAATGGATTCAAGCATGCTTTAAGGAAAAAAGCAAGCGTGAGGCAAAGATGAGACTATTATGAGACTAACATGAGGCCTGTATGAGACTATCAAAACAATACAGGAGCACGAAAAATATTGTGTCCTTAGTATTGCTATTTCGCAGATTTTGCTTTTCTTTGCATAAGATTTGTAAATGAACAAGTATAAACCCACAAACATCAGGATAATATGAAGTCGATTAAGGAGTTATATAGGATAGGTACAGGTCCTTCGTCAAGTCACACCATGGGGCCAAGGTTTGCTTCGGAAAGATTTTTGGCGAAGCATCCCAATTGTTTTCATTTTCAGGTAACACTTTATGGCAGTCTTGCAGCTACAGGAAAGGGTCACTTGACGGATGTTGCCATTCTCGATGTGCTCCAACGTGACGGCAGGCGCGTGGATTTGTACTGGAAACCTGGTGTATATCTTCCATATCATCCTAATGGTATGAAGTTCGTAGCTTATGACGATTCGGACAGGGTAGTGGATGAGTGGACGGTATTCAGTGTGGGTGGAGGTGCTCTCGAAGAGGAGGGAAACGACTATCTGCAGACGGATGACGTGTACGAACTTGCTTCGATGACAGACATTCTAAAGTGGTGTCGCCAAAATGGACGTACACTCTGGGAGTACGTGGAACTGAACGAGGGTGCGGACATCTGGAACTACCTTCACGACGTGTGGGAAGCTATGAAGGCTGCCGTGGAAAGAGGCATACAGGCAGAAGGCGTGCTTCCTGGACCGCTTCATCTCCAGCGTAAGTCTGTGCAATACTATGTGAGAGCCGCAGGATATACGGCTTCGCTCCATAGTCGCGGCTTGGTGTTCTCCTATGCCTTGGCTGTAAGCGAGGAGAATGCGGCAGGAGGTGTTATCGTTACAGCTCCTACGTGTGGCTCTTGTGGCGTGGTCCCTGGTATTCTTTACCATTTGTGGAAAAGTCGCGACTTTAGCGAGATACGCATCTTGAGGGCGTTGGCCACAGCTGGTTTGATCGGTAATGTAGCCAAGCATTCTGCAAGTATATCTGGAGCAGAGGCTGGATGTCAGGCAGAGGTCGGTGTTGCCTGTGCCATGGCAGCGGCAGCTGCCAACCAGTTATTTGGAGGCAGTCCTGCCCAAATAGAGTATGCTGCAGAGATGGGTCTTGAGCACCACCTCGGAATGACCTGCGACCCAGTATGCGGTATGGTTCAGATACCATGTATCGAGCGTAACGCATACGCGGCGGCAAGAGCCATGGACTGCAACATATACTCAACCTTCAGCGATGGTCAGCACCTCGTTTCGTACGACAAGGTTCTGTCCGTAATGATGGAGACAGGTTCAGATCTCCCATCCATATATAGGGAGACAAGCGAGGGAGGACTTGCTAAACAATATATAAGGATGGAGTAAGAGGGGCATAGCATCCCCACTTTTACGTTTCGGGAAAAATATAACCATTTTTGCTTGCCATTATGCTTTATTTTCATATCTTTGCAAAGTGGTTACGCACAAAACAAATAAACATACATTACTAACAAAAAACAAACACTATGAGTACAAAGTATTCTGGAACACAAACAGAAAAAAATCTATTGGCAGCATTTGCTGGTGAGAGTCAGGCACGAAACAAGTACACTTACTTTGCATCAACGGCAAAGAAGGAAGGA
>CAMOVB010000159.1:0-7528 GCA_946626925.1 uncultured Prevotellaceae bacterium
AAGTCGGGGCTTTGCGTAAAAAAAGAGGATGTGCCTATTTTGACACACCCTCTTTGGGGGAAATTTTATTCAATACTTCATTTCTTGCTGAAAAGAGTGGTGTATCCTTTCTTTAGCCTCCATAGGCGTTGCCAGATGGTGAAGTATAGTCCCCAGATTATTTCACTTGGGTAGAAGTGGATGAAGTTGAGGTTACGCTTCTGCCTGCGGTAGAAACGGTGAAGCATACTCTCCTTGGTATTGAAAGGATTGCGCTCATCGTACAATCCGAAGTTGCCAGCCATCATTATCTCGTTGAGAAGGAACTCTCCATGCTTTTCATGTGGTGGACAAAGCATGTATTTATCATTCATTCCACACATCTTCTTGAGCACATACATCAGAGCTGCAGCGAAGTCTTCCAAATCAAGCTCCTTGAGGATGTCAGGCATCTTAGTGTGCTCTTCCTGCATGAGAAGATAGTAATAGTCAATAATCTGGCGCAGTCCTATTCCGTCACTATAGAGGTGGCGGTATATATGAAGGAGCTGGAAAGCTACGTTGAACTCTCTTGTAGGAACATATATGTCTCCATAGTTCTTCGGGAGTGTAATGACGTTCCTGTCTTTTCCGAACTGTATGGGTACCTGTTCCTCAAACCATCGTTGCAGACGTGCATTCTTGAAAGGGTTGTTAAGCCATGAAGGCATATAGTGAGGCTCTATGTCAATACCTATCTTTGCAAGCGCAAAGAATACCGTATGGTGGTAGAGTACCTGTGCATGTGGAAAGTAACCGAGAACATATCTTACAACGTCATCCCTACCTTCTCTCGGAGTCTTACCGTCAACGATAAGCCAGATATCAATGTCTCCGCTCTGCCGGCGGTAAGGGTTAGGGTACATTCTTGCATTACCTTGTCCCTTTAGGATAAGTGCATTAAAACCGTCCATCATGAAACGCATCATCACGTTACGTGTATAGTAATCCATTTGGTCGTTACGCTTTTCTATGCGTTCCACGTTGGCGTACCACTTGAGAAGGGTGGTGCGCTCAGGGCGTTGCTCTATAGGCAGTTTCTCTATACCGTCAAAGAGTACACCTGTTATGGTCTGCTTGTTTCCAGTAACCATAATGTCATTCCATTCCTGATCAGAGAGTGGCCTTGACAGACATTTCCTATTTCCAAGTGCTACCTGTAGTAGCTCGATGAATATATCCAAGTTAGTAAGTTTTTAGTTTGTTTTTATGGAAATTCTATGTTGTTTTATAATCAATAATGATTATTACATTTAGCATTTTGAATTGCCTTTGCTACAGCATATCCAGTTGTCCATGCTGCTTGAAAGTTGAAACCTCCTGTCACTCCATCAATATCAAGTACCTCACCTGCAAAGTAGAGATTCGGAATTGCCTTGCTTTCGAGGGTGTTCTTGTCCACAGCGTCAAGGCTTACGCCTCCGCAGGTGACAAACTCGTCCTTGAAGGCACAACGCCCTGCAACCTCATACCGGTCGTTGAAGATAATGTCAACCAAGCGGTTGATGTCCTTCTTACCCAGTTCACCCCAGCGGCATTGCTTGCTGAGTTTCGTTATGAGATAGTCCCAAAGGCGTTGTTGGAGTCCGTATGGTCTGTAAGAAGATAGGAGTTTCTGCCTATTCTCTTGTATTATGTCTTTGATATACTCCTTAACCATTTCCATGTCATGTTCACCAGTCCAGTTTACGAGTATAGGGAACTTGTAACCGTTCTCGTTCATAAACCTTGCTCCATGAGAAGACAGCTTGAGTATTGCTGGACCGCTCATGCCCCAGTGTGTAATAAGTAGGGGACCTTGTGCCTTGAACTTTGTTCCGGGTATGCATACTGTTGCATCTTCTACAACGACTCCCATGAGGTCATGAAGCATTTTGTCTGTTATAGAGAAAGTGAATAGGGATGGTACAGGTGGAATGACAGAGTCTTTCAGTATAGTCAGTGGCGAAGAGTCTATGCCAGATGCCAGACCTCCTATAGTAATGATTACATAATTATAATCCTTGCGGATGCGTTCAAGTTCTGTGGCATCAATCTTATAGCCGTACTTTATTCCTATACCCAATCGCCTTGCCTCCTGCATGAAGCAGTCTATGATGACATGGCTGTCCTGTGCTTTTGGAAATACACATTGGTCATCTTGGGTGACAAGCGGTACACCATGGTCTTCGAACCATTTGTAGGCATCTTTCGGACCAAACTGCTTGAAAAGACGCTTCAATAGTCCTGCACCGCGTGGATAGACTTGTTTCAGGTCAGTCACGTCACGAAATGAATTGGTACAGTTACAACGACCGCCACCAGAAATCTCAACCTTTGCGAGTACTTTCTTGCCTCTTTCAAAGATTGTAACCTCCATATCTGGTACTGATGCTTTCAGTTCTATGGCAGAAAAGAAGCCTGCGGCACCTCCTCCAATTATAGCTGTTCTCACTATTTTTGTGTCATTTTATTGCACAAAATTACTAATTATAATCCATAATACTATGAAACGTACCAAAAAGTTAGCACGGAGAAGATATTTTTTCAAAAAACATTTGGATGTTTCATCTAAAGTCTATACCTTTGCACCGCATTTCAAAACCAAGTAACTGCTTCAGTAGCTCAGTTGGTTAGAGCACATGACTGTTAATCATGGGGTCGTTGGTTCAAGCCCATCCTGAAGCGCAAGAAAGCCATAGCATTCAGCTATGGCTTTCTTGTGTTTTGTACGTGAGGAAAAAGTCTCATACGGGTCTCATGTAAGTCTCATAATAGACGCATATAGGTGACAAGTCGAGAGTATGCGGAGGTATGCAACACTTTTTAATATAAAAGATTTTGCTTTGTCGTTGAAACCCACTACCTTTGCACACAAACAAACAGTTAAGCACATTGAAAGGATTAGTAATTCGAAATACAGGTTACAGTTACACCGTGAAGGCAGAGGACGGAAACATCTTTGACTGCAAGGTCAAGGGCAACTTCCGTATTCGTGGTATTCGTACCACCAATCCTGTGGCTATTGGCGACAGGGTGGAGTTCACGCCAGAGAAACCTAATGATACCGACATTGAACAGGCACGTCAAGGACTTATCACTGCTCTTGAGGATAGGAAGAACTATATTATCCGTAAGTCAACCAACCTGAGCAAGCAGTCGCATATCATTGCTGCCAATGTCGATCTCTGTTTCCTCATTGTTACTGTAACACAGCCTGAGACATCGCTCACATTCATTGATCGTTTCCTTGCAAGTGCTGAGGCATATAGAGTACCTGTGACACTTGTATTCAACAAGGTTGATGTGGTGGATGACGAATGGCAGGAGTATCTCGATGGTGTAATACGACTATACGAAACTATCGGCTATGAGTGTCGTCGCATATCTGCCAAGACGGGCGAAGGAGTGGAGGAACTCCGCAAGGAACTGTCGGGCAAGATTGTGTGTCTGTCTGGTAACAGCGGAGTAGGAAAGAGTACGCTCATCAATGCTCTTTATCCTAATCTGAACCTTAGGACAAGCGAGATTTCGGATGCTTACAACACGGGTAAGCACACCACGACATTCTCCGAGATGTACGAGGTGGAGGACGGTGGCTATATAATCGACACTCCGGGAATAAAGGGATTCGGTACTTTCAATATGCAGAAGGAGGAGATAGGTCATTACTTCAGGGAGATATTCCACTTCTCTTCCGGGTGTCGCTTCAACAACTGTACTCACACTCATGAGCCACATTGTGCCGTGCTGGAGGCTGTGGAACGTCACGATATAAGCGAAAGCAGATATAACTCATACCTTTCAATGCTCGAAGATGAAAAAGAAGATAAGTATCGCAGCGGTAATTAGCATACTCACGCTGACCGCCAGTGCACAGACATACGAACAGTACGTGGAGGCAGGCAACCGTCTTGCTCAGCATGACTCGCTTACTCAGGCTGAGGAACAGTACCGCAATGCCTTGCGCCTTGCGCCTGAGGACTACCGCAATGCTCTCATCTATGCCAATCTTGCTAAGGTACAGTTGGCACAGGGACAGAGCCAGAAGGCGCTCAACTCCTATGAACTGGCATTGGGTATCGTACCACGCAATGTTCCTATCCTCAAGTCGAGGGCAGATTTATACTTGAAACTTGGCAATCTCACTAAGGCGCTTATCGATTATCGTAACATCTTGGAGGTTGACCCAAACAACACGGAGGCACTCCAGTATCTTGGTTACATATATACCAAGCAACGTGAGTACGCAAAGGCAAAGACGCACTACGAGCGTTTGCTATCTATAGAGCCAGATAACTACACAGCTCTCCTCGGAGTGGCAATCCTCTTTCAGGAATGTGGTAAACCGGGTGAGGCAATGTCACGCCTCTCGGTACTTGCCGACAAATATCCTGACCGTGCAGAGATATACAGTATGAGAGCAGAGATAGAAGCAGAAGCCAACCAACCGGAATTGGCAATCATGGACCTTGACAAGGCAATAAGCCTTCAACCCGACAACAAGAACATGATTCTTACTCGTGGCTTCATTCATCTCAAGAATAATAATAAGTTCCTCGCCAAGCGTGACTTTGAACGAGCGATAGCTCTCGGAGTACCACGTGGACAACTCAAGAAGGAACTGAAGATGGTTAAGTAGTTCGTTTGTGAGTTAGTATGTTTTTTTTGTTTTTTACGTAAACGGAAAAGACGTAGCGATAACTAAAAAACTCACAAACCCAAAAACTTAAAAACTAAAGTAATGAAAGAATTCGTAATAACAGAGGCAAAGGTAGAGACAGCCATATTGGTTGCTCTTATCACACCTCAGCAAAATGAAAGAAAGACAACTGAATACCTTGACGAACTGGAGTTTCTTGCAGAGACAGCAGGCGCCAAGGTAATCAAACGATACACGCAGAAGGTGAACGGACCAAGTAGCGTCACTTATCTTGGTACTGGTAAGCTTGAGGAGATTGCTCAGTTTATCAAGGACAAGCAGGATGAGGTAGATGCCTATTGGGAAGAACAGATTGCTCTTGGCAATCCTTACCAACAGACAATCGTTACTGGTACTAAGGCACGTCACGGTGACGAGTACATGGAGGAGGAAGACGATTCCTACTTCGTGAACGACGACGAGGACGAGTACCGCAACACCAAGAGTCGTAAGCAGCGCAAGCTTGAGAAACTTCTTGCCAAGCAGAAGGCTCAGATGCAGAAGGACCAGGAAGTGCCACAACCTGTTGGTATGGTAATCTTTGATGATGAGCTTAGCGCAAAGCAGATTCGCAATATAGAGCAGGTGCTTCAGGTCAAGATACTTGACCGTACAAGTCTTATCCTCGACATCTTTGCTATGCGTGCCCAGACGGCAGCTGCAAAGACACAGGTTGAGCTTGCGCAGTACAAGTATATGCTCCCACGACTCACACGTCTGTGGACTCACCTTGAGCGTCAGCGTGGTGGTTCGGTGGGACTTCGTGGACCTGGTGAGACGCAGTTGGAGATGGACCAGCGTATCATCCGTAACCGTATGTCGTTGCTTAAGGATCGTCTTGCAGAGATTGACCAGCAGAAGTCAACACAGCGTAAGAACCGTGGAAGACTCATTCGTGTTGCTCTTGTAGGTTACACCAATGTGGGTAAGAGTACCATCATGAACCTTCTTGCCAAGAGTGACATCTTTGCAGAGAACAAACTCTTTGCTACACTCGACACAACGGTTCGTAAGGTCATTATAGACAATCTGCCATTCCTCCTTTCTGATACGGTAGGATTCATCCGTAAGTTGCCAACTGACCTTGTGGAATCATTCAAGTCAACACTTGATGAGGTGCGTGAGGCTGACCTTCTTCTTCACGTTGTTGATATCTCACATCCTGACTTTGAGGAACAGATTAGAGTGGTGGAGAAGACACTTGCCGACCTCGGTTGTGCTGACAAACCAAAGATGTATATCTTCAATAAGATTGATGCTTACCACTGGATAGAGAAGGAAGCTGACGACCTTACTCCACGTACTAAGGAGAATATCCCATTGGATGAACTCATGAACACATGGATGGCGCGCCTTGGTAGTGAGGATGTAATGGTGAAGAGTGATGACACTTCTTCAGCTTCATCCCTCAAGTCATACGTGGTGAACGATGATATCAAGGAAAAGAAGACAGAAGAACAGCTTGGTGCTACGCTTGGCACATTCTTCATCTCTGCCCGTGAGAAGACCAACATCGACACTATGCGTGACGTACTGTATAAGAAGGTTAAGGAACTTCATGTACAGAAATATCCATACAACGACTTCCTCTACAACTCGTATGACGAGAATGGTGAGGTACAGTAATAACAAACAGAAGGCTGTTGGAAACAATTCCGACAGCCTTCTGTCTTGTGATGTATATACCTTTGTTTTAAAGTATGGCAGCCACCTTACGAATGTTTGCCAGTCTTTCTGAAAAGGATTTGTTTGATTTTGTCTGTTGTAGGTTATAGTCAAGCTGAATGCTTAACAAAGGTTGTGCATCAATACCGAGTGCAGCTTCGAGAAGTAGTGCAAGTTCGGAGCTTAACGGACGTTTTGCGTTTAGTACTTCGTTAAACTGAGAATATGACACACCAATCTCCTTTGCCAACTTCCTTTGTGACACACCCCTGTATTCCAGTTCGTCCTTAATTATTTCTCCAGGATGAACGGGAAAGAATGGTTGTGTATTGTTTGCGTAAAATCTCTTGTCCATTGTGCTCATATTCCTTTGTTACTTGTAATGATTTGACAATTCTACAATATTGCAAATAGTTGCAACTTGCTTACCATCTTCAAACTCTTCAATGAATTCAATACGATATTGGTCATTTACGCGAACCGAAGACAATCCTTGCTTGTCTCCAATTAAATGCTCGTAATGCAAAGAACCATATTTTAGGAGTTTGTTTACATCATCTTCTTTAATCATAAGTTTTATGACTTGAGCATACTTCTTTACAATCTGAGGCTGAAACCTGTGTTTCTTATCCTTAGATTTTCCTGTGGCATACAGGTCGTATAAGTATTCCTTATCAAAGTACACTTCCATATATTTATGATGTTGTATTTGTTGCAAAGGTAAATCTTTTTATTTGTATTCACAAATATGTGAACATTTTTCTATATAATTATATGGTAAAATGGTCTCAAATACCATATTGTTTTATTACTTACGAGAGGTAATGCGTTGAATATCTATAGTATTTATGTGTAACAGTCACAGTCTCAAATCTTAGTTCGTAATTTTAAGTATTCCTTTTTTTTATTATAGATAAGGAAGAGAGGGAAAAGAATATCATCTTTAAAATTAACTGTGACTCTGTGACTGAGACTGTGATGATAGTTTGTATTATGTAAAAATCAATAAATCAATGAAATACATATCTAAAGGCTCTTGCTATGAAACATTTATATCTTCATAAATTGTTGGTGTCCATTTTTTAACATTATTCCAACAAATTTAATATATAATTGAAGTTTCGGATGTTAATAAAAACGTGAATAAATAGGTACAAAAAAGGC
>CAMOVB010000160.1:0-7521 GCA_946626925.1 uncultured Prevotellaceae bacterium
TAAGTTCATGAAGCAAAAAAACATCATTTTTATAGAAAATTCAAGGCAAATATGCAGAATTATCCATTTTTTTATAAAGCATACTTTATAAAAAAATACCACTTTTGTAAAGTAAACTTTATAGAAGTACCATTCACTAATAATCCATGATGACGATTTCGCCTTTTGCAAGGGAGGCTTGCACATCTATTATTCGTTGGTTACCACTTCCACGGAAACGAAGGGATGTATCACGTTGTGCAAGTATAAATGGGCTATCCACAAGTACATCAATCGTTTCGAGCAGAGGTCGGAAACGTGGATTATCAACAACATTCTCCCAACGATAACCTGTGTAGCACCAGATGTTCTTGCCAAGCCTACGCTTTATCTCACGGGCAAGCTCAGTCACATCCTCCGCCTGAAAGAATGGGTCGCCACCAGAGAATGTTACAGGGAAACCGTTATACTTTATCACCTGCATCAACTCCTCTATTGATGTCTCCTTTCCTGCCTCTATGTCCCATGACTGGGGATTATGGCATCCCTCACACTTGTGGGTACAACCAGAGAAGTATATGGAAGTACGAAGTCCAGGACCATCAACGCTGGTTCCTTCGACGATATTTATTACATGTAACATTCTTCAAAAATTAACAATTAACAATTAGCAATTAACAATTAATAAATTAGCATGCAGGCACGCGGAGTGGGAAGGAAACAAAAAGATAAAAGTTAAAAGGGGGACAGCAGTCCTACCCTTTTAACTTTTAACCTTATATTCTCACCAAATGGGTGGATTACTTATGTACCACACGGTCACGAAGCTCAGCAAGCTTGCCTGAGTTCCAACGGTCAGTAGTACCCACGAGGTAACCTGTGATACGCTGAAGTGTGTCAATATGTGTTCCACCACACTTAGGACAAACCTTCAAGCCCTCTGAAGCATCCTCATAGCCACAAGTCATACAACGATTACGATTGTGGTTTACAGAACCATATCCGATGTTGTACTCATCCATGAGGTCAACGATGTTCATGATTGCCTCTGGGTTGTGAGTTGCATCACCGTCAATCTCCACATAGAAGATATGTCCACCACGTGTAAGTTCATGATATGGAGCCTCTATCTCTGCCTTGTGGCGTGGACTGCAATGATAATATACAGGAACGTGGTTAGAGTTTGTATAGTAATCCTTGTCTGTTACACCAGGAACGATGCCATACTTCTTCTTGTCACCACGAGTGAAACGACCTGAAAGACCCTCTGCTGGTGTTGCGAGGATAGAATAGTTGTGCTGATACTTCTCGCTGAACTCGTTGGCACGATCACGCATGTATGTCACGATTCTCAATCCAAGTTCCTGTGCCTCGGCACTCTCACCATGATGCTTGCCTACGAGTGCGATGAGACACTCAGCGAGGCCGATGAAGCCAATACCAAGAGTACCTTGATTGATGACAGACTCGATTGTATCGTTCTCCTTGAGGTTCTCTGAGCCAACCCAAAGCTTTGACATCACGAGCTGGAACTGCTTAGCAAGGGCAGTCTTCTGGAACTGGAAACGTTCGTGCAACTGCTGGGCCGTAATGGCAAGAAGCTCATCAAGCTTTGCGAAGAATGCGTTGATACGGTTCTCCTTGTTCTCAATCTGCATACATTCGAGGGCAAGACCCACGATGTTGATGGTAGAGAATGAGAGGTTACCACGACCAATACTTGTCTTCTCGCCGAAGCGGTTCTCAAACACACGTGTACGACAACCCATGGTTGCCACTTCCCACTTGTAACGCTCTGGATCATCCTCTCTCCACTTCTCGTTGAAGTTATATGGAGCATCGAGGTTGACGAAGTTAGGGAAGAAACGACGAGCCGTAACCTTACAAGCAAGCTTATAGAGGTCATAGTTGCGGTCAGTTGGGAGATAGCTGATACCCTTCTTCTTCTTCCAAATCTGGATTGGGAAGATAGCTGTGGCACCATTGCCCACACCCTCGTAAGTAGATTCGAGGAGCTCACGGATGACGCAACGCCCCTCGGCACTTGTGTCAGTACCATAGTTTATAGAACTGAACACCACCTGATTACCACCACGAGAGTGAATGGTATTCATATTATGGATGAAAGCCTCCATTGCCTGATGCACACGACCTACAGTACGATTGATAGCGTGCTGCTTTGCACGTTCCTTGCCAGTAAGTCCGTCGAGGTCAGCCTTGATGTAATCCTCGATGTCAGCATCATAGAGGTCAGAGAGGTCTTCGCCAGTAATCTGCTCCACATACTTCACCTCCTCCTGATACGAAGAGCGAACATATGGAGCCATGTAGAAGTCGAAGGCAGGGATTGCCTGACCGCCGTGCATCTCGTTCTGGGCAGTCTCAAGTGAGATACAGGCAATAACGCTTGCTGTCTCTATACGCTTGGCAGGACGGCTCTCGCCATGACCAGCCATAAAACCATGCTGAAGAATATGATCCAGTGGATGCTGGATACAAGTGAGTGACTTTGTTGGATAATAGTCCTTGTCGTGGATGTGAAGAAGATTATGCTTCACAGCCTCACGGCTCTGCTCAGAGAGGAGGATATCATCCACGTATGGCTTTGTGCTCTCGCTGGCAAACTTCATCATCATACCAGCAGGTGACTCCGCATTCATGTTAGCGTTCTCACGAGTCACATCGTTGCTCTTAGCCTCGATGATTGACTGGAAAAGATTATGAGTCTTAGCCTTACGGGCAATATCACGCTCATGACGATAAGCGATGTACTTCTTAGCGACTTCCTTACGAGGGCTCTTCATCAGTTCAACCTCCACAAGGTCCTGAATAGCCTCTACGGTCATCTGTTCCTTACCCGTTGTACCGATACGGTCAGCGATGCGCTGGATGAGAGTTTCATCCTCGCCCTTTTCTGTCTGCAGCATAGCCTTGCGGATAGCTGCCTTAATCTTTTCCTCGTTATAGCCGACAATACGACCATCACGCTTTATAACAGTTTGAATCATTTTGGTATGAGGTTTTGAAGTTTATTATACTACTTTTACAGTCGGTAGGAATTAACTTAAATTCCTTTATTCTAAAAAACTTAATTCTGGATGCAAAAATATGAAAGAATTTCAATATGTGCAAGAAATCCACAAAGAAAAAATACATTAAAAATTAGTGTCGGATAATCATTTTGTCTAACAACCGCATTACAATATCATCATAACCACGAATTTGAGCATCGTCACTATTGCTTCAAACTTATTTTTCTGGCATTAATTACATTCCATTTGTCCAATTTTTCCATGTATTAGCCAATCTATAGAAGCAGAGAGGTAGAGCCACCGCATTAGCATCACGGAAAGAGGTGTGAGAATCATCCTTTAGGGAGAATAACTTCCAATCCGTAAACATGAATGTTACGAAGTGGAAAGTGGCAGATTATGTAGCATAAGTATAATACAAACGGAAAGAATTACCTATGATGTTTCAATGGCAACATAATCCACATTGCTTTATCCACATCATAATGATACCTATATTCTTCTCCTTCTGACGACAAAAAAGTCCCATTACTTTTTGACTTATAGTTGATACTTACATCATGTAAGTTGACAACTATTGTGTCTGCATATAACTTCAAATTCAAAAAAACAGAAGAAATCCATCTACGTCTTGACTTTGTCAATTCTCTTATTGAGTTGTAATCCATATTAAGTAGGTGTGCATAACTTCAGCTTTTAATTGTATTGCAGTCATAAGCATTTCAATTTTATTGCTGCAAAAATACAAATAAATACAGAATGTCACAAACACCCAACGACAATTATGACGATTAAAGACTTTCACGATTTCGTACTATATCCCAACGCAAATTCAACAACACATGAAAGTTCCATATTAGTTACTACTTAGTCTATAATTATACGCCCTATTCAAATGTATGAGAATGAATGTAAAAAGAGACACTTAAACTCATCAGCATGGTATGACGGTTCAAGTGTCTCAAAATTAATTATTGGTCATAAACTCCAGAAACCTTTTCTATTTCGAGGTAATCTCTTGTAGTAGGTGTAAACCTCGCCTTTTGTTGAATCTGTATCCATATACTTGTATTTTAGCAAACCTTTTGATTTGCTCCAATAAAAGTATTCACAGTTATACGTAGAACGAAAATTACAATACAAGTTCGAATTCTTCTCTCGAACAATTACAAGGTCATTGTACAACTTACCTTCAATTTCTGTTTTATAAAATTTCACTCTTTTATATCCGCCATTTAAATATACATCAGGATGGCAAGAAACAAAAGTACAAGATCTATCAGCAAAACGATAATTCACATTCAGTATGAGATTGTCTGTCTTTTGAATAAAAAACGAAAAATCAAGAGGTATCCCGTGATGTGAAATAATGCCATCAACACAACCGATTGCTTGATATATAGAGAAACCCTCATTCCGCATAAAAGGTGAACGTGAATTTTCAATATATCTTTTCACAACAACCATTGTATCGACATCACAATCAGAACAAAAAAGAATCGTATCGTCCAATTCATAAGGAGGCATCCATTTCAAATCCTTATCGGAAAAATTATACATCTCATCATAAAGGCAAGACATCAGACATTGTGAAAACACAACACAAATAATCATCATCCTTATTTTACAAGACCTTAACAACTCCATATTCGATACTATTAATTTGATTAATATTTTGTTCAACAATTTGTTACATGTGTTATTTTTGCCATTTAACCCAAATTCCAATTTTGCTAATTGTTCGTATGACATAACATTATATTTGACACAAAGAAAAACAAAATAAGCGACTTGACCAAACAAAAAATACTATTTTTCGCTATTACCACCACTTATTCCAAGAGCATCTTAATCAGATTTACCAACGCTCAACTCTGCAATATACTAATTATACTCAACACGTAACTCACAAGAGTCTCACATAAGTCAGTACTTAGTCTGTACTTTGACTGATGTCAATATCTCGCAAGTTTTATACCCATATCTTTTTAGTTTTACACCCATATCTCCATGTACAGAACACCCATATCTCCCGAGCGAGAGATATGAGTGAAAGAAATAATTTTGACAAGTTCAATTGCATATTCTTTCATTAATTGGAATGATTACAATATAAACAAATTTACAATTCTGAAATAGTAAGATTACCAACGAACTCCAACTTATTAACTTGAAAGAAATTATTCGTACAAGAATCAAAATCAGATGTTAATTGTACATAAAAATTTAATTTTCCTTCCAATGGAGCAGCACTCACGGTCAAATTACGTGCAAATCTATATACTTTACCACGAGCAACACATTTCCAACCAACGGCTTCTTGTCTGTACACATGAATAGCCCACAACGGTGCTCCGAACCCCACACAAGAATAATAACACAAAAAATTTCTTGAATTAATTTGCAATTCTGTTTTCTCCCATTGTTTTTTTTGTGCAGAATTTTGATACAACTCACTAACATGACATGAATCCGAATACATATTTTCTCTTGCAATATCCAACGATTCCCACGTTATATGCTCCTTGTAAATATTCTGTCCATAAAATTCGCCACCAAACATGCAGAAAACAATAAATAGTAACGTACTCATTTTCTTACCCATAAAAAAACACCTCCATTTGAATAATTTCTTCCAACTCCATAATTATGATTTGCCTTTGCAGGATTCTTGATTAAATGTTCAGAAGCATCAACATTCGTAACAGGAAGCCCTCCTGGCTTATGAGAATACAATCCTTCCTTATCTTGACGATACCAATGATAATCAATACAATTATCAACAACTAAATATACAGAATAATACCCCTTTCTACCGAAACCTAACTTATTCCAAAAATTTGGTTTCTTAAGTCCAGTTATTTTCCCATCAGCTATAGCTGCTGTTCTGCATGCTCTATTCTCTTATAAAATTCCTCCTTCGTCATAAGCGTAGGATCTTCCTTCTCCTTGACAAGTTTTGGACACATACTTAGCCAAACGCTTCATAAGCGTTTCACTATCGGACAATAAGCCTATATTCTCTTGTATTTGAGCATTTAATGCATTCAATTGTATTGCAGTCATAAGCATTTCAATTTTATTGCTGCAAAAATACAAATAAATACAGAATATCACAAACACCCAACGACAATTATGACGATTCAAGACGATTAGGCACTATCACGATAGCCTTCACAAACAAGTCATGAAAGTCCCATATAAATCAGTACTTAGTCTATACTTTGACAAGCTGTCATCTCATAAGGCTTACACCTTTATACAGAACACCCATATCTCCAGTTCTGAGAGATATTGGTGGAAATCTGTCCAATCATCAGAATCTACATTCAAAGTGCAATTACACATAGTGGATTTTAAGATTATTCAAATGAGCCTCATTCCTCCATAACTGAAGATAATGAGGCTCATCCAATAAGAAAAACACATTAAAGGACAAGATTGAAGCAAAATAGGCTTTGTTTATCTCGTCACCAACAAATTATTCCCAAAAAGATAGCAGATTTACAAATCAGATATTTTAACTTCACCAATTATTTCGTCCTTCCTTATATTCATTTTTTGTGTGACAGAATCTATTTCAAGACCACCTCCATAGAAAACAATCTTATTTCGTAGAGAATCTAAAGAAGAAGATATAAACGCACGTTTTACTATTGATTTCTCAAAAACAAGCTGCCATTCTTTTTTTAATTCAAAAACTTGTATTATCCACATTGGAATTCCAGACCCAATGCCATGCGAGCAACAAAAAAAATGTCTATCATTCCATTGAAAATTACTTGTAAGACCAATGGGAGTAAAATCCATTTCATACTGTTCCTTTATCTGACAAGTATCTGGAAAAGACTTATTTTCAAATAATTTCAGATTATCCCACTCAATTTTATCATCCTTCACTTCTTGTCCATAAGTTTTTATCGTCCATGAAAGTAAAAAAAGAATAGAAACTATCGCCATTTTTTCACCCATAATAAAATTCCTCCATCTTTATAGTTACCATAATTTGCCTTATATATATTTTTAATTCTTTTACCAGAAGCATCTACTGTACTAACCTTCGTAGTTCCTGGTTTATGAGACCAGCCTCCACCTTTATCCTGACGATAAAAATGATAATCAGAAAACATACCATCAGGACTCCAAAATCTATTCTGACCAACGACAAGATAAATAGAATAATATCCCTTTCTACCAAAACCAAGTTTATTCAAAAAAGATGGTTTCTTAAGTCCAGTTATTTTCCCATCAACTATAGCTGCTGTTCTGCATGCTCTATTCTCTTATAAAATTCCTCCTTCGTCATAAGCGTAGGATCTTCCTTCTCCTTGACAAGTTTTGGACACATACTTAGCCAAACGCTTCATAAGCGTTTCACTATCGGACAATAAGCCTATATTCTCTTGTATTTGAGCATTCAATGCATTCAATTGTATTGCAGTCATAAGCCTTAAGATTTACGTTGCAAAGATACTGTCTTTTTCTCAATACCCAAGCATATCATAATTGA
>CAMOVB010000161.1:0-7462 GCA_946626925.1 uncultured Prevotellaceae bacterium
TAAGTATAGACGAAGTATTGACTAAGTACTGACTATGAAGTTTAGGACAAAACACGAGGGACGAAATCCCTTTTGGTATAAACAGGAAAGAAATATAACTGGCAACTTTCATCCAGCATTTTTCAGTCGCTCTTCCCCACCCTTCCCTTACGTTTCTCTTATGTTTCTGCACAAATCCTAAGAGAAACGTAAGAGGAACTAAGGGGAAAGGGAGGTACAGACAGCCGTCGCGACTCATAATTCACAACTCATAACTCGTCTTTGGCGTTACCCGTTACCTTTTCATTTTACCTATTACACAAAATACATTATAATGTCATTCCCGATTTCAAAAAAATGGGTGTAATGCTTGGCTCATAAATGTATTATTCGTACTTTTGCATTGTCTTTAAGCACAATAAGTCCTTTGGATACAAGGTGCAAAGACACATATACATAAAAGGCGTATCTTGTACGCTTTGTTTCTTGACTGGTTAGAATCTCGCAAATTCATTGTCTGTCAAAAGCAAAGCAACGGGGACGCCCCATTGATGTTTGTACATTAGCCATAATAGCATTATTGCTATTTATGGTCGTTTTGACATACATCCACGTGGGGCTTTCAGCGTTGCTCGTTTCGACAGACAGGGCAATGCGAGAGCCTTAACCAGTGGAACGAGCAGATAAGCTGGCTCCACGTTTTTTATGTTTATGTCTGATACTTGAAATACTAATTTGCTAAAACTGGGGTCATTGGCAATAATATAAGAAGCATGAAAGAACAAAGATTTATCTTATCATTACTTATGATGATATGTTTCGCCTTTGGCTGGAGTCAAGATTTCAAGTTCGGCGACGAAACATTCAAAGTTCAAAACGAAGTTGAAGAAAATGGCATACGTTTCGGGAACAATGACGATAAAAGACTTGCCATTGTAACAGGCGTCGACAGAGAAACAGAAAATAGCGCCATAGAAATACCATCTTACACTTCATACGGTTACGAAGTAGTAGGCATTGGAGACAATGCGTATTTTTGGGGATGTTCAGAGAACACTTCCATATATTTGCCCGAAACCATAAAGTGGATAGGTAGCCAAAATGTTTGGGATTGTTGGAATAATGCAAAAATAAACATTCCATCGGCATTGGAATACATTGGCGACTATGCATTTGCGAGTGCAAATGTAACAATTGAAAACTTTGAATTTCCGAACTTAAAACATTTAGGTAGAAACGCATTTGGAAATGCAAATATAAAAACAGAAAACATTGTACTTCCGAACCTAAAACATTTGGGTTCCGACGCATTTGGCAATAAGCAGAATAATATAAAAACAATAGACTTAAGCGAATCAGAAATTGACACAATTTTTGAAAGAACATTCGAAGGCATGGAAAAACTAAAAACTGTCAAGCTTCCAAAGACAACAAGGTGTATTGGCGATTATGCTTTTGCAATGACAAATTTAGAGACACTTACAATACCAGAGAATGTTGATTCTATTGGAAACTACGTTTTTTTCTACGACACATTACTAAATTTGAGCGTTGATAGCAAGAACAAATCTTTCAGGATGTATAATTCAAGTCTTTACACGAAGGACCTGTCAACAATAATATGGTATGGAAGACATTATTATAACGAAGACGTCGTCTTACCATACGAAACAACAGAAATTCGTCCTACTACATTTTATTTCAATCCATATATAAAAAGTGTATATGCAGAAAATGTAAGAAAAATTGGGCAAAATGCTTTTACGTACACCAAAAACCTGGAAACGATTAATGTACCTAACGTTGAGGACATTGGCAAAGCTGCATTTGCCTGTCCTGCAAAAAATTTTATCCTTTCAGAATCACTAAAAGAAATACCTGACTATTCATTTTCTGATGGTAATCGTTATTTTGACCAACAGATTAAATCTTTTAGATGTCCCCCTAACGTAGAAAGGATTGGAGAAAGTGCATTTTATCTCAACTTACAATTAGAGTCTATCCAGTTCCCTGAAGCATTAAAGACTATTGATGATTGTGCATTTTATCGTACTGGATTGAACGACATAACCATACCATCTAATGTCGAATATATAGGAGCTCAAGCATTCGGCGAAACACACCTCTACACAGTTACAGTAGAATGTACTACTCCACCAGAATGCAGCAAATATTGGCCATTTTGTGAAGCGACTGGAAAATATGATTTTGCCATTTATAATTACGATTATTACGCAAAATTATACGGCGGCGTAAACGTAACTTGGGAAAGATTTCCGCATTACTGGCACAACACATACGAGAATGCAACACTCTACGTTCCTAAAGAGAGTCTTGAGTTGTACAAGACAACATATCCTTGGAGTAAGTTCAAGAAGATAAGGTATATCGGACAGCCAGAGCCATACGTGCTGAATGATGGCGAGACATTTGCAGAGACGGAAACTACGGAAAAAGAAGGATTGGAATACCATCGTACATTCAACAACACAGAGTGGCAGGCATTATACGTACCATTCTCCATGTCGTATGATGACTGGAAAGACGAGTTTGAGATCGGCAAGATAAACGATGTGAATATGTACGACACAGATGATGACGGAGAGTTTGACGTGACAGAGATAGAACTCTTGAAGATAAAGCATGGCTCAACAGAAGCAAACACTCCTTACTTCATCAAGGCAAAGACAACTGGAGACAAGGTAATCAGCCTTGAAAACGCCACTCTCTATCCTGCGGAGGAGAACTATGTGGATTGCTCTTCTACAGAAATGCTGTTCACATTCCAAGGTACATACTCAGGTGTGAGCGGAGCAGATATGTACGCAAACAAATATTATGCACTTTCAGGTGGTTCGCTCTGCTATGCAGAAGATGCCTCTGTTCCTCTTAAGCCAATGAGATGGTATATGAAATCAGAGGCTCGCAACTACAAGCATTCTACACTTATGAATAACGTCAGAGTACGTGTCGTGGGCGAGGATGCTACAGGCATAAACGAGACAAGGGCTGACAAGAGCACACAAAAAGCCACATACATGCTCGACGGCAGAGCCGTAAATCCAAGCAACCTGAAGAAAGGAATATACATAAGAAACGGAAAGAAGATTGTGTTGTAATAGCATAGCTGCTCATAAGGAGCAGGGCTATTCGCACATATTAAATCAAAAAGAACAAATATGAAAAAGAACTATACAAGTCCATTTACAACAATGGCAAATACAAGATTGAGAGCAACAATACTTGCCGGTAGTAACCTTCGCCCAGACGGAACATCTTATCCAGAAGATACGGAAGGAATAAGACAAGGCGGTTCTACCAAAACATTTGACGCAAGAATACGTCCAAATTTCATGGAATAAAGATTCTGAGACATTGTAAAAGGCTTGCGAGCGAAAAGAAACGCTCACAAGCCTTTTTTATTTCTTCGTCTCAAAGACAATATGCGAGAAACACATCTGTACCTTTTTGTCCCATTTGTACGACAATGAGTAACGCCCAATCAAGAGACTTATCGTAAATTCATGCCACATAAAATCGTCCGTTTAGCGAGAAAGTCAAAAATTGTACGCGAAGAAAAAACTTCTGCCTCGCGAAGAAAAATAATTTTGTACGCGTAGAAAAATTTTTTTCTACGCGTACAAAAAAATCGCCCATTTCTGATCGATTTTAAAGTACAATCGGATGCGTATTCGCGCATAGCCACCTTGTCGTATTTATGAGCATGCGAAAAGAGGAATAGTCATAAATACGCAATAATCAAAACAGGAACAGTAATTGACATGGAGCAAGCATATCAATAAAGCACACAAAATACGCACTACTCAATCTCTGAGTAGTGCGTACGAACTAACATCTAACCTAATACTTAATATATTGTGTTTACCTATTGAGAGAAATATAAACTAACGAACCCTTTTAATTAATTCATAACTTTTTTTTTAACCCGTTTACTTCTTGTTTTCACACATAACTGTTCAATTCCCTTTTTGCTCGTTACCTTCCTGTTAATTATCACCCCTATTGTTTCAACCAAATCATGTTCTAAACTAAAAAAACTTTCTTGTCCAATTACATTAATAGTTATTCTTGCTCTAAAACCTAATCTCTTGTCCTAATCACAATCTCCTATTCAAACCACAATCCCTTAATCCTAATAGCAATCTTTAATTGTGAAAAATCCCGTATATATAATGTAAAAACCGTATCGTTTTATTTTATAACTGTATCTGTCGAATCAGATTCTCTTGTCTTAAAACTTAAATGTTTATTGAAAAACTATTTTTGTTTTTTGACACTGCAAAGATATGGGGTTTATGTTAATCTCATTTTCATTTTCATGGCAATACCTTTCAAACGACTGCCTTTTACATAAAAAAATTAATACCATTTCTACTATTTCTTTCTTTTGAAACATATTAATTCGGAAAAAGTGTGCAAAAAGAGAATGTACAATTAACACTCAATACAAAATATTGATATGTTGTCAATTGCACACCTATATTTTGTGGTGGAGAATCACATAAATTGACAATATGTGCCATTAACACCCTTTCTAATTTTGCGCATTTTATTATCTTTTACTCAACAACGAGAAAACAGAGCCAAAAGTCGCAAAGAAAGACAATGGGGAAAGATATCATTTGGATGCTTTGATTTATTTTCTCACGTTTTGTAGCCGATTTTAAACAAATTACGCTTTTTACGCCCCAATTTTGTACACTAAATAACCAAATACATTCTTCTGGTAATTTTTTACGAAAATACAATGGTACAATAGTTTCATTCTTTAGGTACAAAATTGAAAAGATATTGCTTTCTGAGTGAAAAATCTATTCTTGAGTCGAAAAGAGGTACGAAAATTTTGAGAGTTCGATAAAAAAGACATTTGGGCCATAAAATATAGAAACACATGACATTATAACAAGACAAGCGTATAAAAACAGATTACCCGTATTAAATCCAAAAACAGATTTAATACGGGTAATTATCCAGAATTATCTTGGTAATTATTTCTTCAACTCTCTGTCGAGATAATTCTCGATGCGAGTGACGAGGTGCTTGCGAGTGTTACCACCATAAATGCTGTGATTACGGTTGGTGTAAGTAGCCATTTCAAACTGGATGTTAGCTTGAGTCATGGCTTCTGTAAGCTCAGCTGTGTTCTGGAAATGCACGTTGTCATCAGCAAGACCGTGGATGATGAGGAGATCACCCTGAAGTTTCTTATACTTGTGCATTGGTGAGCAGTCGTAACCGTCAGGATTCTCCTGCGGAGTGCGCATGAAGCGCTCTGTATAAACGGTATCATAATAACGCCAGTCGGTTACAGGAGCAACGGCAACACCGCACTTGAAGACCTTACGACCTTCACAAAGTGACATGATTGTGTTGAATCCTCCGAAGCTCCATCCCCAGATGGCAATACGGTTCTTGTCAACGTATGACTGCTGACCAAGCCAAATAGCTGTTTCCACCTGGTCGTGTGACTCAAGATCACCCATGCGGAGATAAGTACACTTCTGGAACTCAGCACCACGTCCACCTGTACCACGTCCATCAACACACACAACGACGTAACCTTTCTGTGCAAGACGATGTTCCCACATAAGGCCACCAAAAAAGCCATTCTTGAAAGAGTTGTGAACCTGCTGGTTTCCTGGGCCACTATACTGGAACATAAGAACAGGATATTTCTTTGAAGCATCGAAGTTGCGTGGCTTTACCATCCAACCATTAAGTTCCACTCCGTCTGCAGTAGTGAAAGTGAAGAGTTCTGCCTGTCCAAGCTCCGCCTCTGCAAGCTTACCCTTCAACTCGCTATTGTCTTCAAGTACCTTGAGGCTCTTGCCTGTTGCATTGCATAGAGTGTAAACAGAAGGAACGCCAAGGGCAGAATGAACGTTCATGAAGTAGTTACATCCCTTAGAGAAGATTGCCGTATTACATCCCTTCTGTGTAGAAAGCTTAGTGCGCTTGCCAGAAGCATCCACCTTATAAATATATTTCTCAAGAGGGCTTCCCTCGTTTGAGGCAAAGAAGAAGTTCTTGCCAGAAGCATCGCAGCCGTAGTATTCGCTTACGACGAACTTACCTGATGTAAGTTGGCGAACAAGTCTTCCGTTCATGTTGTAAAGATAGAGATGCTGATAACCGTCACGCTCACTGAGGAAAACAAACTGGTCACGTGAGAAGTCAAGATTCTGAATGACATCCTCACTTACGTACTTTTCTGCTTTCTCACGAAGAATGAGCTGCGATGTTGTGGCACGTGCATCAACAAGGTAGATGTCCATAACGTCCTGATGACGATTGAACGTAACAACAGCGAGCTTATCCTTGACACCTGTAAACTGGATGCGTGGAATATAGCCGTCACTCTCTACAGGCACATCGAGGTTACGAGTGACACGTGACTTAATGTCGTAGCTGTGAACAGACACCTTGGAGTTCTTGTCACCAGCCTTTGGATATTTGTAGCTATACAATCCTGGGTAAAGGGTGTACTCCTTTTTAGCAGGAGCAGCACCAGCGAACCATTGGAAAGAGAATGTTGACACCTCTGACTCGTCAAAGCGAATCCAAGCAAGCATCTGGCTGTCGGAGCTGAAGTCGTAAGCACAGTTGAATGCAAATTCCTCCTCATACACCCAATCAGGTTTACCATTGATGACCTTATTGAACTCACCATCCTTAGTCACCTGTGTCTCCGCATTATTGTAGAGGAGCTTGACGAGGAAGATGTTGTTGTCACGGACGAAAGCAATCATCGTGCCGTCAGGAGAGAACTTAGGCACTTCCTGTTCACCCTTTGTAGAAAGAGGAGTAAGAGTGCGGTTGTGCACATTATATATATAATATGTAGAAACAGCTGAGTGGCGATAGATGCCACGACGGTTTGTCTCAATGAGAATATTCTTCTGGTCAGGAGACATAATGTAGCTCTCTACCCTATCAAGCTTTGCATTACGTGCTGTCTTGGCATCAAAGAGAGTTTCAAGCACTTCGCCATTCTTGAATGAACGACGGAGAATCTGCTTGCCATCCTCGCTAATCTGCGAATAACTTTCGCCATCGGCAAGAGGCACGACACCATACACACCTTTCTCACGGTAATAACCGCCTACAACATCATCAAGAGTTATCTGCTTTGCAAACGCAGCAGCAACAGTAACAAATGACATAACTAAGATTAAAAGTCTTTTCATATTACGAGTTTTTAATTCAAATCAAACAATATCTTTTTCCCTGTCTTGCATCACGCTCTTCCATGCGCTTGCGTACCTTCTCAACAAATTCGTAGTTCTTCAATCCCCAACCAGGGATGGCAAGAAGGGATGCCGGCGATTGTGACACGAAGCGTTCAAGGACAATATCTGGACGAAGATTCTCCACGAAGTCGATAACAAGGTCGATGTACTCATCAGCCGTATAGAGATGGAAATCGGAAGGTCGCTCCGCATATTCCTCAGCCATACGAGTA
>CAMOVB010000162.1:0-7436 GCA_946626925.1 uncultured Prevotellaceae bacterium
TCTTGTCCATACCTTTCTGGTTGATGTCGAAATAGACACCTTCCCATGAGTTGAGGAGTATGTCACGAGGTACGTTGCCATGACGCAACTGATAGTTACGTCCCCAACGGTGGAAGTTGCGAGATGCTCCTGAGAGTCCTTCACGTGAGAAGGTGTAAGCCACGTGTGGCGTTGTGAATGTCTCGCCCTTGCGAAGTCGGTAGGACGAGTTGTCGGGATTGATACCAGCAAAGTAGTAGTGATACTCTGAGTCGTCGGTGTCTATTGCCACACGGTAGTTGCCCGAATAGAGTACGGCTGTACCGATGACATCACCGCAGTTCTGCTGTCCCTTGCCGTCAAGCGAGAACATGACTTCGGAGCGGTCACTTGTGGCATTGCGTACTCCGTCCTTGTTCTTGATTACAAGCATGCCGTTGTTCAGCTTTTCCTCGGTGAGCTGTCCTTCGGCTGCCCACGAACCATGGAAATGGCTTGCCCACACATTGCCACGACGTATAGGCATACATGTTGAGTAGAACTGAGTGAGGAGCACATCCTTCTTCTCGGCATTGTTGATGTCGCTCCAACATTCTATCATATCCACGTCCTTGTAGGCAAGGTAGTAGAGATGAACGGTTGTCGGATAGACAGGGTCCTTGAGTGTGATAGTAAGGAGAGTGCCCTTGCGGTCGTTGCCGTTAGGAGCCTTGTCGCTCACTTCCTTGATGTCGTAATCCTGCACGAGGAGGCTTGTGGACATATTGCCGTCGGCATGAGTCATGGCAAGTGCCACCTCACTCTGCGTATGGTTGGCACCATAAGCAGGATAGAGGTCGAGGTGCGACCAGTTGTCCGTAGTAGGATTAGGGAGCGACTTGAGGTCATTGGCTGAGAGCCTTGAACCGTAATAGACGAACTTAGGTTCTCCATCTTTCCAGATGTCAACAACAAGGCTGTTGCCTGGAGTATGTATCTCTACCTTCTCTGCTGATGCCGTGAGAGCCACGGATGCGAGTATTGACAATACGAATGAATGCTTCATAGGAATCGTGTATATGTATTAAGATAATTAATGACGAATAAAGCGTGAGGAGAGCCAAGTATGGCTCTTTGGGGGAAAAGCCAAAGACGGCTTTCTGGAACAAGCAAGATGGCTTGCAGGGTGCGTCTTCCTTACATCGTTGCTGTCAGGAATGTTGCATTACCGAATATATACAGGATATTCTCTGACGCAGGGACGAGGACCGTCTCACCTTGGCGGATGCTGATGCCGTTGATGTTGGCTTCGCCCCACAGACACATGACGACGACGAAGGAGTCGCACTTGAAGTCAATCTGTGCCGCTACCTGTACCACTACACGATGGACGACAAAGTAAGGACAGTTGATAAGCTGTGAGGTTGGCTTGGTGGAGTCGTAGCTTGTGCGATACTCTGGCCATACCTGATAGTCGATGGCATCCTTTGCCTGTTCTACGTGCAGTTCACGAGGTTTGCCGTGGGCATCCTTTCTTCCGAAGTCATACACACGGTATGTTATATCGCTTGTCTGCTGTATCTCAGCAAGGAAATTGCCTGCACCGATGGCATGAAGCCGTCCCGCAGGAATGAAGTAGAGGTCGCCGTCATGGCTCTCATGTGTGGCTATGACCGAAGCCATCGGATTCTCGCTGCCGTCGGGTCTTTCGTCTTCGTTCTCGCTTACGAGTCGCTCGTAGTCATCGGGAGTGATGGACTTGCGAAGTCCGCTATATATCTTTGCTCCTATGTCTGCCTTGATGACGTACCACATCTCGGTCTTACCTGCGCATCCGTGACGTTCCATGGCCAGCTTGTCGTCAGGATGCACCTGTACGGAGAGGTCCTGACGTGAGTCGATAAGCTTGACGAGGATAGGGAACTTGTTGCCGTAGGTCTTGTAAACCTTGTCGCCTATGAGCAGTCCCTTGTACTTGTCGATGAGTTGGGTGAGAGTGAGTCCCACGTCAACATCATCTATGAGTCCGCGGTCGATGGCTACACTCTCATGTCCTGGTACGCCACTTATCTCCCAGCTCTCACCTATATTAGGCTGAGCCGTGTAGATACCCTTGAAGGGTGCTATCTGATAGCCACCCCACAGTGTGGTCTTTAGATATGGTTGAAATTTGTAAGGTTTCATCTCTTTTTAATTAGGAATTAGGAATTAGGAATGGATAGCCATCTTTTCCCCCTCCCTGTAGGGAGGGTTGGGGTGGGTCTATCTCCTCTCTATAATCTCAAGACACATGCGGCTGTTGTGGTATGGACATTTCCAGAAGCCGGCATGGTCGTCGGTGGTGTTGAGGCCACCTTGGGCATCGCGGCTCCAATACCACTCGCCATGTTCGTAGTCAATGAGATTGTCCTTGATGTACTGCCAGCAACGGAGGGACTTGTCGAGTGCGGACTCATCGCCGAAATGCTGATAGATATTGTACCAGCCAACAACATTCTCTGCCTGTACCCACCAATGGAGGTTGTCATCCTTTGTACCTGTGTCAAGGTTTGCCTCATGAATCATTGAACCGTCAGGATTGAGACCCTTCTCACTTGCCTTGGCTATGAGTTGTACGATAGGTTCAACCTTAGATAGCACAGCCTTGTCGCCAAGTACGAGTGCAGCCTCGTGTATGAGCCATGAGCACTCGATGTCGTGGCCGTAACTTTCAAGATGACCTGCACCACGAGTCCAGTCGTTCTCAAAGAAAAGGTCGAGGTGATGAGTCTCTGGATTGAGTATCTTGTCCGTAAAGATGCTGATAAGATTACGTAGCGATGCTTCTACCGAACGCATGAGTGTCGTGTCCTTATGGTCAATCTCCTTGAGACAACGGTAGAGGTTGGTGTATGGCTCGATGATGTGCAGATGTGTATTCTGCGACTTGGGATAGTTGGCATCAAGTTCGGAGAGACGCATATCTGCAATAGGTTGCCATGTACGTGTCTGTGCCTCTATGTAGCCGTTGTATTGTTTGTCAAGAGAGTGCTCTTCAATGCAATGGTAGAGGTTGATTGCCTGTTGGAGAACTTCCTCATCATTGGTTACACGCACATACTCGCTCAATCCGTAGAGCATGAAACCGAGTGCATAGAACTGTTTCTTGGTATCGACGGGATTGCCCATGTAGTCGAGTTCCCAATATGTGCCTCCATATTCCTTGTCAACGAAATACTGGAGGATATAGTCCTTGGCACGTGTGGCAGCATCGAGGTATTCCTTGCGACGTGTCATGCGGTAGGCTGCAGAGAATGACCACAGTATGCGGGCATTGAGTATGCCGCCCTTGTTGGCAGTCTTGACGAGTGTGCCGTCACCCGCCATCTGTCCATAGAAGCCGCCATGCTCCATGTCCTGCATCTTGTCAAGCCAGAAGCGGAGGATGTTATTGTGAAGAACATCCTCCATCTCCTGTTTCATTATTTCGATTCTTTCTTCCATCGGGAAAATTAAGAATTATGAATTAAGATTTTGCTTTGTCGTTCACGGCAAAGCATCGATGAGTGCCTTCCGCTCCCTCCCCTTGGGGAGGGCTGGGGTGGGGCCTTATTTCTTTATCGGATACAGATACGCCAGATAGCCCATGATTAAGGCGATGATGGCTGGGAAGATAGAGAAGATAGCCCATATCATCGACTTGACATTATCGTCAATAGAGGCAACGTCAAGTGTGTTGTTCTCATCCATCGTTGCGCCAGCGAGCTTGAGGAGGATGGCAATGAGTGAGCCTGACACGGCACCACCAAGTTTCTGTGACATCGTTCCTGATGAGAAGATAAGTCCTGTGGATGATGTTCCGTCCTTCTCTGTCGCGTAGTCAGCCACGTCGGCATACATTGACCATAGCAATGGGGAGTAGAAGCCCACGCCTACGGAGGTAAGTATGACGAGAGCGACCATCACCCCGATGTAGTCAGGGCTCATCGGTACGAAGAAGAATGTGAGAGAGAGTACAAGGCAGATGGCAGAAGACCAGATGAATGCCTTGCGCTTTGAACCTACCCACTTGGTGAACTTAGGTGAGAGACCACCGAATATCATACATGTCACCTCGCCGAATGCCATGAAGACCGTATAGTTGATGATGAGGCTACCGATGGTGACATCGCCACCGAGGCAGTATGTTATCATGTAGCTTGCCACGGCATAGCGGAAGCCGTTGAAGAAGTTGGTGCATATTCCTATGAGTGTAAGGAATATCCACGGCTTGTTCTTGAAGAGGTTGCCGAACTGCTTGAACGAGAAACTCTCGGCACGCACCTGCTTGACACGTTCCTTTGTGAGGAGTCCGCAAGCAAGTGTCATGAGTGCTGCAAGAAGTCCGAAGCCAGCTCCGAGTACTGCATACTGGTGTGCATCCGTTCCGCCTATCATCTTCTGGAGATAAGGGAACGAATAGAGAGTGACGAATCCCATGGCGTATGCTCCTACCATACGATAGGAGGAGAACTCGTTCTTCTCGTTGTCGTCCTTTGTCATCACGCCGAGGAGTGAGCCGTAAGGCACGTTGACGGCAGTATATATTGCCATCATCATGAGGTAGAGACTGTAGGCATAGATGCGCTTGCCTGTCTCGCCCAGTTCGGGTGTGAAGAGCAGGAGTGCAAAGATGATGCCGAACGGTACTGAGCCGAAGATGAGCCAAGGGCGGTATGTGCCCCAGCGTGACTGTGTATGGTCGGCAAGACTACCCATGATTGGGTCGGTGACTACGTCAAACATACGTGCTATGAGCATGAGTGCTGCTGTGTCGGCAAGTGACAGACCGAATACATTTGTAAAGAAGAATGGAAATGCTATTGACATAATCTTCCATGTGATACCGCCTGAGGCAGCATCACCGAGTGCATAGCCGATTTTTTCTTTTAAGGTTGCCATAACTTTCAGAGTTAAAAGTTAAAAATTAAAAGTTAAAAGTTTCGCAAGTTTTCAACTTGCTCCTTTTACTTCTATTTACTCCTCTTTACTACAGGAGAAATATTTCTATTTTTTGTTTTTCCTTATCAATGCCTTGATGTTCTCCACGCTTGCACCAGTGGTGAATCCATCGGCAGGCGTGTGGAGACAGTAGTCAACGAGACGTGCCACGGTAGATGTTGCCACGTGCATGCGAGTGTCGGAAGAGGCATAATATATATATACCTTGTCGTCCATGGAGTGCATGGCACCGCCGTGTGGAGCATCGTCGCATCCGTCGGCTATCCATCCGTTGGCAAAGGTCACGTTCATCACGTCGCCTATGTATTCCTCTCCCTGTGGTACGAGGAAGTAGCCACCTGGTTGTGCAATGACCTTGGTAGGGTCGTCAAGTGCGGTCATGTACATATAAAGAACATATCGCAAGCCCGAAGCACAACCACGTACTCCGTGGGCAAGATGAAGCCAGCCCTCTGGTGTCTTTATAGGGTGAGGACCCTCGCCGTTCTTCACTTCCATGATGGTGTGATAGTGACGTGCGTTGATGATAGCCTCTTCCTTTACTTCAGCATGTGTAATGTCGTCGATAAGTGCCCATCCTATGCCACCGCCTGAACCAGCATCGATGAAGCCGTCCTGTGGACGTGTGTAGAGGGCATACTTGCCATTGACAAACTCAGGGTGAAGCACCACGTTGCGTTGCTGGCATTGTGCCTTGAGGTCGGGGAGGCGTTCCCAGTTGATGAGATCCTTTGTTCGTGCTATACCGCATGTGGCAGTAGCGGCACTGAGGTCGTTAGGCATGGAGTCGTCGTGACGCTCCACGCAGAAGAGTCCGTATATCCATCCGTCCTCATGACGTGTGAGGCGCATATCGTATATGTTTGTTGCGGGAGCACCATCCTCTGGCATTGTGATAGGCTCGTCCCAGAAACGGAAATTGTCAATACCATTAGGCGACTCTGCCACGGCAAAGAAGCTCTTACGGTCAGCTCCTTCGACACGCACCACGAGGACGTACTTGCCATTCCACTTGATGGCACCACTATTGAGGGTGGCGTTCATCATGATGCGTTGCATGAAGTATGGGTTGTCCTTCTCATTGAAGTCATAACGCCACTCCAGCGGAGTATGCTCTGCCGTGACGACAGGATATTTGTATCGTGTATATATGCCGTTGCCTCCCTCTTCTGGTATGTTTTTGCGTGAGAGAAGCGCCTCATGACGAGTACGGATGGCAGAAACTAAATCATTGAAAGACATGCTTGTAAGTTTTGAGTTGTTAGTTGTGAATTATGGTTGTTATTAGTGGCCGCCCAGACTAGCGCTAGTTTGTATCGCCGACTAGCGCTAGTTTGTGTTACAGACTAGCACTAGTTTGTATTGCAGACTAGTACTAGTCTGTCTTACCGACTAGCGCTAGTCCGTTTGACTGCTAAAATTAGCCTGTTGTTCAGCGCCCCTGCATGCTAATTATGAATTATGCATTATGAATTCACTTAGCATCCTTCAGGAACAGGAACCTCTTGTCCTTTGTCCATGCCTTGAAGTCTTCGGCAGTCTTGGCATCCTTGCTTGCTCCGAAATGTTCCTTCTTGTAGTTGCGCCAAGGAAGAAAATAGCATACTGGATAGTTTTCGATGAGCGGCTTGAACACCCTTGTCCACCATGTGGCATCAGGTGAGTTCTGGTAGCCGCACTCTGTCATGGCAATGAGTTTGCAATGCTGTGATGCAAATGTACTAATAAATTTCAAGTCGGCAGTCACTCCAGCCTTGAAATCTGCTTCCGTACCCCATTGATAGGCATCGAGACCAATCAAATCGACACGGCTGTCGCCAGGATAACGCTTGAGAAAGCGTGTCTCTGTCCACATTCCGTCAAGGTTAGGGGAGTAGCTCCACACGATGCTCGTAGGCAGTTGCTTGTTGACATGGTCCTGAAGCATGTTCCAGAGAGCGTGGAACTCGTCGTCCGTACAGTTGTTCTGTCCCCACCAGAACCATGAGCCGTTGTTCTCGTGCCATGGTCGGAAGATGACAGGGATAGGATTGCCCTTATTGTCTGTGAGCGACTTGAGGAAGGCTGTCACACGGTTCATCCATTCCGTGAACTTGGCGTGCTGACTACCGCCCGTGAGTACAGACCTGACTGTATGCTTAGGGTTGACAACCTGTTTCACCAGTCGTTCATGATTGATGGCACGGAGTGCATTGACAGCATTGTCATATCTCTCTATGTCCTTCTCAATCCATGCTGTAGTACCCGTAAGTGGATTGCGAGGATGCCATGATATGGTGATGATACCTCCACGATAGTAGTGGTTGATTATCTCCTCACGTATGCGGTTGAAAGGTACGCTGTCGAGATTCTTCTCGTCACCCATCTCTATACCACCGAGGTCGAAGCCCATGACAGCAGGGTAGTCGCCCACCAGTTCCTTGGTGTCGCTACGGTCAGTGTCCCATTCCCATGTTATTCCATAGAAAGGATCATCCTGATGACCGTACATGTATCCT
>CAMOVB010000163.1:0-7196 GCA_946626925.1 uncultured Prevotellaceae bacterium
AGGTAATATCATCCATATTGATGGTGCAAAAAGAAAATTAATTGATTGGCAAGCTTGTCGATGCTGATTCCGTACTAAATAGTGAATTGTTGGCATCATTGACTGAAAGCATGGTTATATTTTGACTAATTTGGTGGTCTATATGGCATACAGAAGTATCCAACAAGACAAACGATTACAATCCAATCTACCTACCACCATTACTCACAATTATTCCTTTAGAATCAAAAAAAGGATAGGGCGATGGCTCTATCCTTTTTGTATGAATTTGTGTAATGAAATTACTTCTTGTTGAAGACATTCTTTACCATTGTAGTTGTTTGCTCGTATGCCTTTTCCCAATCTGTGTCAAGGCAGAATGGAGTAAGGGAATTTACGTCGTTTACGTAGCACATAGTGCGCTCAGTGTCTGTATCCTTGAAGAGAGGATTGTAGAGAGTGGCGTCACGATAGAGCTTGATGACCTCAAGACGCTTCTCTGTAGAGATTGCACGTGCCTTTGTGAGGTTCACCTGAAAGTCTGTAACGAAACTTGTGAGACTTACAGCTTGTGAGTCATAGAAGTAGTTGTCCTTCTTGAGATTCTTCTGCTGAACCATCATAGTGATGTAGTTAAGGCATGTAACCTTGAACTGGTTCAACTGGAGTTCTTCCTCAGAAGCATTTGCACTATTTACGACAGCCGTAGCCTTGTCATATACTGTTCTGTAGAGGTTCTGTGCATTCATTGAGCTTGCGAAAAGAACCATTGTAAGTAATGATAGTACAATTTTTTTCATTTTCTCTTCTTTTTATTTTTTGTTGTTTTTTCTATTGGATGATACTTTATCAATACAATTTGTGACAAAGATAATGTTTTTGAATAAATAAAGCACTACGATTTGCTGAATAAATGCAATAATCATAGTGCTTTTTATATTTTTTTATGTTTTCATGCCTTTAAATGCTTCTTTTTTGCAAATTATTACGTCTTTTTTTAGAGTCTGTCACGACAAAGAACATAATAACTCAAAAACTTAGAATGACATTCTGAACATGAAGCGTATGCCCCACTTGTTTGTTCCTGGGTCATTGAGGTATGTGAGTCGGCGTACATAATCAACTTCGATGAGCTTGAAGATGTTGTGGATACCGAGACGCATCTCTACGTATGGTTTACGGGTGTCCATATTGACTGTGTTCTGCTCATACACTCCCTCGCTGTTGAAGTGTCCAGGAAAATAGAACAGATCTGTGTCTGTGTAGTTGCTGTGTGCAGGATTGTTCCGGTCAGTCAACTGTCCCCAAAGTACGTTGAATCCGATGACTTCACGCCACTTGAGCTTCTTGATGAGCGGTATGCGGTTGAATATTTTACCGTTCAAATCCCATGCTGTGATGTATGACACATACCTGTCGTTAAGGAACTCGTTGCTTGATATGAGGTTAAAGCAATAGTCCTCAAGAATGTATGCTTGATTGGCAGCAGGATGGATGAGGAGTGGAAATGGTACCTTGTTCCATTGTATTCCTGCTTTGATATCGTTGTCCCATTTACCCCATGAACCGAACCAAAATCTTTTGTATATTCCTGCCTCTGTGACGTTGTAGCTGTAGTCGCTACCAAAGATACCTTGTACACCCATAGTATGGCTTACAGATATTATTGGTGCATCCTTGTTTACCTTTATGCGTCGTTGCTTGGTGTTGATGTATGTAGCACCAGGTTCGAACGATATGCCTGCTTTAAACTCAGCTGTTGTGTATGACTCTACCAATCCTGTCTTTCCGTCTGGGAGTGCATTACCATTGAGTGGCTGGAAGAACAGGGCATCTACAGCCTTGTTGTTGTTATGAGTGAACTGTGCATTCAACTTGAAACCGTTCTCGTACTCACGTGTGTAATCAACACGCCATTCCTTGGTGTGGCTGTACTGGTCAACCTTACTTGCCTGCATGGCGAGGAACATATTGTCCTTGTCGGTAGGAATGAATTTGTCAAATGGTGAACGTATATCATTCCAATAATAAACAGAGAGGTTGTTTACTGGAAACTCTCGTGGCAGATAAGCCTTCTTGTTGAAGGCGTATGTGAGTTGCATCTTTCCGTACACATTCTTTGTCTTTGTACCATAAGCTACGTAGCCATTGGCAAAAAGGTGAGGGGATAGGTGTGCCGTAGTAAGTGCTGAACCACGGAAGCGCCATCCGTCATAATGGTTGTGGGAAATGATGGTGTTGATAGGACCTATATCGACCTTGTTCTTGTCGAGTGTTGCACTTGTCTCCACGAAGTTCTCTATCATCGCTTTTACTCCGAAGATGATGTACTTGAATCCCTTGATGTTTGTTATCTTGTCGAGGAAACTGTCCATCTTGCTTTCGCTTGATGAGAGTTCCACCTGACGGAATTCATTCCAGTATTCTTCTGACTGCATCTCAGCATCAGGTTCCTTGAACGTGTCACCTTTGATATGCTTAAAGACAGACTTTGGTATCTCGTTGAAATCAACATCTTTGATACGAGTTGTACGCTGCACCATGAACTTGCCGAGCCACTTGGACAGTTTCAGTTCTATGAGCATATCGTTTATATGTGCTATGCGCTCGCCACTTGGAAGTTCTGTGAAGTCCTGCTTAATAATCATGTTATCTACGAAGTTGACGTCGCTACGCTTAGGTATGTTCAGTTCTACGCGTCTTACTTGATATGTAGAGTCAGCCATGATGTGCAGGTAACCAGAGAATCCGAAGTCTTGCTGGTTGTTTGGTAAGAAACCAAGCTCTATGACCTTCTCGCCCTCTATCATCAATGTGTCCTGTATGTAGTAGCGGTAGAAACTGATGGCATTGTCTGCAATTGGACTCTTGAACGGATACTGGAGTAGTCGGCACTCGTTCTGGTAGATATCTACGTCAGTGAATATTTCCTTGAGCATGGTGTTGAGAATCTCACCAGTATTGATGAGGTCGTTCACACCCTTGTTACTTTCTGCCTTGATGACTGTCTTCTCGGAGTTAGGGTTCTTGCGATATAATACTTGTGATATCTTTTCCTCTACCGTGAGTGGCAGAATGTACTTTTCCGTTTCTGGACAAAGTTCCACATGATCCTTGATGAATGCGAATTGCTTGTATTCGCCTTCCTCAAACACCTTGTCTGTCACCTCGTTGATGGAGAATACCATCTTTTCATACTTGCTGTATGTGAAGTAGTCGCGGCTTCTGATGTCTGCATTCTTCTTGTGGGCTATGACCTTCTTCATTAGTTCGACAGCGGGGTTATTCTTGCGCGAATACTTCTGTTTTTTTGCTGTGAGCGTAACGCCCTCAAGTACCTTGGATTCTGGTACAAGCTTGATGACGAGGTCCTTGTTCTTGCCTCGCTTATGGTTGAGCTTGATGACATGAGTCACGTATCCAAGAGTATGTATCGTTAGTTCGTTCCATGTGGAGTCCTCTTTTATCACGAAACGTCCGTCTTCGTCTGTCATCTCTCCACAGTTCTTGCCTTCATAGTACACGTTGACGTAGTCGATAGGCTTGCGTGTCTTGGCATCTATGACCTTACCAGTCACCTGTGCGTTGATGAAGAGTGTGAAGAGGAGATTTAATATTAAAAGAAAATATCGTTTCATAAAATTCATGTTCTAAAAACGATGCAAAGGTAAAACTTTTATCGCCCGTAACATAATAGTCGTGGGCGATAAAAGTGTCCTAAAAGTCTGAATTGTTTGTGTTTGAACTTTATTATGCAAATAAATCGTACAAATTGGCGATATCT
Source organism: uncultured Prevotellaceae bacterium (assembly GCA_946626925.1). Classification (GTDB taxonomy): domain Bacteria; phylum Bacteroidota; class Bacteroidia; order Bacteroidales; family Bacteroidaceae; genus Minthosoma. The sequence goes on from CAMOVB010000163.1 coordinate 3,764, forward strand.
GTAATAATCTTTGTTGGTACAGATTCGTCAATTTCTTCGTTACCCCAACCTTTACCCTTGATCCATACGGTTTTGCAACCGATACTGTTGGCTGGTACTATGTCTTTGCTGAATGAGTCACCCACGACAACTATGCTGTCGGCAGGCATTGTCTTATCATCTGTGTTTGTTACCTTACGAAGGGCATCTACTCCCAATTGGAAAATCTTTGGGTCAGGTTTTCTGACACCTACCACAGCTGACTCTATTATGTCCTGAAAGTACTCAAGTTTGAAATCCTTGAGTATTGTCTGTATGTTGCCGTAGAAGTTGCTCACAAGGACGAGAGGGTAGCGTTTGCTGAGTCGTTCTATCACCTCACGGCTTGTTTTGAGTACGTTGAGTACATAGTCATAGCAATAGTGGGCAATAGCATCCGACTTTGCCTTGCGGTCTTCTTCTGTGGTCTTCCATATCTTACGTTCCACGAGGTCGCCTGTCTCAAGGTCACACTTGATGATTAGTAGGTCGAGGAAATTATGCTCAGGCTTGATGTATGGATGCTTAGCAAGAGCACGTTCAGCAAATACATAACTTGTGCGGAACTCCTCCTTGCAAACGGGTACACCCACGTGTTCATAGCCTTCCCACAACACCTCACTCCAGTGAAGGCTGTTAGTATCTATAGTACCTCCGTAGTCGAAGATTATACCTTTTATATCTTTCATCTTGTTATGTTTCAAATCTCAAATCTGTAATTTATGCCTCCGGATTATGGCTGTGCCGCAAAGCGGCCAATTAGAAAAACGTGGGGAAAACCAAAGAAAACAGGAATAATTAACAATTAATAATTAACATGCAAAAACTCTGTGTTCTCTGCGTCCTCTGTGTTTTGATGTGAAAGAGAAATTTTCTTTTTCTAAATTTTCGTTCTCAAACTCAATCCGGATGGCCGCCCCCTTTGGGGGCTGGGGGGCTTTACTCCAGCTCGTCCGCAAGCTTCTTGCAGAATCCCTCATGATAGTGAATCATGTGGAGACGAATGGCAGAGAAGACAACAATTTCTACTGCTATTACGAGCCATGGAAGGTCGAGCAGACAACTTATGTAAAGGAATATGGCACGCCAGTTGAATGTGAGTGCATTTGTCCATTTTAATACTGGGAAACTGAGAGTACGGAAACGGTCTCTAAATTCCTGTGGTATGTCCTCTCCATATTTTGCCCTGAGATTATTGAGAAGTCTCTGGAGCTGTGGAGTGTCATTTGCTTGTCCCTTACACCAATTCTTGTAGAAGAACTGGAAGAATTTCTCAATAAAGTCATTCTTCCATGAAAGATTGTCATATATCTGTTTCTGAACTTCGTATGTATCTGCCTCACTCTGATTCTTTCCCTTGAGAAAGAGGAGGTGGATGTTGCGGTAGTAGTCAGAAATACGACATTGTCCAGGGTGGCAGAGGAAGCCATCAAATGCTACGTAGGCAAACACGATTATGCACCATATTATGTAGTCGATGGTATATCCAAATATCTGCATGTCTGGTTCCCAGTAACGCCACATACGGAACACGAGAGCAAAGTATATGAAAATGTACCATACGTCTCCTGCTGCTCCGTCAAGGATTCGTCCCAGTTTAGTCTTCTTGCCTGTCATACGTGCCAACTGTCCATCAGCAGAATCGTAGAAGTTTGCCCATGCAAGGAGGAGTACTCCGAGAATGTTGATGTATAGACCATCAAGTCCTGCTAAACGGTATGAATCAAAAAAGAAGCATATACCTGCTCCTGCTCCGAGGAACATGGATATGATTGTTACAGTATTTGGTGTACTCCGAGACGTTCGAAGAACTTAGCCCACATATAGCCTATTGGACGTGTCCAGTATATATCTATATTTTCTTCAGTATCTGTTGATTTTATTGTTGACTGAATCTTTTCTTTTTTACTTGACATAATGCCTTATCTATTTTTTATCCTAAAAAATCTTATTTCATTATTCTTGTAGCAATAGCCTTGGCTGCTTCGTCTCTATATCTGGAGAAACTTGGCCAATCGTTGAAGTCTATTATGTATATTTCACCATTTGCGTCTATCACACAATCACCACCATATATGGGTGTCTCAACTGAGCGTGAAGCCCTGTCGGCAAGTGCCTTGAGTGCTTCATTATTGAATGTGTAGCCATGCTCCTTGCCGTTAATATCTTCAAGTCCGAACTTGGAATGTCCCTCGTTTGCATAGTACCATCGGAAGAAGTCTGTACCTTCTACTCCGTAGAACTTGACAAGGTCGCCTTCTATGTGTTGCTGGGCAACGAAGCTTGGTATCTCTCTCTCCTGAAAGTCTGCTATCACGGCTGCAGCCTCGTCATCATTTGTGACAAAACTTGTGTCTTCCTTTACTTCGGCACATCCGTTACCTTTCTTTATCCATAGAGGAAATGTGACTTCACCATTGCTCTTTACTCCGAGGTGGGTGTATAGGGCGCATGGTGGCATGTTTATGCCTTCGTCCATGAATATCTCCAGGAGAGCAACACGTTCGTTGCAGTCAAGAATACCGCCAAGTGAGTTGACGAACTTGTCTTCGTCATTCTTCTCCATGAGCCTATTTATTGTATTTGTGTTACGAAGCATACCGAAGACTTTGTCGTATGCTGAGACGTCGTAGGAGAGAGTAGATATGTCGTCCTCACTCATGGTGACAACTTCATTACCCATGTTCCTCAATTCGTCGGCGACAGCATCAAGAATAGCCTTGTCGTTACTCACCATATTTGGCGAGAACTTTTCGCTTCTGTATATTCCAAGCAGTTTCATACGTTATGATTTTAAGAAACTTTCTGCTTTCTCTATGTCGCTTGCGTGGTCAACATCGAGAATCTTGCTCAACTGGTATGCCTTGAGTTTAAGTCCGTCAAAGACGAGCTGACGCTGGAAATTGCGCATACGTGACATCCCGCTGTTTATGCACTTGTCGAGAGTAGTGAAGGCTTTCTCGTTAAGACAATATATTCCGCCAGAGATGTATTTGCATACAGACTTACCGTCTTTGCCAGGTTCGCTTGCAGCAAAATTCTCGAGTGAGTCATGGAAACCAGTTATGTTCATTTCTGCATCTGTAGAGATGTAGAGTGGCTTTTCGTCGTCAATATAGTCTGTGACAGCCATCATTCCGTCACCCTCGTAAGCCTTGAAAGCATCAATATATTCACCGAACTCCTTTTCACGGAAAATTGTATCTACTGTTGTGAGACAGAACTTTCCGTTGCCTATAAGTGGCTTTAGCTCATAGAAGCTGTGCATTGAACTTGGAGTAGTCTTGACGATAAGTTTAATGCTTTCGTCCTTTGTCTGCAAATCACGCAGATGGTTCTGAGTGAGCGTAGTAAGATTGTTTGTGATGATTACAATCTCCTCTGCGCCATTATCCTTGAAGATGCGGATAAGGCG
>CAMOVB010000164.1:0-7180 GCA_946626925.1 uncultured Prevotellaceae bacterium
AGACAGTCATCAGCTTTCTTGTCTGTGCCTCCACACCCTTGGCACCATCGATGACGATGATGGCAGAGTCAACGGCAGTAAGTGTACGGAAAGTGTCCTCGGCAAAGTCCTGGTGTCCAGGGGTGTCGAGGATGTTTACCTTATAGAGTCCAGCTTCTCCGGATGGTGCTTCCTTGCCAGCAGGTGTGTAGTCAAACTCCATTACGGAAGTGCTGACAGAGATACCACGCTGCTTCTCTATTTCCATCCAGTCGGAAGTGGCTGATTTCTTTATCTTGTTTGATTTAACGGCACCGGCAACTTGTATCTGTCCTCCGAAAAGCAGGAGCTTTTCTGTCAATGTAGTCTTACCGGCATCAGGGTGCGAGATAATCGCAAATGTTCGTCTTCTGTCTATTTCGTTCATATACTACCTATAAATTTGGTGCAAAGGTACGCTTTTGCGAGGGAAATACAAAATAAAAATAACTAAAACACACGGACCCTCCCCCTTGGGGAGGGCTGGGGTGGGTCATTGCCTCTACCTTTCCACCACTTCCGTCTTGTGCAGGGTCAGCCCACGCTTGCGCAGACGCTCTGAGAACTTGGGTTGGCACACGGCCTTCACCCTGACTGTCAGTCCTGCTTTCTGCACGAGGTCGGAGGCATTGTCGAGTGTCAGCTCCGTGATGTCTGGGTCAAGCTCCTGCGCCTTATGGAGGTTGATGCTGCCGCCGTCCACTTGCACATCGGGATACAGGCGCATTGCCACGTCGTTGCCGTTCTTCAGGTGTACGGCAAAGCCCATGGACATGAGGTTGAGAGCCGCCTCGCAGAAGTTGTCGAGCACCGACTTTGCTACCTGCTCCGGTATCAATGGGTTAAGGTGGCTTATCTCCTTTGCATGTGCACTCTCATCGCAAGCCTTGACGACTTCGTTGGTGGTTATTGTCTTATCGTTTGTTTCTGTAGCTCCTTTGCCTTTGTTCAAGCATATTTTGTACTTAATCATATTCCTGTTGCGATTGTCCTTTACATCGTGAGGTTTTTGGTGGTCAATACGCGTATTTGATTAAAACCGACACGCGTCTTCGTTTTAATCAACACACGTGTTCGTTCAAACCAACACGTGTGTTCGTTGCTTGTCTTTTCGGATTCGTGTGCTAAGATACTACCTAATCGTCATACCACCAAGACCGTGGAGGTGAAAGATACGACAAAGGGCAAGATTGACTGCTTCGTGTGGCTGTCAATCTTGCCCTTTGCTATGTTGGGATGCCGATGTCTGTACTTGTGAGTGCCGAATTCGGTATTTGTACGCTCGTCTATGGTTTTGCATTATTGGGAGGGCTGGGGCTTACTCTTCAGCCTCTATCCAGCAGATGAGGGCGGCGAGTGAAGCGTTCCAGTTGATGGCTATCTCGTTGGAAGCGTATGAGCCCATGTTGTCGAGGTATGACTCGTCAGGCTGGCTTGACTTGTAAGGCTCCTGTACGTCCTTCTTGTCCTGCTGCCCTGGGTTTGAACCGCCCACGAGGAAGCCTGGGAGAGGCTCAATCACCTTGTCGGCATGTGAGAGCCTGTGGTGAGGTGCCTTAGGGGAGAATGTGCCAAAGCCTGTCACGTAGCAGTAGCCTGTGGCATTGCGTCCGAGGAGGTAGTCAGCATTCTCCAAGGCTGCCGTGAGGTACTTCTTGTCGCCCGTGAGACGGTAGGCATAGAGCATCATGATGCCTTGGCCTGCAAAGCTCTCCGAGTTGCATCCCCAGAAGAAGTCCCTCGGACTGTTGCCGCCAGGGTTGTTGTAGCATGACGTAGGGATAGTGGCAAGGGCTGCGTCGGCATATTGTAGTACCTGCTCCTTGATGAATCCATATACCTGTGGCTCGCCCATCTGGCTGCCGTATTTCTCCATAGCCCCGATGAAGGAGTAGATGGCGAGGCTTGCCACGTTGCCCCAAGTAGGCAGGCCGTACCTCACGTCGTTCATCTTTTCCATTGTCACGTTGTAGTATTGCTCTACGCTCATGTTGCGGTTTACCAGCTCCGTGATGATAATCTCCGTGGCAGCCCAGAGGAACTCGTCGTTCACGTTCATGTCGTCGTATGCACCGGTATTGACCTTAGGTTCGTACTTGGCGTTCATCTCGTTCTGGCGGTAATAGACGGCAGGGTGGGCAAGTGCCCAGTCGAAGGCGAGGCATGCCTGCTTGCGTGCCTCCTCTGCAAAGTCCTTGTATTGGGCAAACTCGCCGTATATGCGGCTTGCCTTTGCCATGGTAGCAGCAAAGTCGAGTGCGGCGGCTGTGGTCTTCTGTACCACATAGCGTGGCTGCTTACAATCATTTGGCATGATGAAGCCCTCGAAGTTAGGCGTTGTGAGCTTGTGATATACACCTCCGTCCTCAGGGTCTTGCATGGTCTGCATCCACTTGATGTTCACCATTATCTCGTCGAGGATGTCTGGTATGTTGTTATGGCTCTCAGGGATGTTGACGTTGAGGTTCTTGAAGTATTTCTCGTTCATCTCGTATGCACAAAGCATGAGGCCGACAGAGTAGCCAGAGTTGACAATGTACTTGTTGTAGTCGCCTGCATCATACCATCCTCCCGGGCTGCTGATAACCGTGCCGGCAGGGCGTGAGGCAGACGCTGCACTTGGGTGTACATACACGAGTGTGTCGGGATGGCCCGAAGGCCTTGACCACTGACCAGCATATTCCTTGGAAATGACCTCGCCGCTTCGCTGTAGGTAGAACGCCTTGAGGCTTGCCTTGGCAAGGTCGCTGAACACATGCTCCTTGATGACGATAGGCTCTGAGTCCTTGCCGTTGGTGAGGATGTATGTGCCTTGCTTCGTGATGTCGGAGAAGTCGATGATGGCTCTCTCCTTGCCAGACCAAGGTGATGTGGCGGTACGGACGGCCTTGCCCTTCCATACCTTCTTGCCCGTGACGACATCCTTGATTACATACTTCTTAGCCCAGCCATCGGACTCGATGACGGCTGTCTTCTCTGCGTGTGGGTAGTAGCCCACCTGATTCACCCTTATGGGATTAGGATTCTGTGCGCTTGCCAAGGATGCGGCACCCATGAGTAAAAGTGTCAGTAAATTCTTCATAATAGGTTTGTTTTGGTATTTCGCTGTTTGTGTATCAGGAAATATAGGTTTGTTAGTTTTGAGGCAAAGGTAAACAAAAATGCGATGCAAACAAAATGTTTGCATCGCAAGTATCATGTTTGGATAAATAATCGCTATGAAGAGCCGAGTACGTCTAATTGCTCATTACTAATTATTCATTCCTCATTATTTACCAAGTCTCTCGCACCAGAGCTTGTAAGCAGCCTTGTAAGCAGCTGTGTCAGCTACTGGCTTCTCTGTAGCGATGTGCTTGAGAGTCTTGAATGCGTCGTCGCTATCCTTGTAGATGCCAGCACCGATACCAGCTCCGTAGGCTGCACCGACAGAACCGTCAGTCTCGTAAAGCTCGATAGTTGCACCTGTTACGGCAGCAAGAGTGCGACGGAAGAGTGGGCTGAGGAACAGGTTTGCATGGCCAGCCTTGATAGTCTTGATGTCCATGCCCATCTGCTTCATGATGTCCATACCATAGGCAAATGAGAAGGCGATACCTTCCTGTGCTGCACGAAGCATGTGAGCCTTAGTGTGGATGTTGAAGTTGATGCCGTGAACGGAAGCACCAGGGTTCTCGTTCTGGAGCACACGCTCTGCACCATTACCGAATGGGATGATGCTAAGGCCTTCAGCACCTACAGGTACGCTCTCTGCGAGGTCGTTCATTGCAGGATAGCTGATGCCCTCAGGAGCAACTGTACGCTTCATCCATGCGTTGAGGATACCAGTACCATTGATGCAGAGGAGCACACCGAGACGAGTGTCTGGCTGGTTGTGGTTCACGTGAGCGAATGTGTTCACGCGACTGAGCTTATCGTAGTTAACCTCGCCAAGCACACCATATACCACACCAGAAGTACCGCCTGTTGCAGCAATCTCGCCCGGCTTCATTACGTTGAGTGAAAGTGCGTTGTTTGGCTGGTCACCTCCACGGTAAGAGATAGGAGTACCCTCAGGTACACCGAGAAGGCTTGCAACCTCAGCACATACCTTTGACTGAACAGCAAAAGTAGGTACGATGTCAGCGATGATGCCTTCAGGGAATCCGAAGAACTTCATGATGTCATCACTCACCTTGTTCTCCTTGAAGTCCCAGAACATACCCTCTGAGAGTCCAGATATCGTAGTGTTGATTGTGCCACCGCTGAGACGCATTGCGATGTAGTCGCCTGGAAGCATAATCTTGTTAATCTTCTTAAAGTTGTCAGGTTCATTCTCCTTAACCCAAGCAAGCTTGGCAGCTGTGAAGTTACCTGGCGAGTTGAGGAGGTGGCTGAGACACTTGTCGCCACCGATGGCCTCGAATGCCTTGTTGCCGTAAGGTACTGCACGACCGTCGCACCAGATGATACTTGGACGGATGGCCTTGCCTTCCTTGTCAACGCATACGAGTCCGTGCATCTGGTAACTTATACCTATTGCACCTACCTGCTTGAGGTCAGCCTTTGCGGCAACTCTCTTTGTGGCATTGACGAGTTCGTCCCACCACATCTCTGGCTCCTGCTCTGCCCATCCTGGCTGTGGAGCGCTGATTGGTGCCTCAGCATCTGGATACTGGGCTGATACTACACATTCGCCTGTCTCTGAATTGACAATGGCGGCCTTTACTGAAGATGTACCTATGTCGTAACCGAGTAAATACATAAATATATTAAGTTTTAAGTTTGTAAGTTCTTAAGTTTTTGAGTTTTTAAGTTCTTAAGTTTTTAAGTTTTTGAGTTTTTGGATACCACGTTTTTATTACGTAAATCCAAAGTTCAGCCGCATTAAGTATCAAACCTGACAATCTGATAACCTGACAACCTTACAAAAAAAAAGCATCATTTACGCTTGAATTTGTAGAAGCGTGCAGCTCTGTGGTTCACGGCTTCCTCCTTTTCCTCCAGAAGTACGAGGTAAGGCATCTTTGCAAGTTTCTTATGGAAGTTCTTGATGTCCACCTTGTCGTCTGTCACGCTTTCCATAAGTTTGCGCAGCTGTGTTGCCGTGAACTTGCGAGGCAGAAGGTCGAAGAACATCGTAGGGTCGAGAGCAGTCATCTTCTTGACAGACTTGACCGCCTCCTTGACTATCTCGCTGTGGTCGAATGCAAGCGGTGGAAGCTTGTCGATAGGAATCCATTGTGCCTCGTAGCCGGAGTCCAGTTTTTCCATCTTGCGGTCGATGCGCAGGAGGGAAAGATATGCTATTGTCACAATTCGTTCGAGGTGATGCTCAAGGTGGTGGTATCTTTCGAGCCATATAGAGTCGCGAGGGTTGGCAAGTCTGTTGGCACCTCCGAAAGCCTTGAACTGTACCATCTTGACTTGAACAAGTCCTGTGAGTTGTTTCAGAACTCTCTGTGCTGCATCGTCAAGGTCTTCGTCCATGTTGATGAGGCTGCCTGGGAGCTTATAGCATCCAGTATCATTACCTTTTTCTGCATTGGTCTGTCTTACGACAAGCACATTGAGCTGCTCCCCATCAAATCCGAGAAGTACACAGTCAACTGAAACGTATGGATTGACGCTGTTTATCATGAGATTGTCTTGATTAAGTGATATTGGACGTTCGAAGAGGCTATTGGCTCTCTTTTCCAGTCCTTTCTTCTATATTAAAATGTATATGCAAAAGTATGCTCTTTATTTTAATTATCCAAAAGAAACATGAGTTTTTTTCAAAATATTAAGCTTTTTTATTCAAAGGGTTATATTTCATACAAAATACGATAACATGGATAAAAATTAAGCGGCTCTTCGACATCCCGTCGATGAGCCGCTTGCAAAAAATACTATTATTACTAACCATTAACCTATTTGTTCTGTATTCTCAATGTGTCGAATTTAATCGATTATCATTTTGACCCAAGGCTTAGCCTCGAGGTCGCGTCCGAAAGGAAGCGGATAGTCTGTGCGTCCCTTGATAGGGAAGTCATTCTTCCATGAGTCTCCATCGCTTACACCCCAGAAGGTGATGCGTGTGATGTCCTTTGAGTGCTTCTTGTATATGTTGAAGAGCTTAACCATGAACTTGTCCTGTTTAGCCTGCATTTCGGCTGAGATTCCGTTCTTGAATGGATTGAGCTTTTCCTGATATGCGAAGTTTGTGCTTATCTCGGCTGTCTGCTGGTCTGTTGGCCAAGGGAGTACACTTACTTCGAGTTCTGTTGCCATGACCTTTACACCTTCCTTGGCGTATGCTTCGATACTCTGTTCGTACTGCTTGAGGTTTGTGTCAAGTCCGAGGTGTGACTGCATACCGATTGCGTCAATACGTAGTCCGTGTTTCTTGAGGTCACGTACAAGACGTATGGTAGCTTCACGCTTGGCAGGATTGTCCATGCTGTAGTCGTTATAGTAAAGCTCTGCCTCTGGGTCTGCCTCGTGTGCAAACTGGAATGCGAGGCGGATGTAGTCTTCACCTATTATATTGTAGAAATTGCTGCGGCGGAGTGAACCGTCCTGTTCGATAGCTTCGTTTACTACGTCCCATCCCTTGACTTTGCCCTTGAAGTGGCCTACAACGGTATAGATATGCTTGCGCATACGATCAATCATCGTCACGCGGTCAACTTGTACACCCTTGTCATTGGTGAAGAACCATGTTGGAGTCTGAGAATGCCAGATGAGGCAATGCCCAGTAACAACCTGGCCGTTTTTCTGTGCAAATTCTATAAGGTCGTCTGCATCCTTGAAGTTGAAGATGTTTTCGATAGGCTGTACCGCCTCTGCTTTCATACAGTTCTCAGCTACGATTGCGCTGTACTGGTTTTTGATAAGATTATGCATCTTTTCTCCTCCCTGTCGCACTTGCCACATATTGATGGCTGTACCGATAAGGAACTTGTCCTGAAAAGCATCTCTAAGGCTCAACTGCTGCGCTTCCATTTTTTGTGCGAAAAAAGGAAACGCAAGCAGTATGAGCATCAACTTAACTAAACTATTACTACTATTATTTGTCATTTTTATATGTTATGCTTTCAAAATACAAATTTGATTGGTTTGATAAATGCGTGTCTGAATATTGACAAAGCAAAAAGATTTAATTGCGCGTCGTTTTCATTCACAATGCAGATGAAATGCGTGT
>CAMOVB010000165.1:0-7111 GCA_946626925.1 uncultured Prevotellaceae bacterium
CAATACAATACAATACAATACAATACAATACAATACAATACAATACAATACAATAAATGTAGCTATAACATTACAACAATATAACGAGCCGTGATATGGACTCCTGTGGAGGCTGTATCACGGCTCGTCGTGTATATGCACGTGCGGTCTCCCAGAGTAACTAACTAAATCTCAATTTTTATTAAACTCAATCATCTATGAAACGTAACGTTTTGTTGATGGCCGTGTCGTTGTCCGTCCTACATTCTTTTGGACAGACGATAGACATGGCTACAAACGCCCCACGCAGTGGGGACGGTTATGTCGTGAGGCAGATGGAATACTTTGCCCCCGGCGACGAAGGTAAAAATGTGTTGTGGGACTTCTCCGAGCTGAAGTCCTTGGACAGGAAAAGCAGAAGGGAGTATTTCCTTTCTCAGGACTCCGTCCTGATTGGCGTCGATGAGGAAAGTGCAAGGAAGTACGAGCTTGCCGGTGATTCCCTCAGGTGTCTTGGCTATGACACGAGACTCAAGCACATGGAGTATTCCGAGCCTATGACCATGATGACATATCCTTTCTGTTATGGCTACAGTATCTCAAACACATACCATGGCAAGGGTGACTACTGCAAGAGACTGATTCTGAAGAATGGCGGTACTCTCATTGTTGAGGCTGATGCAGAGGGTTCTGTCATCTATCAGGAAGGTGACACTCTGAGGAATGTGCTGCGTGTTCATACAACACGCCTGAACTCCGTCAGCCTTCATGCCCAGACTGACACTCTTATGGAGGACACTTCACGCATGAAGCAGGAGATAGAAGAACACTATGCCTGGTATGTGCGTGGCTATCGCTATCCTATGTATGAGACATCATCCATCTGTTTCTATGACAACATGACTCCTGTGTCATGCCTTCAGAAAGCGTACAGGTATCTCCCTGAGGAGCTTGCAAACAATGAGGATTTCAAGGATTCCGTGAATAGCGAGATTCTCATGGAGGATTCAATAGCCGGTATAGCGAGTGAGGACATCATCCATTACACGGTAAAGAATGATGGATGTACCCTGACCATGAACTATAGCCTTGATGCAGATGCAAGTATCAATGCCCTTATCAGCAACAGCCGTGGTATGCTCTATGGCAGACAAAGCACAAGACAGCCAGCAGGAACGGACTACCAGATGGACTTCGACATCGTGTCTCTCCCTAAGGGCGAGTATGTGCTCTATGTGAATGTTAACGGAAAAGTGTATAATGAAAAGTTTAGTAAATGAATAAGATGAAAGAGAAACAATGCTTTATTATCAAGCGTTTCTGCATTTTGATTGTATGCTTTGTGGCTTGCAAGATTGTGTTGAAAGCGCAAGTTCTTCCTATTAATCCAGAATATGTTCCAACTCCGACAGCAAGTAATATTGCAGTATATGGAGATATTTCAATGTCCTTGAACACAGGAAAGGCAGATATATCTGTTCCTATATTTAATACCAATCAAAGAGGTGTTGATTTTAATGTTTCATTAAACTATGATACTTCTGGATTGTTATTAAATCAACTCCCAGGATGGACCGGACATAATTGGTCTTTATTGGCAGGTGGCTCAATAACAAGAGTCGTAAAGGGACTTCCTGATGAATTTAATTGGAAGGATTTTGACGACAAAGAACAATCTTATGAGAATACATCATACTTTAAATACCATTCAATTGTACCCCAATTGAGACCTAATTATACAGCCGGAGATGGGTTCGATCCAAGTTGCTTAAATCCGTTTTATTGGATTGCCAAACTTATAAAAAAAGTGCTTGGGGATGATGAACCTGAAGTGGAATACGTTGATAGCCGATTTAATGCTCGTGATATAGATGGTAATATAGTAGATATCAATGCAGATATCTTCACATTTAACTTTATGGGGAAACAAGGACAGTTTTATCTTGGTAATGATGGTAATTGGAAAGTCCTATGTGATGAGAATATTGATATAGAGTTTGATGTGGACGACAGGACGAATTATATATATCCATTTGTTAGTATTCAGCCATGTAAGGATCGAAATAAGGCTGAAAACGTTGGCTCGTGTATATTTATTCCAAAAACAATAAAGGGGTTTACGTTAATTGATGAATATGGAACGAGATATACTTTTGGTGGAGAAACTAATTCAATAGAGTATTCAATAGATTTATCACAAACTAATGCACAAAAAGGACACGCATGGAACGCTGTTTCTTGGTTCCTGACAAGTGTGGAGGACAGATTTGGTAATAATATATACAGGTTAAAATATAGTAGAGGTCATTACATTGCCCAATTATATAAAGGACGTGAGTACACAGGTGTAGAAATGCTGAATTCTGCAGTGTATTTAAGAGATTTTTGTTCTGCAACATTAAATGCACCTGTTTATTTGGATACTATAAAATGCTGCGACAGTACGACATTGGTATTTACGCATAAATCTGCTTTTCTAGACACAATAGCATCACATGTTATTTACCCATCTGCATATTGTATTAGAAAAGGAGAACTTGTGGATTCTTTCCTTCAATCTGCTGTACAATACAAAAGTACAGATGATTTCTATTATCTTTCGAAAGGAAAGCTTGAAGCCCAAAATTCTCCTGAGGAAGAATGTATTGCGAATATTTCATATGATTATAAAAAAACAGATCCTTTGGCTTCTACCGATTTGGAAATCCTTGATAAAATAGAAATCAAGAATGGAGCTCAAAGTTATTTCTATAATTTGTGTTATGGTAGAAAAAATAGAATACATTTGGATTCTATAAATTTATCATGTAATGGCAAAAAGGAATATGGATATAAGTTTGAATATAATGGATTTGATAAAATCCCTTCTGATTATTTGTCAAATCAAACAGACAGCTGGGGCTATTATAGTAAGGGAAATCAGGATAACATATATAAGGAGATAATAGGCAATTATGAATTGTACGATAGTATATCTTCTAAGGACATTTTACCATTTGTGGGTATAAATCCTCCAGATCTTAAATGCAGTACTTATGGTATGCTGACAAAGATTATATATCCTACAGGTGGATATACCTTATTAGAATATGAACTAAATGATGCTGGGAAATATGTGTCTTTTGATCGAAAAGAATTGAAAAGTTTGGATGAAAAACTGTCAGTAGGCGGGTTGCGTATCAAAAGTGTTGCTAATTATATTGATAAATCCTTGGTTGGCAAGAAAACTTATGATTATGATTACGAAACAAAAAAGTCATCTGGCATGCTGTACAACATTCCTAATACTGCTTTCCGTTTCAATGCGTATATATATAATTCATTATATGCGTGTCGTGTAAAAGGAGAGATTACAAAAATGTCAAAAGACCCGGTATTCTCTCTTTCGAACTATCTGTGCCCATCTGTTCAGTATTCAAAAGTAACAGAACATAATTCTGATGGCTCATCGACTGTTTATGATTATACCTCGTTTGAGCAGTTTGATGACGCCCCTTTTTTGCATTCGGAATCTATAGGTATTTCTCCGTATAATAAATATACTAATAGAGGGTATTTAAGGGGAAAATTGTCATCTCTGACAAAAAGAGACGCTGATGATAGAGTTGTTTTAGAGGAAAGATATAATTATTCAAATGATAATGACAAACAATTGTTGGAAGGTACAGAAATATGTGATGTGAGGAAGGAAGTCTTACTTAGATTTCAAAATCCAAGAACATTGGAAAAAGGTAGTTGGCATACTTATTTGGGCTCTTCGTATTATTATAAGTGTCCTAAAATTAAATTGATGTCAAAGGTTACAAATCATTATATCTGGGATAAATCAAAAATGTTTGTTATGACAGATAGTATATGCTATGATTATACTGAATATAAGATATATAATCAAGATGACTATAAATCTTTTGTAAAATTAAAAACTGGTGAAACGGTGTTCCGTGGCAATGATAGTATGAGTAAACGATATTTTTATGAGCTGGCAAAAGATGTTGATGAAATATTCCCAGATTATTATAAGTCAGAGAAAGTTCATGGAATTGATACATTGTGTCATGATGTTAGTCACATGGCGGATTCTATTTCTTATTGCTTCAAGTCTAAAATTGGCAACCATTTTTTCCCAGTAACAAGTACTTATACTTATTATAAAAACGAATTGCTAAACGAACATAAAATCTTATATTCATGTGATTTCCCAAATTCAACTCATTATTTACCTAAGTATGAATTTGTATGTAGAAGAGCAGGATATAGAATAGTGACAGATACATTATATCGTTACTTGTCGTATGATTCAAATTATAATTTGACAGAATTTGAAGATAATAATGGTGTACGTAATTTGTTGTTTTGGAACAAACAAGGTCAATTAACAGATAGAATTAAAAATTTATCTCTTGACTATGGATATGTAAAGCCAAAATCATTTCATAATCTTCAGTCAGTTGACCATACTAATTATGAATACTTAAATGGAAATGTTGTGAAAATTGCTACTGGAAACAATCGCAAACAGAACTATATTTATGATGGATTCGGACGTCTGGTGATTTCTACAGATGGATTTAATCGAACTATTTCCACATATCATTATGATTATATGAAATAACTTGTTTAACGAGAATTATTGTATGAAAAATATAACTTATCTTTGCAACGTAATACTAACTATGTTGCTGATGATACCATTGAGGATATATAGTCAGACACAAAGCGAGAACTATATCATGACAGAGACAATGCTGGATGCATCGGGTACACGAAGCGTAAAGTCTGTACAGTACTATGACGGTCTTGGCCGTCCGAGTGTGCTGGCTGCTGGTGGTGTTAACACCAATGGCAAGTATGTCTATTCCATGACGGAATATGACATGATGGGTCGTGAGAGCAGGAAGTGGCTTCCTTCAGTTGGTGGCACTACTCCGGACATTATTTCATCTGATGATATCGCAGGATTGTCTGACAACACATACAAGGATAAGCATGCCTATGGCATTACAACTTATGATGCGCTTGACAGGCTGCTTGCATCTACCACTCCGGGTGACTTATGGGAAGGCAAGTCAAAGAATGTGGAGTACATCACGAATGATTCTGTAAACAACAAGGTAAAAAAATACATTATCACTTCTCCGTCAAATGGGTTTAAGCAGGATGGCTTTTATGCTCCTTGTTCTCTGACAGGCGAAAGAACCATAGACGAGGACGGTCATACCCTTGAAGTGTATAAAGACCTCCTTGGTAATGTTGTCCTTGAACGCAGGAATGATGGAAAGAATGGTAACAATGATACCTACTTTGTTTATGACCGTGGACTTCTAAGGGTTGTAATTCCTGCTGGTGGCGGTACGTACAAATATAAGTACGATGGTCATGGCAGATGTATAGAGAAGACTTTGCCACAATGTCTGCCTATAAAGTATTGGTATGACAAATACGGCCGCCTAGCCTTTATGCAGGATGGTCGTATGAGGAGTGCCAAGAAGTATCGTTTCTATCTTTATGACGGACTGAGCCGAATGGTTGTGCAAGGAATGTGTACTGGTGGTGCAGGCACTATTGATTCCACATACGCAGCCAAGGTCGTTTACGGCTCAGGCGGAAAGAATATAGGCAACACCCAGTATTTCACGGAGTCAAACTATATCCTTACGTCCCCTTCCATCGAGATTGCAAACTACTATGACGGCTATGACTGCCTTACTACAAATGCATTCAAGTCTGCTGTGTCTAAGTTCGGGTTAAAGGGTAATAATACCTGTGTTACGACATTGCTTACAGCCCAGGTCGTGACGGATAACCAAGGCAAGCGTTATTATCGTGTAATGAACTATGATGAGAAGGGACGCTGCATAGAAGCACAATCTACATCCGTGAATGATTATCTGATTAAAACCAACACTTCATATTCATTTACTGACAAGGTTACCAAGACGATAACGAACATATATCGCAATTCTGGTGCGCTCTCGTTGTATCAGGTAGTGGATTCATTAGAATATGACCCTTTAAGCGATTTGCCTGTAAAGGAATTGCTGAAGTATGGGGGTGAGTCTTTTGAGGAGATAGCTTCCTACACCTATGACGATCTTGGACGGGTTATTGAGTCAAAGTCTAACAATGGAAAAATTGTAGATACATACAAGTACGATGTCCATGGTTGGTTGACAAGCCATGAGAACTATGACTATAGGATTCATTATGCTCCGTTCTTCAAGGAGAACCTGTATTATGCGAGCGGACCAAATTCTGAACCATGTTATAATGGAAATATAAGTGCACAAGTCTATACGGATGCAAATAATCAATATGGAACGAAGACTTATCTATACAAGTATGATAAAATGGACAGACTCCTAAGTGCAGACTATTCTACACGCAATTGCTCTATGAATGAGGCAAACTATTCGGAAAGGTTTGAATACAATCCAAACAGTTCCATGAAAACCCTTGTCCGTCATGGTAAACATTATACAGGTGGAAATACACCAATAGACTCGTTACAATTCCGATATAACGGAGTCCGTCTGGAAGGTATTAACGATAGGGCAGGAGGAAACTATATACAATGTTCCTCTGACTTTATAGATGGCATCGATGATCACTACGAGTATGAATATGATGAGTGTGGTGCAATAAAAAAGGATGCAAATAAGGGCGTATATAACATCCGCTATGATTATAACGGCAATCCCATTGACGTTCTGTTTAATAATGGAAATGTAACCGAATATCTTTACACCGCAGACGGAGTGAAGCTAAGGACTATCCATAGGACGGTTGTTAATGACCGAAGCATGGGTACTCCTTCCCTTGGATGGTCGGAACATAATACTTTGTCATTGAATACCACTTGGTATATTGGTGCTCTCGAACTTGAGGACGACGCATCGTTAAGTGGCAAGTACTATTTTGCAAATGGCTATGTTGACCTCCGTGGCAGTAGTCCTCAAAGCTATAACTACATGGTAAAAGACCATCTTGGCAATGTCCGCCATGTAGATAGGGCAGGGCTTGATAATAGAGGAAATGAAATCGTACAGGTAAGTAACTATTATTCATACGGTGGCGTTCATACCGATGTGGATAATGGAGTGGACGTTCAGAATCATCTGTACAACGGCAAGGA
>CAMOVB010000166.1:0-7080 GCA_946626925.1 uncultured Prevotellaceae bacterium
TCTCACTGACCGCAGGGAAGTAATCTTTTATCCATATATTTTTCATTGGTCATTCCACATTTTTGTTTTAGACAGTACAAAATGTGCATTATGTTAAACTTATTGACCTTGATAATGCGCATTAGTCATTTTGATGATGTGTATTTAAAGCCAATGACATTAAATCAGTGCGTATTTGCGATGCTTTCATACGTTTTATAACCTAATATGTTGCTATAAGGAATTTATTTTGTATTTTTGCATATGATGAACAAAACTGAATAACATAAAATATGTTTTAATGGTTTGAGAGATTTTAATAAATATCAAAAAAAGGAAATAACGGTTGCATTGTTGATAACGTAGTTTTATAATGGTATAATTAACGGAAATGCAACTATTCTTGATATGCTTATTGAGACAAGAGGACGACAGTCTATCGATTAACTCATAAAAAGAAAATAAACATGAGAAAAAAATTCTTTTTATCTTTTGTGGCAGTAGCCATGATGGCATCATGTTCTTCTGATGAAGAACTATCAAACGTAGGTGAAAAGTTTAATGGTAAAGTGGCTCTCACGGCAGAGCCATACACGTTTGCCGATGGTGACACTCGTACCACTCTCACCAATATAGGAAGTATGATTTCATTTGTATGGGATAACGACGAGACAATAGGTATCTTCCCGATTGCTCCAACAACCAATGTACAGGCAAAGCAAGCGTTGAAGAACGGTAAAGGTAATAGTACAAAGTCATCATTCGATGGTGCTGGTTGGGCACTTATGTCCGGCAACACGTATGCAGCATACTATCCATATCAGCAGAAAGAATATGAGAACTACACAAAGATTCCAATCGACATGACAGGTCAGATGCAGAATGGCAATAACACACTTGACCACATAGGGACTTATTATGATTATATGTATGCTAATGCTACTGTTCCAACAAAAGGTAATGTAAGCTTTGACTTCAAGCACGTCACTTCTATCATTATGCTTGAACTCACCATGCCTGATGCTGCTGCATGGCAGAGCATTACACTCGCAAACAAGTTGGGCGATAAGGTGTTTACGACATCTGCCACAATGAATGTGGCTACAGGTACTGTTGCATCAAAGGTTGCATCATCAAAGGTAACACTCTTACTCAATAATGTTAACACAACCGCAGACAATAAAACTATTACTCTCTATCTTGCTGTACTCCCTACAACTACAGGTGACCTTCTGCTCACAGCTAAGACATCTGACAACATTTCATACACAGCCACTCTTACAAGCAAGACACTTGAGGCTGGCAAGGCTTATCGTTTCATAGCATCTCCAACAACCACTGTTCTTCCATCAGCCGACGGTTACGAAAACGGCTATGCATACATTGATCTTGGCTTGTCTGTCAAGTGGGCAACAATGAATGTAGGTGCAACAAGTGTGTATGGTTATGGTTATTACTATGCATGGGGAGAGACAAAAACACAGTCGGGCAATCGTTATTATTGGGATTCTTATAAGTGGTGCAACGGTTCTTATACTTCCATGACTAAGTACTGCACAAAATCATTTTATGGAACAGTAGATAACAAGACCACTCTTGAGCCCGAGGATGATGCTGCCACACAGAACTGGGGCGGTGCATGGCGTATGCCAACCCATGCTGAGCAGGAAGAACTCATTAAAAACTGTTATTGGGTATGGACATCAAGCTACAACGACACAGGTGTTGCTGGTTATATCGTATATGCAGCGAAGTCGTCATCTGACAAGGGACAGGTTGTATATAAAGGTTACAATCCGTCAAACGATTACTCTCTTTCTAACTCACATATATTCCTTCCTGCAGCTGGCTGTTACGGTCTTGGTTCGCTCCGTGATGCGGGCACGAGCGGCTTCTATTGGTCGTCTTCACTTTATGATAACGGTAGCAACTACGCATGGAAACAGAACTTCCTTTCGAACGACTGCGACGTCAACAATAATAGCCGTTACGATGGCTTCTCTGTCCGTGCTGTCTGCAAGTAAAAGTTCACTCTGCTTTTTCCCAAAAAGGGGAGGTTTGCTATCAGAAAATGTGGGTTTACATAGAAAAAGTATTATATTTACATAACAAAAAGTGCCACTTTATGCGTCGTAAAGTGGCACTTTTTGTTCGAAAAGAGGGCAATTTCCACTTTGGAATTGAAAATATATTTTTACTCAGCGAACTGAATAGCTTTCACTCAGTCCTGGATCTATCGCTTTCCGTCGGCTCCGAAGTAGAAACCTGGCTCAGGTGGTTGGTTGTAGCCTACATTCTCCGTAGCTACGCTTATGCGATATGGAATGTCTTCCATGAATGAATGGAAGCGGTAGGATGTTGGGGTTGTTGTGGTGTAGATGCGAAGTTCATTGTTATCGTTGGTGCGAACTATGGCCTCCTCGTCCTAAGCAGTTTGGGGGATTTTTTTGTTTCCTATGCAAAGATACAAGAATTTTATGGCATTGGCACTCTAATCGTTAGGTTTGTATGAGTTAATTTGCGACTACCCCTATATTATGTTGATAATGGGTTATCCGTCTTTACTTTGTGGCAAACATGGACATAAAATGAGGGTGCACCATAATTGGCACACCCTCCCGACATTATTTATATAATCCTAAAAGATACAATCAAAGTGTCATTTCACAATGATTCTTGATTGAAAATGCGCATAGTCGTGTTTTATATAGCGTTTGTCTGTATGTCCTCAGTCAATTATTAGCCACGCTTCTTCTGTACGATGGCATCAATGACAGCTACGGCTGTGATATTGACGATGTCACGTACACTTGACTCGAAGTCTGTGAAGTGGATTGGCTTGTTGAGTCCCATCTGGATAGGGCCGATAACCTCTACGTCGTTGCTCATGTACTGGATGAGCTTGCTTGCTGCATTAGCACTTGAGAGGTTAGGGAAGATGAGAGTATTCACATCCTTGCCAAAGAGGCGAGTGAATGGATAGCGGCGGTCGCGAAGCTCACGGTCGAGTGCGATGTTAAGCTGCATCTCACCATCGATGACACGATCTGCCTTCTCCTCCTGAAGGATGCGTACAGCCTCGTGTACCTCTGCAGGCGAGCCTTCCTTGTCACAACCGAAGTTAGAGTAGCTTGCCATAGCCATTACAGGCTTCTGGTTGAACACCTCAACTGTGCTCTCAGCAAGACGAGCCACATCAACGAGTGTGTCTGTACCTGGGTGACGGTTGATGAGTGTATCGGCAATGAAGTATGTACCCTTCTTTGAGTTGAGGATGTGCATAGTGGCAAAGTGGTTGTAGCCTGGCTTAATGCCGATAACCTCCTTTGCAACCTTGATGGTATTGCTGTACTTAGTATATACACCAGTGATGAATGCGTCTGCCTCACCTGTCTCAACCATCATCATACCGAAGTAGTTGCGCTCAAACATCTTGTCGTTTGCCTCCTCAAAGGTGTATCCCTCACGAGCGTTCTTCTCTGCAAGGATACGTGCGAAACGCTCACGGCGACTTGCCTCCTGAGTCTGACGGAGACTGATAATCTCGATGCCGTCAAGGTTGAGGTCAAGCTCTGCTGCAAGATTACGAATTTTCTCCTCGTTACCAAGGAGTATTGGATAACAGATTCCCTCGTTCTTTGCCTCTACTGCAGCCTTCATCATTGTTGGGTGAATACCCTCAGCAAATACCACACGCTGTGGGTTGCGGCGAGCAGTCTCGTAGAGTTTCTGAGTGAGCTTGCTCTCCTGACCCATAATCTGCTTGAGGTGAGCAGCGTATGCGTCCCAGTCCTCGATAGGCTTGCGGGCAACACCACTCTCCATAGCGGCACGTGCAACAGCCATTGATACCTCTGTGATAAGACGTGGGTCAACTGGCTTTGGAATGAAGTAGTCACGACCGAAAGTGAAGTTGTTCACGTGGTAAACCTCGTTCACAACATCTGGAACAGGCTTCTTAGCCAATGCTGCGATGGCACGAACGGCTGCAAGCTTCATCTCTTCATTGATGGCAGTACTTGCTGTGTCGAGTGCACCACGGAATATGTATGGGAATCCAATTACGTTGTTAATCTGGTTAGGGTAGTCGCTACGTCCTGTTGACATGAGTACGTCTGGACGAGCTGCCATAGCATCCTCGTATGTAATCTCAGGAACAGGGTTGGCAAGTGCAAAGACGATTGGGTCATTTGCCATAGAACGTACCATGTCCTGTGAGAGTACGCCACCCTTGCTGAGTCCGAGGAATACGTCTGCACCCTTTACAGCCTCCTCAAGTGTGTGAACGTCATGACGTGAAGTGGCAAACTCCTTCTTCTGCTCTGTGAGGTTAGGACGGTCATCTGTGATTACACCCTTACTGTCGAGCATGAGGATATTCTCATGACGAGCACCAAGAGCCACGTAGAGCTTTGTACAGCTGATGGCAGCAGCACCAGCTCCATTTACGACAATCTTAACATCCTCAATCTTCTTGCCTGCAACCTCAAGGGCGTTGAGAAGACCTGCACTTGAGATGATGGCAGTACCATGCTGGTCATCGTGCATCACGGGGATGTCAAGTTCCTCTTTGAGGCGACGCTCAATCTCGAAACACTCAGGAGCCTTGATGTCCTCAAGGTTGATGCCTCCGAATGTAGGAGCGATGGCCTTGACAGCCTCGATGAACTTGTCTGGATCCTTCTCGTTTACCTCTATATCGAATACGTCAATACCTCCGTAAATCTTGAAGAGGAGTCCCTTACCTTCCATTACAGGCTTACCGCTGAGAGCACCTATGTCGCCAAGACCGAGAACGGCAGTACCGTTACTGATTACAGCAACAAGGTTACCCTTGCTTGTATATTTGTATGCATCCTGTGGGTTCTTCTGAATCTCAAGACAAGGTTCAGCAACACCAGGTGAATATGCGAGTGAAAGGTCTGTCTGTGTACTGTAAGGCTTTGTTGGTACAACCTCTATCTTTCCAGGCTTGCCCTGAGCGTGGTATGCCAAGGCTGCTTCCTTTGTAATCTTTACCATAATAATACTTATTATTGTTGATTTTTTGAATTTGGGTGCAAAGATATAAAGATTATTTGAAACATTGATATGTTTTGTGAATATTTTTTAACAGATTGTAATTATTATTTAATTTTTAATGTTATTTTGTAATTGATGACGCGCTAAAAGCAAATGATTGATGTTTATTGCCCCTTCTCTCTGTTAACGAATTATAATATAGCCTAAATATGTTTAACATCCATATATGAACTCTTAACAACTCTTAAAACGGTTTGTGGGTATAGTACAAATCATTTATGTTTGCAGAAAAAATCAAGCAAACCTATGAATGCAATCGCCAGACTCTACTTCTTCGTTCTTCTGCTTACGTGCATGGATTCATGCGCAAAGGCAGCTCCTCTGCCTAAGTCCTATCCCATCTATCTTGAACTGTTCTGTGCAGACAAGACAAGGTGGAGGGATAGGACTGGTTGCACATATTATATATGGGTGACGGATATATATACTAAGGAAAGGAAGATGGTGCATCCACGTAAGTCGGAGAACGGTCATGTCGTGTTTGAGTATGACGTATATAACCCTACATATAATGTGGTGAACACCAACACGGGCAAGACCATTCCTTTCTACGTAGAGCCTTATGACAGCCTTGTGATAGACATTGACAACATGGGATATCCTCTGTTGTTCCGTAAGCCAGACGGTAGTCAATATGCGTATGCCAATATGCTTACGCATGACATATCGAACAATAAGCTATATACCTTATCTGATTATGATGATGACCGTGACCACAGTACTTTCTCTTCTTTCTCGGATAATCTTCTGGATAAGATGAACCATGCGCTTGACAGCATCAACAGGATTGCTGACTTCTATCGTTTCACGGACAAGGAACGAAGCATTGCCCTATGCAACGCACGTGCACAGTACCTCTTGTGGCTGTTTGAGTTTTCCACGTTCCGCTCGCACATGCTTCAGGAATATGCCACTACCCATACGGCAGGATGGCAAAACCTTGACACGGATGACAAGGAGACGGATGAGATACGTGATCCAAAGAACTATATGTGTATGAATCCTCTTCTGGCAGATGACCGGTGCCTCGCATCACGCTTCATTGATGTGTTCCTCAACGACTACGAGAATTCCGAGATTCTCCGTCATGACCTCTACCTATATGCCGGTGACACACATGCCGATTCACTTCGTATGGATTCTGCCCTATGTGCTAGAGATATGCAGATAACAGGTGTCGGCACTCCGTCGCCGCTCATCAGGATAATCAACGAACGAAAGTACATGGAGATTCCTGACGACTATGGTATCATGCTGAAGGAGGCAAAGATTATTGCCAGTCGTTCACCTTTGAAGACAGAGAATACACGCACATTCATAACCCAACGAGACATTGAAGATGCCAAGTCATTTCAGATGCCCACAGGATTCAACGTATTAGGGCTTATTGGTCTCGGCGTACAACAAACCATCAAACTCTTCCGTGGTAAGAAACAACCGAAGCCTTCCAATCAGAACCCTTCCAACCGTCAGAAGATTCTCGATTCATGGGCAGCCGAAGACAAACTTGACGATATGATTCGCAAGGGAGTTAGGTAGGCTGAATTCCTCTCTGTCATTCGGGATCCTCTCACTTTATAGGGAGAATGTTTGTTAGATTGTTCTTGTATTATGACCTTAGCCAAACTATTTCCGTACGTTTCCCTACGGATTCTCTACGTTTCTGTACGCATTGCTAAGAGAAATGTAAGAGAATACTAAGGGGATGAAGTATAATGGCGTGTTTGAGTGACCTCTCACTTAGTTATACGGCATATCATCCAGAAAGGTGTTTACCAAACGTTCACTCCATCGTCATTACTTTATGATTGTCATTAGGATACCAAGGAGTTTTTTGATATTGATGCTCATTCGTCTAATCAACCATTGAAGGTGCAATAATTTCTGCCAAAATTGAAACGTTTCTCTACTCAAATGATAACAATAAAAATATAACAATTAAATTTGGACACGCATATTCTATTGTAAAATGAGTACAAAGAATTCACGTGAATAAAAAATGTACCCTTGTGCAAAACG
>CAMOVB010000167.1:0-6987 GCA_946626925.1 uncultured Prevotellaceae bacterium
TGATTCCGTTTGAAGGAATAGTGTCAGTCACACCGCTTGCCCTCTGACGCAACGAGTCACTTGCATAATATGAGCATGTGCTCACCCAGTCCTTGTCGCCCTGATTAGACAACTTGTACTGCAACTCGATGTGGTCGAAGTTAGGGAAGTTGACGTCAAATCCGTCAATCCTTACAGGCATGTACCATCCCTTACGCTTTCCGTCGTATGGGCTCTCTGTGTTCATCACCCAGTTGTTGCCAGGCACGGACACGTTGACCTTGCCTGCTGACGGAATGAAGTGAGCAGAGAAATTGACTGTATAAACTCGTCCATTATCATCCGGGTCATAGAGACAAATCGCCAGATTCTCGTAATCGTATGACGTACTTGGATAGACCGTAATCTCCTTTGTTATCACGTTGTGCTTACCCTTTGAATCAACTATAGGGTAGAAAGATACGGTCTCACCAGTTGTATTGAGTACCTTGCCGTCAACACACACCTTGGCGCCCTTCGGGTTGCTTGTTGATGCAAGGAAGTACTGCATAAGGTATGTTGCCTGCTCAGGGAAGTCGCTCTCGTTTGCCATGTGAAGCACGAAGCGTGCTGGCTCGTCAAACGGAACATTGCTCACTACCGGCTGCTCAATCCAGATATTAGGCTTGTCAACAGGCGTTGTGGCAACGTCGAGTACAGTACCCGGCTGATACCACTTGGTACGTTTTTCGCCCTCGTATGGCTGTGTAGTCACACCGCCTCGTGTACGGAACACGAAATTAGAATACACATCAATGTCGCTGTCTGGATGGTATGGCTGACCATAACGCAGTTCGTCAAGAACGTCCACTGTCATGTTCAGCATTTCATCATAGACCACACCGTCCTTGTCCTTGTAGTCTTCTTCGTTGATTGAATACTGACCGTTGCGTGTACGGTACACATCAACATTAAGACTGCTCTTGGATGCTGTACTGATTGTGAAGCCTATCTTCTTTGACCTTGTCTTGTTCTCTCCGCTCTTGTCCTGGAAATTGAAATTCAAGATTGGAGTAAACTTGAACGTGAATGCACTTGTTGCTGTAGCTGATTCTACCTTTACACCGCTATTTCCATCAGGGTCAGTGTAGCCGTGTGCATACGCTTCATGACCATCGGTCGCAAGATCCTTGATTACTCCGAGTGCCCAGCTTGGGAACAGGTTGGCAATGTTCGCATTGCTAAGTCCTGGCCACTTGATGAAGCCTGACTTGTTGCGTGACGCAGAGAAGTTCTCTGAATACTGCAATGAACCGACACCGCCGTCAATGTCGTAATTCTTCACAAGATTGCTGCTCTGCACGTTCAGTTTCTCCATCTCGTTCTGTGCAAGCATGTCAATCCAGTAACCCATCTGCTGGTTGAGGTCCTTCACCTGATTTATATTATCGCCCTTCGGTTCCTTTGGATAATACACCTTTACAGAATCCGTACAACCGAAGTAAGGGCTGCCGAGTGAAGCTGTACTTACATATACAGGTTCACGCTTTCTGTCAGCAATGGCCTGTGCCTCCTGTGCACTGACAGAATCCTTTGGCAGGATAAGACTGTTGCGCAACTTTACAAGCTGTGGCAACAATTCCTCCTCAATATAATACTGTGAATGGATGAATGTTGACTCTATCCTGTTGCCGACACCCATCACCTCGTCACGGACGAGATACACCTTTTCGCCATTGACGTCCTTGCCTTCAGCAAGAACCTTCATAGTACCGACCCTGACCTTGACGTTGGTCTTTACGCCTTCATTGGATGTTACCTGGAACGTGCCTCCCTCGTGGGTCTTCATCAGCTGATACTGCTTTTCTGGGATTGCACGCACTGCGATTGCATCCTGAATGACCAGCTGTTCGTTGGTACCCATGAAGATGTCCGCCTTTCCACCTATCCACTTCTGACCCGTCCTGGTCTGGATGCGCTCATTGACATCAATATTGTAGCTTGTTGTCCAACTGCCGTTGTATGTAGAAGCCAACGTAAATGAGAACCTCTTGTCAGACTTTGCCTGATTAATTAATCCGCTTTCTGTACCCGTACCTGTTGCCATAGTAATGGCTACGGCTCCTGTGTAGGTAGAAGCAGAAGTACCATCTGTCTGAGTCATTGACACTCCAGCCGTTCCTTCGAATGTAGGAGAGTAAGTGTAGCTGAGTTTTGAACCAGCCTCAATGTAAGAGCTGCTTCCGCTTCCCGGTGGGTCACGGAGGATGTCAATAAGTCGTGGATAATTGGCTGCAATGGTGTATGTACCATCTGCCTTTGGCGTAGTTGCCATTACGTATCCGCGCATGAGCTTGCCGTTCAATGGCAATACGTCATAGTAGTTGCCGTCGTACTTCAGGGTGATGTCCACACTCTTGAGTGCATCCGTGCCCGTAAGTACGTTTGTCGTGTTGGCAGGAGTGAATACGTATGAAGCGTAGCCAAGGCTGTCGAGTTCAATGTTAGTGGCAGCATTGCTCTCTTCCGTGCTCACGAGGTAGTTCTTGATGCTTACCGTACCACCGTGCAGATTGACGATGTCAGGCAGTGCTGTCGGCTTGTTGTTCCAGTAATACTTCTCACAAGCCTGAAGCATCCATCCGTATGGCGAACCAGCCATGAAGACCGGGTAGCCGAATGAATAGACGGCTGTACTGTCAGTAACGGTTGTACTGTCGTTGACATTTACGTCATATTTGTTGTAGCCCCAGAGCTGAACTACTGCATTGTTACCTATGTTGTCAGTAGCAGTAGTCGTCTTTGCTCCGAAGTAAGGTTCGCTCTTTGCATTGAACTGAGTCACCTCTACCGTAGGTATGCTGTGGTAGATGCGGCTGTATTCACACACATCGCTGTCCTTTTGGAACGTAAGGTCTATTGTCTCGCCCACCTTTCCCTGCTGGAACAGTGTGGCGTAGCCCTGGGCAGACACCTCGATGACCTTGTACTTGACAGGAGGAACCATCAGTTGGTATTCGCCCGTCTTGCTGTCAGGACGTATGGTCATGGTGTGACGTGTCACATTGACTCTGGTAGTGTCCTTGCCTTCCTCGCCGAATGTGACGAAGTAGTCGTTGGCCTTGACCGTCTCGTCGTTCTGCTTGCGGATGAGCCATGATGTGTTGTCTCCCTCAAGCTGCATGACAATCTTGAGCGAGTCACCGAGATTGTTCTTTGACAGAGACTTGCCAAGAGCCTTGTAGCCCTGAATGTCTCCACCAACCACACGGCCGCGCAACGTCACGAGGGTAGAATCCCAGAGGTAGATACTTGCCACGTTCTTTATGAAGTTGTACCTTGTAGGGTCACCGCCTGTCGCATTCCTGTCGATGAGGAATCCGTTGTCGGCAAACCTGTGGCCGTCCTTATAAGCCTGTACACTGTGCGTACCACGTGGGATGCTCAACTCGAAGGCACCCTGAGTGTCAGTGGTGATGACATTATTGCTTGCATCACGCATCTCCGCTCCGTCAAGTCGGAATGATACGCCCGGCACTGGTATGCTGGTGTTGCGATAATAGACATTACCTGAGTAGATGAAGTAATTGTCCATGTAGAAGTTGAAGTTCTGTGCCCAGTTGGTACTTGTGGTGAAGTTCACGATGCCGTCAGCATTCGGTCCTGTGAAGTTGGCACCGTCGTCACCCTGTTCAACTCTCACCGCATACTTGCCGACCTTGGCGTACACCAGTCCTTGGAACACGTAGTAACCAGCCTCGTCGGTAACGGTAGAATAGGTCTCTGACGGATTGTCCTTGTTTTCACACACCACCTTCACGCCAGCCATGGCAGTACCGTCAGACATACGGATGTAACCTTCAATCCTACCTGTGCTGTCACACTCGGCATTGTAAACGATTTTCTCGTTCTTGTTCGTGCCCTCGCACTCATAGATGCTCTCCACACAGTAGTCGTATTTCTGCTGTATGGCAACGGTCTTGTCCTCAAAGTACTGCTGGTCAGTCTTCCTTGCAACGGTATCCGTCCATGCTTCTCCTCCACTATTGCGTCGGAGGACACGGAAGTAGTCGTTGTCACCTCCGCTTGTTTCCCACACAAGTTCGATACTGCTCTGCTTCTTGTTTGCCTCAAGCTTGGTAATAAGATTGCTGTTCTTGAAGCTGTAGTCCTGCAGTTCAGGCTTGTCTGTCTTCTTTATAGGAATCACGATGCTGTCAGCATCCGTACCTGAAATCGGCATTGGCGAATTGCCACGACGTATAATCAGGTCGAATGAATAATCGACGTACTTGCGTGTAAGTTCCTGCCTGAACTGATGCTTTGTGACGGCATCCTCATTCTCTGACAGGTCAACAATCCTTGACTCGATGCCGTTCTGTCCGTGCATGTTGATACGGAGCTGCAACTTGGCACGCTTGTCCCATACGGTCGTAAGACGGGTATCCTTTACATCTTCATCAGTATCCGGCACCTTCGGAACAACCACATCATTCTCGATATGCCACTGGCTACCGAGCTTGCTTACAAGTCCTTGTGCGTCTTCCTGATTAGCGTCTGAACCGTTGATGTACTTTACTGCATCAATTCGTGGAACAGCCTTGCCGTCCTTCAGCCACCATCCATCACCCAACTTCTCAAGCGCTGTATTCTGGTCTGTGATGTTCTTGTTTGCAGCAGAAGCCATTTCACTCCATGGGTGAGCAGAATAGTTCGTCGCATTGCCGCCCCATGGACTTGAAAAGCCTCGATAGTTCATACCTGAATGGCCAGCACTTGAATAGGAACCATTTTCATAGTTATGCTCAAAAATCCATGTTCCAGAGCCCCATCCCATGAATGCTCCTGCATAACTGTCTGACGCTCCGTTTGCAGAGAGACTTCCATCGAAACGGCAGTTTACGATACTGATCGTTGCACTTGTTCCATGTCCGAAGAAACCTCCACAATGAGTACTTGTACACTGCACGGTTGTTGAAACCCAGCAGTTCTCGAATTTAACATCCCCCTTATCCAGTGTATGACCTACAAATCCGGATGAATGTATGCCACCTCTGACTTTGCCCTTCACGTGAAGGTTCTTGAATGTGGCTTTATTGACAGTAGGGAATGGCGCTGCATAATAGTTGCCACCCCAGTCAGTATTGATTTCCAGTGTATGGCCGTTACCGTCAAATGTACCATTGTAAATCCAGGCATCCATGCCCACAGAAGTTGTGACACTGATGTCTGCCTCCAGAATGGCATTGACTTCGCCTGAACTGCTTGCATTCATCACGGCATTACGGAACTTGTTCCAGTCATCCGCAGAACGGATAATCATGTATTCCTTGCCGTTTACGGTAGCAGTACTGCTCATGCTGAGCTTATCGTAGAGCTGGGTGTAATGACAGTTGGTCACAGTCAGTTTGCTTGCTCCTCTGGTACGTGCAAATGTCTTGCAGCCGTCCAGTTTTGTAGCGAGCCGTGAAGGTGCAAAGAGACAGTTCGTCAGTTTTGCCGTACCCGTACGGGTGTAGTCTCCGTCATTCCAACCGAGTATTCCTCCATTGGCATAACAGTTCTCGCCCAAGAACTCACCTTCAAAACGACAGTCCTTAATATTGACAGTGGAAGCGTTTACTGCGACGATACCGCCATTGGTAGCATCACCGTTTACACTACTGGATAAGGTTGCTGACACACGGCAGTTCTCAACATTCGTTGTTGACTCAGCACCACCTATAACATGTCCTATCACGCCAGCTATAAACTTCCGTGAAGAAACCATCACACCCTTGACGTGCAGGTTCTTGACCGTAGCTCCGTTGGCCACGCTGATTGGCGCAGTATTCTCAGTAGCCGTATTGTAGTTGACGGTCAGTACATGTCCGTTACCGTCAAAGGTTCCCTTGTACGCATTAGCCTCACTGTTACCAATCATGATGTCGAGACCCGAGATGTCAATGTCCTTCATCATGATGGCATTGAGATTTGTCTGTCCCTTGTTCACAAGCTCGGCAAGGGACTTGAAATCGTTGGCTGTAAACAACTGGTAGC
The DNA here is from genome assembly GCA_946626925.1 of uncultured Prevotellaceae bacterium. Taxonomy (GTDB): domain Bacteria; phylum Bacteroidota; class Bacteroidia; order Bacteroidales; family Bacteroidaceae; genus Minthosoma. The sequence continues at coordinate 5,998 of CAMOVB010000167.1, forward strand.
GTCCCTGTTCATCCTTGATTAAATTACCTGTTTGGTTCAGGGTGAAAGCGAACTCAGCCACATGATTCATGTCGTTCCATGTCTCACTGCGGTTCACGGTAGCCGTAGCGAAGCTCGGAAGTACAAACTGTGATGGAATCTGATAACTGTCAAATCCTGACTCATCCGCCCACTGCCACATACCAGTATAGGCACGACGGATGCGGTAAGCCACCTTGTTACCGTTGTACTGATTGAAAAGTGTCTCATCCTTGAAGTCGTAATGGGACTTACCCTGCTCGTACTTGACGGATGCAGACACCGTACTCCAGTTAGGGTCGGTACGGGCATCCGAACCGCTTAAGTTGCGTTGAATCTCGAAGTAGTCACCGTCAAGCATATCCTCCTGCTCGGCATTGGTGATGCCCCATACGAGCTGGGCGTTGCCCTGTGAATCCAGGGATGCGCTGAGACCTGTAGGATAATGCAGCATGTTGGATGTCTTCTTGTCAGATGTGATATTCTCACTCACTTCCTTACCTTCGGCATCAATCACATGTGCCTCCACGTGAACATCTTTCCATGGGCGGTCGGCAGGAATGTAAGCAGTTCCCACAAGATTATTCGGAAGGGTCTGGGTATAGGTCTTTCCTGTCAAGGCATCGGTGTAATGTAACTTGGCCCATTTCACGGAACGTGCACTGATGCTGTAGGTAAACATCTGATTGTTTACGTGTGTGGCATCAAATGCAAGAATAGGGTCGCCAAGCACCGCTGACACCTCGGGTGCAGCAGGACAGCTCCAGTCAACAAGAGTATGGAATGATGTCCTGTCGCTGTTGTCCTTCGGCATGTACCAGTTGCGGTCACGGTCCTCGATGTGTGCCCACATGACAATCTTCAGATTGCGGCCTCTCAATGAGCGTGGCACAGTCCATGTGACAGTGGTGGAGAAATGGTCGTCATTGTCATCATTATATCCGAGGGTATAACTGACGATTCAGTTCTGGC
>CAMOVB010000168.1:0-6979 GCA_946626925.1 uncultured Prevotellaceae bacterium
AGATGTTTTAAGTGTTGCTAACGCTTTACTTGGAGGTAGATAAAAAGGAGTAAAATAGAAGTTAAAGTGGAGTTAAAAAGAAGATAGCCTAATCGTGAATTTCAGATTTAAGCGTCCCGAACGCATAGATAATAGATTAAATATTTGACATTCCCATCATTCGTCTCTTTAACTTCCTATATAACTCCATTTTAACTTCAATTTAACTACAAGTTAAAGTTGAGTTATGAATAACTCTTGTCTTTCCACAATAAAAGACCGAGTTTTGCGTTTATAGTTATGTATGCGTGACTTTAGATGGCTTTTCATGAAATATAGTTGGATGTGTGTTATAGCACTACCCCTTATGTTGTTTTCATGCTCAAATGCTAATGTTGCCCAAAAGAAGGGTGAGCAGAGCATGGCAATAGGGGAATACTATAATGCGTCAATCCAGTTCAAGAAGTCTTATTCGGCAACACCAGCCAAGGATAAGGCGAAGAGGGCAGAGAGGGCTTTCCTTTTAGGAGAGTCCTATCGTCGTTTTGGCTCTTCCACAAAGGCCATGGCTGCATACCAGAATGCTGTACGCTACAAGCATCCTGACAGCACGGCACTCTATTACCTCGGTCAACAGCAGTTACGATGCGGACAATACAAGCAGGCTGCTGAGAGTTTTACGGCTTATCTTGAGAGAGACCCTGACAATGCTCTTGCAAAGGCAGGTCTTGAGTCTGCAAGGCTTGCTCCAGAATGGAAGGAGAATCCTAATCTTTATCAGGTAAAGAAGGAAACTGTGTTCAACTCCCGTCGCTCCGACTTCTGTCCTATGTTTGTAAATGCAGAGGGTGACCAGATTGTCTTTTCCACTACACGTGATGATACTGAGGGTGATGACATAAGCGGTATAACGGGCGTAAAGTTTGCGGATTTGTTCTTCTCCAAGAAGAATGAGCAAGGCAAGTGGTCAAGCCCAGAACCTATAGAGGGTGGGGTGAACACGGAATATGACGAAGGAGTAAGTTGTATGAGCCCAGACGGCAAGACGATGTACTTCACTCGCTGCTCAAGCGACCCTGACTATCCACGTTTTGCAGAGATATGGAAAACCACGCGTAGTGATGCTTCATGGGGTTCTCCAACCAAGTGTGACATAAGTAACGATACTCTTTCTTCCTTTGCTCATCCAGCCATTTCTCCAGATGGTCAATGGCTTTATTTTGTGAGCGATATGCCAGAAGGTGAAGGCGGACTTGATATATGGCGTACAAGAATCACGTCAGCTGGTTTTGCTGGTATTGAGAATGTAGGTCCTGAAATCAATACTCCTGGAGATGAGGCGTTTCCAGTATTCAAGCCTACGGGCGAACTATTCTTTTCAAGTGACGGTCATCCGGGAATGGGAGGACTTGACATCTTAAAGGCAACGCCTAAGTATGAGGATGATGGTCCTGGATATGGGGATAATGACGAACCTCTTGGCGCACCAATAAGTTGGACGGTTGAGAATCAAGGATATCCGCTCAATTCAAGTGCGGATGATTTCGGTATGACATTTGAGGGAGTACATAGCCGTGGCTATTTCACGTCAAACAGGGCAGATGGTAAAGGCTTTGACCATATTTATTCCTTTGAACTCCCAGAAATTGTTCAATCAGTTACAGGCTGGGTGTATGAAAAGGATGGCTACGAACTTCCAGAGGCACTCGTGTATATGGTGGGCAATGATGGAACAAACGAAAAACTGAGTGTGAGGGGCGACGGCTCTTTCACGCAGGTTATCAAGCCAGGAGTGGAGTATCTTTTCCTTGGAACGTGCAAGGGCTATCTTAATGTCAAGAATGAGCTGAAGGTAGAACCAAGTGAGGACAGCGAGGAATATGTCCTTCAGTTCCCATTGCCACCTATCAATGTTCCTGTGTTGATTGATAATATCTTCTACGGATTTGACAGCGCAGACTTGACACCTGAGTCAACTGTGTCGCTTGATAAACTCGTCACACTCCTTAACGACAACTCCAACGTAACCATCGAACTTGGAGCACACTGCGACTACCGAGGTGTGGACATATATAACCTTGACCTCTCTCAGCGCCGTGCTCAGTCCGTAGTGAAGTATCTCGTTGAACATGGCATCAGCAAGGAACGTCTCACCGCCGTAGGTTATGGCGAGACGCAACCAAAGGTTGTCACCAAGAAACTCGCATCTCAGCATGACTTCCTCCAGGAAGGCGACATTCTTACTGAAGAGTTCATCACTCACCTCACAGAGGAGCAGCAGGAAATATGCAATGCACTCAACCGCCGTACAGTATTTAAGGTTCTCAGAACTACATATCAGGAACAGAAGTCGGAAGAACAACAAAAAACAGAGAATTAGATTTGACTCTAATTCTCTGTTTTTTATTAGGGGTATATTGATTAGCTATTTTCCCTGACTTCTCTATATTCCCTATTATATTGCTATTCCCTGTCTCTCCCCCATTGGGGGAGTCGGAGGGGTCTTTTATCCTAAGAACTTGTATGTGAAGTTCTGGCTCTTGGCAGATGGGAACTGGCTGCGTGTATCAACATCCTTACGGCACTTGAGGTTGTCAATCATTCTTTCGTAGCAATGCATTGCACTTTCAGCCTTGCAACGTACTGTGAAAGTTGTGTCCTGATACTCGCACTTGCCTGTAGATGGGATAGTAATAACTCTCTTGAACATAATAGAGCCTTCGTACCATCCTGGATTTGGTGTTCTGAGTTCATCAAGGATTGTACGCTTGCGGTCAGCCATCGTCATTGGCTTCTGCTCACGACGCATCATCTCGATGTCCTTGAATTCCTCAAGGCTCTGTGCTTCTGTCTTGAGGAAGAGCACGTAGTTGCTATAGCTAACCTTGAGACGGAAAGGATAGATGTTGCTTGAGTCCATGAATGTCTTGATGCGACTTGCCACATTTGTCTCAATCTTTATCTCCTTGATGGAGTAGAGAAAATCCATTGCCTCATCTACTGTTGAAACAACAACTTCGCGGTCAAAATATCTAATATATAAGTTTGTCATTGCTTTGTAATTATTAAAGTTTAGAATTCTGAACTTAAATTAGGTTTGTTAATAGTCCTTCCCTGATTTCTTGTTCTTGATTCCTCATTAATTTCAAGTTGCAAAGTTAGTAATTTTTTCTTATTTTCCACTCTGCTGGATATAAATTATTGACTCTGTTGCCTATATTCTTGCCAAAACCAAGTGGTATGCCTTTGTATGTAAGCAAAATGAATCCTTTTGGAGCATCCACACATATTGCTTCTGTACGCAGATATGCTATTGCATTATCCTTGTCAAGCTCCACGTTTGCGAAAGCGTCCTTGCGCAATGAGTTACTCATGGCAAGGCTGTGTTCTGGTTGTAGGTTCTTGCCTTTGACTGTGGCAAGCTTGATGCCAGAATGTACGACGTGGAGGCTGTTTCTCGCTTCTTGCAGATAGGAGATATGTTCTGTTGGGAATGCATAGTAACTATCTTTTTCCTCGTATATCGTAAATGATTCTGCATCGTTCAGATAACCCTTCAACTCTTTAGCTATAGGTGTGTTTGGTTTTATTGCCGTGATACCTTTGGTATCTTTTCCCTTCTTGTTCTTCTTGCCATTTCCGTAGTCATCATAATCTTCTGTGTCGTCATCATCTGTCTTACGGATAGGACATACGAAGAATCCTTCACCTGTGATGTGATGAGGAAAGAAATGGCCTTCTTTGATGCCCCAATCCTTGTCATCACAAAGTGGCAGACGTTTGCCGCCAAGTTCTGACTCAATCCATGAGATGATATCCTCGTCCTCATAGTGGTTGTAGGTGCATGTGCTGTAAATGAGTATGCCACCCGGTTTGAGGCAATGCCAAATATTGCTTACAATCTCTCGCTGACGTTTCCAACATGTCTCTACGTTGTTGAGGCTCCATTCTTTTATTGCTTCTTCGTCCTTGCGGAACATACCTTCGCCTGAACATGGCGCATCGCATATTATAAGATCGAATGTGTTGGTGAAGTTTGCGAAATCCTCAGCATAGTTGTTGGTGACTATCGTATTTGGATTGCCCCATTTCGTAATGTTCTCTGCAAGTATCTGGCAACGCTTCCTGTTCACCTCATTGGCAATTAGGAGTGAACCTTCGGGCAGAGTGGAGATTGCGAGTGTTGACTTGCCTCCAGGAGCTGCGCACATATCAAGCGCAATTACTGGCTTGTTGATATAATTGCGTATGATGTGTGACAGGTACATGGATGATGCTTCCTGCACATAGTAAGCACCGCAATGGAATAGAGGGTCGAATGTGAAAGATGGTCTTTCATTTAGTAACCTACCTTCCTTACACCATTTTACCTCATTCCATTCTTCTGCGAGCACGCTGTCAGATGGGTCCTCGCATTTCTTTATTGGATTAATTCTTATAGAGGTAGGTGATGGAAGCCCAATAGCATCCTGAAGTTTGCGTGTTTCCTCAGAACCTATTTGTTTCTGCATCATATCTATAAAATCTTGAGGCAAAATCATACGGATTGTTATTTTTTATTGTTAAAAACTAATATTTAGAAAAAAATGTTTAACTTTGCACCACAAATTATAATATAAATTACAAATCAATGTCAGATTTCCAACTTGATAAATTAGACCATCAGATTCTAAGTATGGTCGGTGATGACGCACGAGTTCCTTTTCTTGAGGTTGCTCGTATTTGTGGCGTCTCTGGTGCTGCAATTCATCAGCGTGTAACCAGACTTACCCGTCTTGGAGTTCTCCGTGGTTCTCATTTCGACATGAACCCAGAGGTGCTCGGATATGAAACGATCGCTTTTATCGGTTTGTACTTGAAGGATGTCAGCACTTTTGACACCGTTGCAGAAAAGCTTCGCAAGATTCCTGAGATTGTTGAATGTCATTATACTACTGGAGGATACGATATGTTCATCAAGGTTTATGCCAAGAATAACAGTCACCTTCTCAGTATTATTCATGACCAGCTTCAGCCACTTGGGCTTAGTCGTTCAGAGACAATCATCTCATTTCGTGAGGCAATCAAACGCCAGATTCCTGTACCAAAGTACGTGGGGGATGGAGACGAGTGAAAACGACTTGCAAAATTACAAAAGGAAGAATGAAGAATTTCGTTCTTCCTTTTTGTTTCTATGGAGTGAGGCTTTCGGATTTGCTCACCGCTGCTATAGAAGGACTGCTTTGTCTCATCTTTTTACAAGATACCATTAACTGTATTTTGTGTAGAGAGTATCAACTTAACATTCCTAACTCCTTATTTCTCATTTCCTAACTAAGTCCACAAATGCATAGCGTTGGTTATGCTTTTCGTCCTTTTCATGCTCCTCACGGAACACCTCTTTCCATTCGTCCTTGTTGAATGTAGGAAAGAAAGTATCTGCGTTTTTTGGAGTATCGTAAACATACGTCAGACAGAGGCGGTCAGCAATATGCATGGCTTGCTCATAAACGGATGCACCACCAATAATATACACGTCACCCTCGCAGGATGCAAGTGCCTCCTGTAGGTTAGGGTAGAGGTCTGCACCAGGAAAGTCTTCTGGTTTGCCTGTACGTGAGAGTACTACGTTTCTTCTGTTTGGAAGCGCTCCCTTTGGGAAACTCTCAAAGGTCTTTCTTCCCATTATTATCGTATTGCCAGTTGTTAGTGTCTTGAACCTCTTCAAGTCATTAGGTAACCAGTAAATGAGCTTGTTTTCAAAACCTATGGCGTTATTTTCTGCTATTGCAACTATGATGGAAATCATATTTGAGTTTTTAAGTTTTTAGGTTTTTAAGTTCTTGAGTTTATAAGTTTGTGTGTTTTGAGTTTTCTTGGTTTTTAAGTTTGCCAGTTTATGTGGAGACCTGACTGTGCAAGTATTTTCGTGATAACCGAAAAACTCAAAAACATAAGAACTTAAAAACTTATATACTTACAACCTCAACTTTTAACTTTTAATTTTTAACTCTTAACTTCTTGTTGTGCCTTGGCACATCAAGATTATACGCTCACTTTTGCCTTGATATGTGGATGTGGGTCGTAGTCGCAAAGTTCAAAGTCCTCGTATTGGAAATCGAAGATAGATTTGACATTTGGATTTATCTTCATTGTTGGCAACTTGCGTGGCTCACGTGTGAGCTGAAGCTTTGCTTGCTCGATATGGTCATTGTAAAGGTGTGTGTCACCTGTTGTATATACGAAGTCACCAGCCTTAAGACCTGTCACCTGTGCTACCATCATGAGGAGGAGAGCATAGCTTGCGATGTTAAATGGTACTCCAAGGAAGGTATCTGCGCTTCTCTGGTAGAGTTGGAGTGATAATCTTCCGTCTGCTACGTAGAACTGGAAGAGTATGTGGCATGGTGGAAGATTCATGTTGTTGATGTCTGCCACGTTCCATGCACTCACGATTAGACGACGTGAGTTAGGATTATTCTTTATCTGGTCAATGACCTCTGTTATTTGGTCTATATGCCCTCCGTTATAGTCAGGCCAAGACCTCCATTGATAGCCATATATATGTCCTAGGTTGCCGTCCTCATCTGCCCATTCGTTCCATATTCTTACACCACGTTCCTGAAGCCACTTAGCATTTGTGTCTCCACGTAAGAACCAAAGCAGCTCATATATTATAGACTTGAGGTGTAGCTTTTTTGTTGTGAGAAGAGGAAATCCGTCTTCAAGGTTAAAGCGCATCTGGTTGCCAAATACAGATATTGTGCCCGTACCAGTACGGTCACCCTTCTGTACTCCTTCTGTAAGGATACGATTTAGTAAGTCGAGATATTGTTTCATAGAACCTTAATTTCTTTTGATTACAAAGGTACACATTTCTTATGTAAATCAAAAATAAAATTACAACTATTGCTGGCTATGTATTCTCTCCATTCCTTTGGAGGGGTTAGGATTGGAATTTTGACAAAAAAAGAGGGTGTGTCAAAATAGGCACATCCTCTTTTCTGTATTCGCAATGGTG
>CAMOVB010000169.1:0-6936 GCA_946626925.1 uncultured Prevotellaceae bacterium
ACAGAGTAACTAACACCCTCCCCATAGAGGGGGAGGGACGGGGAGAGGGTCCGAACCTCTCACGAAGGGTTCACGAAGGATTGCCGAAGAAACAGGGGTAGAAAAGTGTGCACTGACAGTAGGGGGGGCTGTTAAGGCTGAAACAAAAAAGCTGGGCAGCCAGCCAAATATGGATGGCGTCTTTGCCTACAGAGAGTCGTGCCTTATGGAGAGGTCGAGTATCTCGCCATCGGAGAGCTCGGAGGCGAGCTGGTTGAGGTTGTGGAAGATGGAGTAATCGGTGGTGGACGGCACGCCATTAACATCACCTATGGCATCGGGCATCCATGGGGCAAGGATGAGGAGAGAGCCAGAGGAACAGGCAGCAAAGCGTGAGGACTCTGGTTTCCAATGGGAACCGATAGCCTCCTTCTGTAGATGGATGAGTGGGTATCCTCGTTCGATGCACCGTTCCTTGATGATGCGCTCGCCCATAGAGATGCCCGGGGTGACGAGGACGGTGGCACCTGCCATGACCTTACGCTTGAGTTCACGGCAGTCGTCACGGAAGGCAGCGGTACGCTCGTATGGGACGATGGTGACATGGTCGGGATGTAGTGTGCCAAGGTAGCCAAACCTGTCGCGCTCATCCTTGGTGAGATGACGGATGCGCGCCTTGCGATGGAAGAACACCTGTACCTTACGTGCCCAACGCAGGAGGAAGAGATTGCCGAAGGCGGCATAGTCACGCGTGGTGACCTTGCCCTGCACATCACGGCAGGTGATGACGACATGGAGGCACCGCCTCATGTAGTCAGGGCGAAGGCGGCAGATGATGGCGCGACGTGGGTTATCGTCCACATAGCGCATCATGGCAGCGAAGTGACGGGAGTCATAGGCACCCGTGGCGGGGTCGCTCAGGCAGACGGTATCGTCGTAATTATCATCCCAGAGGGGGCTGAGTGCCTCGGGATGAGCGGCATAGTACTCACGACGCTGGCGCGCAGAGAGACGATGAAGGTCAGGGGGTGCTGGCGACATGGGCGCAGCCAAAGACGGCTGCGAGACAAGAGAGGACGGCGCAGACATGGACGGCTGGCACGAAGCAGGCGCAGACAAGGGCGACTGCGAGATAAGAGATGACGGTGCAGACAAGGACGGCGCAGTCATAGACGGCTGGCACGAAGCAGGCGCAGACAAGGGCGGCTGCGAGACAAGAGATGACGGCGCAGACAAGGACGGCGCAGTCATGGATGGCTGGCACTGAACAAACAAGGGCGGCTGCGATGGGGGCAGAGCCGTCTTTGGCTCGGCAGAGGCGGCAAGGATGGCGCGCCATCGCTTGGTGCATGCGACCTTGAAGCCCCAAATGACCTGACCGAGGCTCTTGTTCATGTGCTCCTGCACCTCGATGACACCATGGAAATGGTCGGGCATGCAGACAGCATTATGAATGCGTACCTTACGCCCCTTGGAGGCTTCATGAGCAGGGATACGGCTCCACTCCTCCATGACCGCCTCACCTACAGGGCTGAGCATCATGGCAGGTGCGCGCACGTCGTCATTGAGCCTGCCAAAGATGCCGTACTGGTGCTGTCGGTCACGGACGACAAGAGTGATGAGATAGATGCCGGGGGCATAGTAATCATGACCTGGGTCGTGTGGACGATATGAGGATTCGGCAGAGGATGATTCCTGTTGTTTTTCTCGCATAAGATGACACGTGTTTTTGGTTAGTTTTTGTTCTCTAATGGCAAAAGTGAGAAAATATAACGAATAAGAGGGGCTGGAATGGTATTTTTTTGTGACTTTATGTGCAAAAAATTGAGAAACACGCAAAAAAAGCGTAACTTTGGGGCAGAAAACTAACAAACTCACATATATGATTGATTACTTACGAGGCATAGTTGATGAACTGACTCCTGCCTCTGCAACGATAGAATGTAACGGAGTGGGATATTTCTGCAATATCTCACTTAACACATATACTGCCATTCAGGGAAAGAGCGAGGCTCGCCTGTTCGTCTATGAGGCAATACGCGAGGATGCGTGGGTGCTCTTCGGTTTTGCCACCAAGGATGAGCGTAACCTGTTCCTGTTGCTCATATCCGTGAGTGGTGTGGGCGGCAATACTGCCCGCACGATACTCAGTTCGTTCTCGCCTGCTGAGCTATGTGAGATAATAACCACGGAGAATGAGAAGATACTGAAGACCGTCAAGGGTCTCGGTACTAAGACTGCACAACGCATCATCGTCGAACTGAAGGACAAGGTGGCAAACCTCGGTATTCAGGGCGGTGGAAATACTATCAGCGGAGACACAAGCGTGAGCGCTGCCAACAAGGAGGTACACGACGAGGCTATCGAGGCTCTCAAGATGCTCGGATTCCCTCCTGCTCCTGTCACGAAGGTGGTACGTCAGATTCTCAAGGACGAGCCTGACGCCAAGGTGGAGAAGGTGATAAAGATGGCGCTGAAGATGCTGTAAAAGCCCCACAGACCTACAGACCCACCCTAACCCTCCCTACAGGGAGGGAACTGCCATCCGGGACACAAAGCCCCCTCCTAACCTCCCGCGTAGGGGAGGAACGCCATCCGGGACTCATCAATTAACAATTAACAGTTAACATGGCAAATACGCCACAATCCAATTTGTGACGAGTTAGACGCACCTTCGGTGCTGTTTCTGCACGAATTAACACCAATTGGCCACGAATTATCAAAAAAAAAATGCTGTTTTGACACGAACTTTTCTCGGCATAGCTAATTATCAGAAATAATTAATGGAAATTCGTGGTCAATTGATGACAATTCGTGTCTAAACGCCCCCAGGGGGGCAAAATGTACAGGGACGCACAATAAAATGGAGGAGAGTGCGTTATTATAAAAAAAAGGGAAGTTGAAACGGACATATAGAAAAATATTATATGCATCGCTGATGATGATGAGTATTAGCGCTATTGCCTCACAGATGAGCAATGGTGCTTTTGTGCGTTTCACAAGTAGCGAGAATAATGATGCCATGGCTCCTGAGACGGAGGCTACGGCTATGCCTTACGCTCCTGATGACTCTGTGAAGGTGAAGAAGACGGATTATCCGTACAGTCATCCTGATGACTATGCTCTCGATCTGAAGGACCCAGAGAACCTGAAGTATGACGAGGGTACATACGATGAGAAGAGCGGACTGTACAAGGTGGGCACGAAGTTGGGTGACAACTACCTCAGCACTCCTACTCTCATGACCCCACAGGAGTATCTGAAGTGGACGGAAAGAAGGAGTATGGATGCCTACTTCAGAGAGAGAAACGACTCACTCATGAGCTCAAAGGGGAAGAGCAAGTTCGACTTTACGGATATGCACTTTGACCTTGGTCCTGCGGAGAAGATTTTCGGTCCGGGTGGCGTACAGGTGAAGACTAACGGTAGTGCAGAGGTAAAGGCTGGTTATACGTACAAGTTTACGGATAACCCTTCACTCTCTGAGCGTAACCGCACAACGACGACATTTGACTTCGACGAGAAGATAAACATAAGCGTGAATGCCAAGGTGGGCGACAAGATGAACTTCAACATCAACTACAATACGGAGTCCACCTTCGACTATGATGCGAAGAACCTCAAGCTGAGCTATGAGGGCAAGGAGGATGATATCGTAAAGCTCCTTGAAGCTGGTAACGTGACATTCCCAACCAACTCAAGTCTCGTGAAGGGCGCATCAACCTTGTTCGGTATCCGTACCGACCTGCAGTTTGGAAAGCTGAACCTGCAGACGGTGGTGAGCCAGAAGAAGTCTCAGTCTAAGAGTGTGTCATCAAAGGGCGGCACACAGCTCTCAACATTCGAGATTGAGGCTTACGACTATGATGAGAACCGTCACTTCTTCCTTGCACAGTATTTCCGTGACAACTACGACAAGGCTTGTTCTACGCTTCCAAACATAACGAGTGGTGTGACCATCAACCGTGTGGAGGTGTGGGTTACGAACACATCGGGTAATACGGAGAACACACGTAACATCGTTGGATTCGTCGATCTTGCCGAGCAGAGCAAGATAAGCAACAAGGCTTGGGTGGGCAACGGCACGGCACAGCCTCAGAACTCATCTAACACACTCTACTCCGCACTTGTGAACAAGTATGCGGAAGCAAGGAATGCCGAGCAGACAAGCCGTGTGTTTGAAGAAGACAAGGTGATGGAAGGCGGTATTGACTACGAGAAGATTGAGAATGCACGCTTGCTCTCGTCTTCGGAATACACCCTGAACAAGCACCTCGGCTACATTTCCCTCAGGAGTATGCTTACGTCAAATCAGGTGCTTGCCATAGCATACGAATATACGGCAGGAGGACAGACCTATCAGGTGGGTGAATTCTCCGCAGACCAGAAAGACAACGACAAGGCACTCTTTGTCAAACTTCTCAAGAACACCAGCAACTCGCCTAAGATGGGTAACTGGGACCTGATGATGAAGAACGTCTATTCGCTCAACGCTTATTCACTCCAGAGGGAGAAATTCAAGTTTGACATCAAATACACCAGCGACACGACTGGTGTGGCTATGTCGTACCTGCCAGAGGAGATGTTCAAGAACACTACTCTCATCAAGATGATGAATCTGGACCGTCTGGATGACAACATGAAGACCAATCCTAACGGCAAGTTCGACTACATAGAAGGTTACACCGTGAACGCAAGCACGGGACGAATCATCTTCCCAGTAGTAGAGCCTTTCGGCGACTGGTTGCGCAAGAAGATTGGTAACGACGCCATTGCCGACAAATATTGCTATGACGAGTTGTACGACTCAACGAAGACACTTGCCAAGCAGATAGCCGAGAAGAACAAGTTTGAGTTTACGGGTGAGTACAAGGCCTCAAGTGGTAACGAGATAAGCCTCGGAGCGACCAACGTGCCACAAGGCTCTGTAGTGGTGACAGCAGGAGGCGTGACCCTCACGGAAGGAAGCGACTATACCGTAGATTACTACAGTGGAATCGTGACCATCATCAACCAGAGTATCATAGACGCAGGAACGAACGTAAACGTGAGCCTTGAGAGTAACCCGGACTTCATACCTATGCGCAAGACGATGTTAGGTATGAACTGGAGCTATGACTTCAGCAAGAACTTCCAGTTGGGCGGTACTTTACTCCGCCTAACAGAGAAGCCACAGACATCAAAGGTGACGATGGGTGAAGAACCACTCAACAACACCCTCTGGGGACTTAACATGAACTGGAAGCAGGAGTCACAATGGATGACCAACATGATAGACAAGTTGCCACTCCTCGAACTCTCTGCCCCATCCAACATATCATTCACAGGAGAGTTTGCACAACTCATAGCTGGAAATGCAAGTGGTGTGCAGGGTAATGCTTCGTATGTAGATGACTTTGAGCATACCAACACAAAGGAGGATATCAGTAATCCTTACGACTGGACGCTCTCTTCCACTCCGTCAAACCTTGCGAACGGCAACCTCACAAACGATGTCAAGTACGGCTACAACCGTGCCCTCCTTGCATGGTACAATATAGACCCTCTCTTCACACGCAAGAGCAGCTCACTCACACCTGCGCACATCAAGAGCGACATGGAACAGCTGTCAAACCACTATGTGCGTGAGGTGTATGTGCGTGAGGTGTATCCAAACAAGGACGTGAACACAGGTGAGAGCAACACTCTCAGCATCCTCAACCTCGCATACTATCCTGACGAGCGCGGACCATACAACCTAAACCCAGACCTCAAGACTAACGGTCATCTCAACGACCCTAAAAATAACTGGGGAGGTATGATGCGACCTATCGACCGCAGCGACTTTGAGACAAGCAACGTGCAGTACATCGAGTTCTGGATGCTTGACCCATTCATCTACTCCAAGGATGACAACACATACGGAGGTAGCCTCTACTTCAACCTCGGAGACGTAAGCGAGGATATACTCAAGGACGGAAAGAAAGGCTACGAGAGTGGTATGCCTGTCAACGGTACAAACTACACAGAGACGGTATGGGGACGTGTACCTGCAGAGAAGTCCGTGGTTTATTCTTTCTCAAACGAGAGCGGAGCACGCCAGAAGCAAGACCTTGGTTTCAACGGTCTCTCAGATGCTGACGAGCGTAGCTATCCTACCTACGCCAACTATCTCAACGAGGTGAAAGGCAAGGTAAGTAGCGAGGTGTTCGACTCTCTCTTTGAAGACCCAGCTGGTGACAACTACCACTATTTCCGTGGTTCTGACTTCGATGCACACCAGACATCAATACTCGACAGATACAAGCATATCAATTCGCCACAAGGCAACTCACCTAACTCCGAAGACTCAGGCGAGAAGTACAGTACTGCCTATAAGACTAAGCCTGACTGCGAGGACACGAACATGGACTACACCATGAACGAGTACGAAAACTTCTTCGAGTACAAGGTGGATATTGCACCTAACGAGTTGCAGGTAGGTAAGAACTTCATCGTGGATTCACGCGAGACAAAGGTATCACTCCGTAACGGTAAGACGGAATCAGCAACATGGTATCTGTTCCGCATACCTGTGGAGCAGTACCAAGGCAAACAAGGAAGCATCAACGACTTCAGCAGCATCCGTTTCATCCGTATGTACATGACAGACTTTGAGAAGCCTGTCGTGCTCCGTCTTGCATCCCTCTCACTCGTACATGGAGAATGGCGTAACTATCAGCAGGCGCTCTTCACAGGAACAAAGCCAAGCGTGAGCGGTTCAATCAAGACTGCATCCGTGAACATCGAGGAGAACAACGACAAGACACCAGTCAACTACGTGCTTCCTCCGGGTATCACACGTGTGCTCGACCCAAGCCAGCCACAGTTGAGCCAGGAGAATGAGGCTGCCCTCTCCATGATTGTCGAGAACCTTGCAAGTGGTGATGCACGTGCGGTGTACAAGAACATGAACTTCGACTTCCGCAACTACAAGCA
>CAMOVB010000170.1:0-6896 GCA_946626925.1 uncultured Prevotellaceae bacterium
AAGGCTGCCCCGTTACTTCCCTTCGGTCAGTGAGACCGCTTCGCTAAGTTTGGGGGTTAGGGGGCAAAAAAACACCCAATATGTTTGATACATTACAAGAAATATACCACTCGCTGATGCAGAGCAAGATGAGAACTATTGCCACGGGATTTGCCGTGGCAAGTGGCTTGTTCCTGCTCATCGTGCTTCAGGGAGCGGGCAACGGAATCATCAACACCTTTGAGGAGAGCATGGGCAACTTTGCCTTCGATGCCATCAACGTGTATGGAGGCCGTACCACCATGCCATACGAAGGCATCAAGGAAGGCAGGGAAATCAGGCTCGACAAGCGTGACGTAGATATGGTCAAAAGCGCATTTCCTCACAAGGTAAGCGACATCATGCCTGTAGCCGAGGTGAGCGGAGGAATGGCTTCACGCGATGGTAAGTACTCCAGCGGTACCATCTCTGGCGTAATGCCCGACTACCGCATCACAGGTGCAATCAAGATAACCAAAGGACGCTTCATCAACAACATCGATATTGCCGACGAACGTAAGGTGATTGTCATCAGCGACCGCCAGCAAGCCGACCTGTACAGGAAAAATGAAGAGCCGATAAACTCGATTATCAACATAGGTAACGTGTGCTACAAGGTGATAGGAATCTACAAGGCAGACGAAATGCGCAACAGCAATACCATCTATGCGCCATACTCCACCATCAGCACCATTTACCAGAAAGGCGAGTTCATCGATGAGTTGACGATGAGGATAAAGAACATCCCTACGGAGGCAGACATGGAGACCTTCATCGACGAATACACCCGTGTGAGCAGTCGCATCCACAGCTTCAACCCAGAGGACAAGAGTGCCTTGTGGGTATGGAATCAGGCACGCGACAACATACAGATGCAAATGGCAGAGAACATTCTGCACAACGCATTCTGGATTCTCGGTCTCCTCACCCTCATCAGCGGAATAGTGGGTGTGAGCAACATCATGCTCATATCCGTTAAGGAACGCATACGTGAGTTCGGCATACGTCGTGCCATAGGAGCACGCCCATGGAACATCATCAGCATGGTCATGCTTGAGAGTATAATCATCACAGCCGTGTTTGGTTACATAGGCATGACGATAGGTGTCCTCTTCTGCGAATGGATGGATGCCACGGTGGGTAACACTACCGTTGATGTAGGATACATGCAGCAACGTGTGTTTGTCAACCCAACCGTTGACATCTCCACGTGTGTCAGCGCAACCGTGATCATAATAATAGCAGGTGCGCTTGCAGGATTCTTCCCTGCACGCAAAGCTGTCAAGGTTAAACCAATAGATGCATTAAGAGGATGATAAGACTACTGGACTCAGATCAGTGGGAAGAGATATTCGACTCGCTGACACGCAATAAGGCACGCACATTCCTTACTGCATTCGGAATATTCTGGGGTGTGTTCATGCTCATACTCCTTATGGGAGGTGGCAAGGGACTTGAGACCATGCTGAGCAGCAACTTCGCAGGTTCGGCATCCAACTCAGGCTTCATGATTTCAAACCAGACGACGGTGGCTTACCACGGATTCAGTAAGGGACGTTACTGGAACATAAAACTGCAGGATGCCGCCTCACTCAAGAACAACATACCTGAGATTGACATTGCCACGCCTACCGTCCGTTACTGGGGAGCATCGGCAAAGTATAACAACAAGTCGAGCCGCGTGGGACTCATAGGTGAATACACCGACTACGCCGTGGTGGACAACCCACGAATCATAAAGGGAAGGGCACTGAATGATGTTGACGTGCTACAGTCACGCAAGGTCTGTGTCATAGGAACGAAGATAATGAACGAGCTTTTCCCTAATGGCGAAAACCCTTGTGGCAAGTTCATCGACGTTAACAACATCTACTATCAGATAGTGGGTGTGAGTGGCAAAAAAGGTGGCATCAACGTCGGTTCAAGCCCAGAGTCAACGGTTCACCTTCCATACACCACGATGCAGAACCTCTACAACAAGGGTGACAACGTCGATATTCTGTGTCTCACAGCCAAGAGCAACCACAAGATGTCGGACGTGCAGTACAAGGTGGAACAATATCTCAAAAGGGTGCACGACATTTCGCCCGACGACACTCAGGCACTCATGAAGATAAACACGGAAGCTATCTACAGCATGATTGACAACCTCTTCACGGGTATCAGCATCCTCGTATGGATGATTGGACTTGGCACCCTCCTTTCTGGTGCGATAGGTGTGAGCAACATCATGATTGTCACAGTCAAGGAACGCACCACAGAGATAGGTATCCGTCGTGCCATAGGTGCTACTCCAAGGAATATCCTCAGCATGATTCTCACGGAGAGCATCGTACTCACACTTCTCGCTGGCATGAGCGGCATAGTGTTGGCGGTACTGATACTTCAGGTGATGGAGGCAGCACTATCCGACCCGACACTTGAAGCCCACTTCCAGATAGACTTCAACCTTGCCATTGGAGCGGCATCGCTCCTCACCCTCCTGGGTGTAGCGGCAGGACTTGCTCCGGCACTAAGGGCTATGAACATCAAGCCAGTAGATGCAATGAGAGAAGAATAGCCCCCAAGGGGGTAAGAGTTAAAAGTTAAAAATTAAAAATTAAAAATATATTTTACTCTGTTCGCTGTTTCTTTTCAACACAGAGGGCACGGAGACCACGGAGGAGGCCCCCCACCCCCCAAAGGGGGCGACCATTCGGGCTAAGTCAGTTCTAATTACTAATTGCTAATTAAAGGGTATTTCTCCCAAATTAATCCGGATGGCTGCCCCCGTTACATCCTTGCGGTCAGTGAGACCGCTTCGCTAAGTTGGGAGATATTATCATTAATTATGATTTCGACATCGAAATCTATTTGTGATAATTAAATTGTAAAAAAATATTCATGATTATTCGTGGTCAATTACATGATAATTCGTGCAAAAAAAATGTTTTGAACAACTCTGTGCCCTCAGTGTCCTCTGTGTTGGACTTCTCTTCCGTGAGAACTAAAAAACTCAGAAACCTAAAAACTCAAAAACTCAAAAGTACATGACAACAAAACTTATCGGAGTCGTGTTCCTGACTCTCAGCATAATGCCTGCCAAGGCACAGGAAAGTAAGACGTGGACACTCGAGTCTTGCGTTAACTATGCGGTTGAACACAACCTGACCATCAAGCAGCAGGAAGACAACGTGGAACAACAACGCATATCACTCAGTACTGCCAAGAACAGTCGTCTGCCTGACCTCAATGGTTCGATAGGTCAGAACTTCAACTTCGGTCGTGGTAACAGTTCGGACAACGTGACTATCAGCGGTAATGTACAGTCAACCAACTTCGGACTCAATACGAGCGTTCCACTCATCACTGGTGGACGTATTCCTGCCGAGATAAAGGTGCGCTCACTCGGACTCGAAGCAGCACTTGCCGACCTTTCCAAGGCACGCGAGAGCGTAGCACTACAGGTCATCTCTGCCTATCTCGAAGCCATCTACCAGCAGGAACTCGTGGAGGTGGCACGCCGACAGGTGGAACTGTCAGAGGCACAGGTGCACCGTTCGCAGTTGCTCTACGACAACAACAAGACATCGGCAGCCGACCTTGCACAGATAAAGGCACAGAAGGCAAATGACGAGTCATCACTCGTCAGTCAGGAGAACAACTATCAGCTTGCACTCCTTAACCTCAGCCAGTTGCTCGAACTTGACAAGGCAGAAGGCATGACCCTCAGCAAGCCTACAGAGACAAGCATATCTGGTATCATGCTTCCCGCTCCCGACATCATATATAGCGAGGCACTCGGCATCAAGCCACAGATAGCAGCCGAAGAGTTACGCCTCAGGAGTGCACAGAAGAACGTGACCATCGCTCGCAGTGCCCTCTATCCTTCACTCAGCCTCTCAGCAGGACTGAGCAGCGGCTACTACTCAAGCGAGTACAACTACGTACCACGTGAATATACCGATGCCAACGGCAAGAAGCAGGTGACAATGGTACCCGGCGACCGTGTTGCCTTCGGCACACAGTTGAAGAACCACTTCAACAAGTACATCGCGCTCAATCTCTCCATTCCTATCTTCAACCGTTTCCAGACACGCAACAACATACGTGCAGCAAAGCTTCAGGTACACACACAGGAGATACAGCTTGAGCAGACACGCAAGACCCTCTACAAGGAGATTCAGCAGGCTTACTACAATGCTCTCGGTGCACAGCGCCAGTGTTCAAGTTCTGCGACTGCCCTCTCTGCCTCACAGGAGTCCTTTGCACTCATGAAGAGCAAGTACGAGAATGGTAAGGCAACTCCCACCGAGTTCCAGGAAGCAAAGACCAACCTCATGAAGGCTGAATCAACAGCCATCCAGAACCGTTACACATTCCTCTTCCGCCAGAAGATACTTGACTTCTATCGAAAAGGAGTATATTAAATTGGGAAACTCAAGTTTCGGAAGTGCTCAACTTGTTAAGGTTATTAGGTTTTCGGGTTATCGGGTCGCTACGCTTTCAGGTTTGATACCTGTCTCGCGGTGGAGATGTTCAACACAGAGTGCACAGAGGGAACAGAGTTGCTCAAACCATTTTTTGCACGAATTATCATGTAATTGACCACGAATTATCATAAATGTTTTTTTGATAATTTATGGCAAAATTAATGGTAATTCGTGTTTTCAAAAAATAACCCTCTCCGTGTCCTCTGTGTTCTCTGTGTTGAAAAGAAACAGCGAACAGACTATCGTCCTTTTACTTCTTTTTACTCCATTTTACTCCCATAAATGAGCAAGTTAAAAACTTGCGGAAGTTGAACTGATTATTTTTCGCTTGTTATAAATGTGGCGAATGGATTGTAGCCGCTGAAACAATCAAGATTAGGTTGCTGCTCATTCAGCTTAATCCAGCGACTCCAGCCTGTTATCTGGTCAAAGCGGAGTTGTCCATAGGTATCATCGAGGGTAGAGCCCCATGGAGAGTCTGGCTTTAGTGTTCCGTTTGACATATATTCACAGGTTCCGTCTGCATTATAGAAAACTTGCAATTTTCCTGAATTGTAGCAATAATGTCCCTGACAGCCAAGCAGTACGCTGTAACCTACAGGCAGGCCGTTCTCATGAAGCCATTTGCTTGACTGCTCATAGACAACAGACTTGTAGGAAGCTTCCCAAAGAGCTTCTGTTGACAACTCTGGCAATTGCTCACATAACGACAGCATGTATTGAAATAAATCATAGTTTGGACGTTGCATCTCGACCTTGTATGCACCGGCGGTACACTTGTCTATCTTAGCCTTCACCTCGGCATCACCGCTTTGGTATGCAGCAATGAGACGGTCGGTAAAAGCCCTTAACTCACGTCCAAAGGCATCAAGGTTGGCAGTGCATGTGATGGTCATATCATGATACACTTCCTCTTTTTGGAATTCTTCTGCTTCCTTGTCCCAATTGTCTATAACAGTCTTGACATACGTGCTCAGAGCATTCTCAAGGTTGTCAGGGTTCTGGCTGAGGATGTTAATAAGAGCGGAGTAGTCGCCTCCTTGACCTGGTACAAGGAAGGTTGACAGGGCAAGATAGTCGCAGAACGGTGCCAGTTCGAACTGATACTCTATACAATTCATCAGGCAGGCATCCAGATATATGCAGGCTGGACGTACTTTGGCTGCTCCGATAGCCTGTGCGAGTGTCTTGGCAGTGAAGTGTTTGTCGTTATTTCCACAATCGTATATCACGCCACGAGTTCTTGCTGTGCTGACATTTCCTGACAGTTCTCCATCTGGTTGATAGCCACCACCATGATCGCTAAGTATGAGGATGTACTTCTTTGCCGGACGCACAGAAGCTGCCCAGTTGATGAAGTTGGTAAGCGAGTCTGGGTTGGTGATATCAGCATTGTCATCGCCATATATATCTGTAATACCAGGAACAATAGCGATATCTTCAACATCTGATTCCAGGAATGACTTGTCTATCTTGTCGTCGATAACATAACGTACGCTTTTACCAGCGTAAGGCAAAAGTTTCTTGAGGAAATCCGTGTAGTCAGTAATATTGGAATAGGTTTCCAAATCCTCAGTTATGTTGTTAGCAGCCGAGTATTTGTAGAGCGCACATACATTGACGTTTTTGTAGCAGTCATCATCGGCACCGTAAAACTCAATCATATCACTGACGAGGCAGGCGTCAAGATTACCACCGCCATGACCATAATAGATAATGGTATAGTCTGCCAGTTGCTGTGTTTCTTCTGGTTCAATCACAGTAGCGTCATCATCGTCGCTACATGCTGTAAACATGCTTGTTCCACAAATGAGGATGAAAGTCAACACCCAGCATTTAACATTTTCAGGAAATTGTAATCTGAATTTATTCATAATATATAATGCTAAAAAATTAATATTTAAATCTATTGAAATTGTAACAATACATCGGCAAATATAATGAAATTTTAATTACTAATCATTTTTTTTAATTAAATTTTCAAGTTTCGGAAGTAATTCTCTTGAAGTAAAGAGGAGTAAGAAGGAGTAAAGGGACATTTGCACTTGTGCAGATGTCCCTTCTTTAATGCGCTTAAACTATTGCGCTACAAGCGCTTGCACCGATAGCACCAGCAATGGCGCTGAGGATAGCAATGGCAAGCTTGATAATGGTGTCCCACTTTGACTTTGTTTCTGGTTTCATAGTTTTTGAGTTTTTAAGTTTTTAAGTTTTTTGTAGGAAATCGCACCATAGGTGCGGACGAAGAAAAAACAGATAAAAACAAACGAAAACAGATAAAAAAACATTCTACTTTTTCTTGTCAGGGAATAGGTTTTTCTTTTGTTCTACTTCCATTTGGAAGTAAAATTGTTTTCTTTTGTTTTCTTTGGTTTTCCCCATGTTTTTCTAATTGGCCGCTTGGCG
>CAMOVB010000171.1:0-6885 GCA_946626925.1 uncultured Prevotellaceae bacterium
ACATCATTAATCAATACAATCATTATAAAAATAATTTTGCACACCTACTTATAATGTGATTGATGTTTTATCATTCATTTTATAATTTCTCATTCATCATTCCTAAATTTATTTGCTCGTTTTTTTGCTTGTACAAGGAATAATAGTATATTTGCAAGCGTTTAGACAAACTATAATCAAATAAAACAAATTACTTATGAAAACAAAGATTTATTCAGCACCTTGTGCAGAGGTGCGTAAGACAAGTATTCGTGCTTCAATCCTTGCTGGTAGTAATAAGAGCGGTGGGGCTGGCGTAACAGGTAATGATATCCCATGGGATAATGGAGCACGTGAGCGTAGTACAGTTGAAGTAGATGCTTCAAGAGATTAAGGACAGACTTTCTGTATGGTATAACGCTTAAAATAACGAACGCTATGAAACATTTCCTTAACTGCTTACCTTTGCTATTGCTGGCTTCGTGTACATCGGAGCTGACAGACATGGTAGATGATGTCACTCCAAGTCGGGGTGATGTCGGTGATGTGATAATCAGTTGTGAGCCTTTTGAGTGGGATGATGATACCCGTACCATGATAACGGCTACAAATTCCAAACTTGAATTTGCGTGGGCTGACCGTGATGCCATAGGCGTTTTCCCTGTCAAGCCTACTACGAACAGTCAGGCTAAGCAGGTGCTGCGTGTGATTGACGGCGTGGATGCCCACTTTGCTGCCTTTGATGGTGCAGGATGGGACTTGAAGGACGGCAATACTTATGCCGCCTATTCGCCTTACAATGGTAAGCTCACGTCCGATGTGCCTTACACAGCCGTGCCTATCGACATGACAGGGCAGGACGGAACGCTGGAGACCATCGGCAGGAAGTACGACATCATGTATGCGCCTTCGACCGACAAGGTGGAGACCATTGGAGGCGAGGAGCGTCAGGTTGTCTTTGCCTTCAAGCATAAGGTCGCTATCCTTGCTCTCAATCTTACCGTACCTGTTGAGGCTACATGGAAGAACGTGACTATCAGTAGTGCCACGGGTAAGGACGTGTGGATAACGAGTGCCACGATGAACGTCTCTACTGGTGCTATTCAATCCGTTGCTAAGTCTCCAAGCATCAGCCTTGACCTCAAGAATGTCAAGACCACAGCCGACAACATGGTTATTACCGTATATGCCTCTGTCCTTCCTGTTTCAGGCACGGGTACCGTGTATATCTCTGCCACTACGGATGGCGGCGAGAAGTATGTGGCAAGCTTCCTGACCAAGAGTTTTGGAGCAGGCAAGGCTTACCGCAGCTATACAGGCACACTTGTCAAGAAGTTTGAAAGTAGCGGCATGAAGGACGGTCATGCTTATGTCGATTTCGGTTTCCCTTCTGGTACGAAGTGGGCAACCGTGAGCCTTGGTGCTTCTGCTCCTACAGCTGTCGGCACTTTCTATGCTTGGGGTGAGACAAAGCCTCAGACTGATAATGCCTATAGCTGGGAATCGTATAAGTGGAAAGGAGAAAAGATTTATAATGATGCTGATAATTCTTATTGTTGTGGTGTGGCCAAGTATAGCGTTTCTGATGAATATGGCGTAATTGATAATCTCACTGCTCTTGAGGCAGGTGATGATGCCGTTATACAGAACTGGGGAGGTGCATGGCGAATGCCAAATCAAGAAGAGACGCTAGAACTCATGGATAGCTGTTATGCCGTATATACATTAGACTATGACGACACAGGCATTCCTGGCTATATTGTGTTTAAGGCAAAGAGTAAGTCTTATGCGGGAAGACTGGTTGGTAAGGGCAGTACTCCTTCTACTGCCTATTCTCTTGCCGACCCTCATCTTTTCCTTCCTGTAACCGGATGGATGCGGGAAGGTAAGCCAGATATTGCAGATGATGCTATCCTCTGGACTTCTACGTTGGTTTTTGATGGTAATACGCTCCAAAGTGACGGAATAGTAATTTACTTTACACCCAGAAGTTTTGGCAATGGTTCTGTCTTCCGTTGGAACGGTCTCAACATTCGTGGTGTATGTAAGTAACGTGTACGATAGCACAAGTATATAAATGTAAGCCTCGTCTTGGTATGATGCCAAGATGAGGCTTTTTACCTTTTCCGCATATTCTTATAGACACGTAAAGACACTGATATTTTTTTAGACGCCGTTTTTTTGACGCTGTGTTTTTTTTAGAACCCGCCTCCCTTGGAGGCGGCGTCTAAAAAAAACTATGTGTTCTACGTGTTCATAAGGAGGACGTGGGCACGAAAAAGGGCATCGTCCGCAGTGTTGCGAACGATGCCTTGCTTATGTTTCCGTGGCTGTGTCTCTGTGTGTAGCCTTTTGGATTATGTTACCAAGCAAACATTGGGTCAAGACCTGTTATATTATTGTTCTTACCATTACCTGTGAGGTTTCCGTCAAGTCCTTTGGCATTGACGTTCTTTCCGTTTGAGAGATTGGCACCGCTACCAGCCAAGAGGCTTGCGCGCAACTGTGAGTGACGGAGAGTCACGCTTGGTGACATATATTCTTTCTTATTCATATATCCTTTTGTTATTTGATTATTACCTTCTTTCCGTTGTTGATATAGAGACCAGCCTGTGATGGCTTGCCGCTAAGTCGTGTACCGTTTACTGTGTACCAGTCATCGTTAGTGTTCTCTGCATTGCGGTTCACAACCTTGATAGCTGTTGCCTCTGAATCAATGTCGAGGCTGAAACGGCGACCAGCATTGAGGATTGATGTGTCTTCCACGTAGAAGTAAGCACGGTTACCCCTCATCTGTGCTGGCATGGAGAGAGGACAGTAGAGTGTGTTGTTGCCTCCGAGGAAGAGCATTGACTCTACGTCGTCGCCAGCGTTTCCTATTGTTGAGTAGTAGAGTACTGGGACGAAGCTTATCTTGTTCTCGAACTCAACGGCTGTCTTTGCATTTGCATCTACCAATACGTGGTGGAATGTAGGGTTGCTTACAGCCTCTTCTACGCTGACAAGGTAAGGCTTGCCTGCCTCAATCTCGTGGGCATCGTCAAACACGAGTGTGATGTCACAATCCTTGACAGTAACGTCTGCCAAAGTCTTGAGTGACCAGTTGCCCTTGCCTAATGCGTGGTCGATGGCATCCTTTGAAGCACTGAAAGGAAGGCTCAATGTGTTGTAGCCGCCCACGTTGATTGTACGTCCTGTGAGAGTGGCAGTAGATACCATGTTGTCAGCCTTCCTTACGGTTAAGCTGTTGTCCACGTCGTCGGCAAGTGAGAGGGTAGGTTCCACGCCAGTGCCGAGATAAGTAAGTTCAAAGTTGTCGATGTATGTTCTTTCATTTTTGTTCAACGTACCTTTTACACCAATCTTGACATCGCCGGATACTATGAACTCAATGTACTTCTTGTATTGCTCGCTTCCTGTGAGCAACTTAGCCGCTGCAACACCATTTGTGATGTTTGTTATGCCTGATGTCAAAGTTGTAGAGGAAATAATGCCGTTCTCGTCCTTGGCATAAAAAATCGTGTTTTCTTTAGCACCACTAAATCCGTAAACAGATAAGCGATATTTTCCCTTTGGCAGATTATATAGTGTCTGGTAGAGATCGTAATCTCTATTGGCGTTTGCCAAACCCTTAATTTCCAGATTGAGGTCGTAGTTGTTGTTATTGTTGTTTTCTGGTGAGCCTGACTTTCCTACGTAGAAGGCAACATCGTTGACCTTGGTTGATGTGTCGGCATTCTTTTCAAGTTTGTTGTCATCTGAATTGATGCACCAATATGTGTGTTCACGATTCATACGGCTGAAGCTATGGTCGTGGATAAGGAATGTTGCATCTTCAGGATAGTTGGATGCAGCATTCTTCAATTCTGCCATGCGCTCATCCTTGGAGATTACTTCCCACACGATGGCATTGCCACTACCAGAAGCCTTGTTAATAGTCTTGCCGTCATTGCTGTCAAGTGTAAGGTAGCCAATACCATTTATTCCCTTTGTTGCCTTAATCTTGTAGCCAATAACCTCAGAGCCATTCTTCACGGCATAAAAGATGTGCTTTGACTCACCAAGTCCACGGTCGAAGTATGCACCGTCGAAATACGCAGATGGCGTAGCGTTTTTATCATTGAATGCAACGGCAGCAATGGAATAGACATCGTTGTCCGTTGTTTCTGCAATAGTAAGTGCAAGACCGTGCTTGCCAATCACAGCGGCAGTTCCCCAAGTCTGACCGCCTGCCTCAAGATACTTGTATTCCGGAGCGAGCATAGTGCCCACGTTGGTGCGAAGATAATATTCACCTTCACCCACATTCACATTGTCTGCATACGCATTGCCACAACATACGCTGGCAAGCATAAGCATACCAAATAGCTTTTTCATTGATTTCATTCTTTTATGATTCCCTTAAAAAAATAGTTACCTATCAGTAACCCTATCGTTCAAATTATTATAACTTTCAATCAAGTGAAATATGCAAAACACCGAGAGTTTAACGTCATGATTTGATTATTATTCCATATTATCCTAAAACGCCTTTTCTCAATTTGCGAGCGCAAAGATAGGGATAATATTCTACATATTAAACAATAAAAGACTCAAATGTGTCTTTCACCGTACTTTTTTGCCTCTTGTCAATACATTATCCCTGTTCTCCGTGTTCCCATGGATGATAGTGGAGGACGTGGGGAACAGAAAAAGCAACCTGCACGGCTGAAATTTATAATTCCACGAAGACATACGATTTTTTAGACCCCGTTTTTTTAGAACCCGCCTTCTGGCGAAGGCTAAATTACCAATCTTACCAATCTTTAATCCAATCTTTACATTTTTTTCTTTCATTTCGACCGAATTATTAAAATAAACAGTATTTTTGCCATGTATAAATCAAATATGCATGAAACTATGACAAAGAAAGAATGGCTGAAAATGTACGAGTTGGTTAACGCAGCTCAAGAAGTTTATAACACTCTTGGAAGAGGTATGCAAGAACCAATATACCAAGAGGCGATGGCTATAGAACTATCACAAAGAGGAATCCCTTTTGAAAGAGAAGTGGAGCTATGCACTTGGTATAAAGGTGTTAAGCTGAATAAGAAATATGTTGCAGACTTCATGAGCGAAGATGTTATCATAGAATTCAAATCCGTTACGGAAATAACTTCAGACCATAGAGCACAGTTATTCAATTATATGCGAATAACAGATATCAAGAAGGGCATCCTCGTAAACTATGGAGAAAATTCATTCCACAGCGAACGCTATGTATATGACCCAACAGATGATAGATACCAACTTATTACAAAAAACAATCTTCACCGATATGTAGAAGACTAAAAATTGCTCGTCCAAAATTAAATTAATGTAAAGATTTCTTCCCTACGGTCAGAGAGAGAAGTTGGTAAGATTGTAAAGATTGGATTAAAGATTGGTAAGATTGGTAATTTAGTCGCCTGTGGCGACGGCGTCTAAAAAACTATGTGCTCTATGTGGTCGTAAGGGGGGAACGGGGCACGAAAAAAGGGCATCGTCCGCAGTGTTGCGAACGATGCCTTGCTTATGTATCTGTGGCAGTGGCTCTGTGTTGTGTGGAGCCATGCCGTAAGTGCTATGTCGGAATGTTTAGATGCTCTTCTCGATGTTCCACACGAAGGCACGGAGTCCGAGGAGTGGGTTGTCAACATCGAGCTGGTGAAGTTCATCGAGGAGACGGTCAACCTTCTCGTCTTCGATGACGGTGATGATGGCACTGTTCATTGATGGCCATGCGTGTGAGCCGAGGTGTGGTTCACCACCGTTGGTGCCACGTCCGCCGACCTGCTCAAAGAATGAGTAGCCACGTGCGTGGATGCCTTCGAGTGCTTCCATCACATTGTCCTGATGTGCCTGATCGTATGCTATGAATACACTTTTCATTTTGATGATATTTTGGGGGAGTTAAAATGGAGTTAAAGAGGAGTTAAAGTGGAGTTAAAGAGACGATACTCTATGTTGCAATCTCATATTTCAAATTTATGCGTTCTGAACGCCTGTTCCTGAGGCATAATTTTGCGAATGTTAATTTGAGGGTTAAGACTATCGTCTTTTTAACTCCCTTTATAACTCCCTTTTAACTACTTTTTAACTACCATTATAAATTACTTTTTATTTTTGGAGTTAAAATGGAGTTAAAGAGGAGTTAAAGTGGAGTTAAAGAGACGATACTCTATGTTGCAATCTCATATTTCAAATTTATGCGTTCTGAACGCCTGTTCCTGAGGCATAATTTTGCGAATGTTAATTTGAGGGTTAAGACTATCGTCTTTTTAACTCCCTTTATAACTCCCTTTTAACTACCTTTTAACTTCCATTATAAATTTACTTCTTGTTGAGCTGCTCCTCTGCTGCGTGCTCCTTCCAGTATGCGTTGAGCTCACGGTCTTCCTTGAGCTTGCGGCGCTTGCGCTTGATACCTACTGCTCCGAAGATACAGAACATGGATGGAACGTAGATGAGCGTAAGGATTGTTGATACTGTGAGACCTCCAATCACACTGACACCGAGTGGTCGCCACATCTCTGCACCTACACCGTGGCTTACTGCCATTGGCACCATACCGAGGATGGTAGTGAGTGTAGTCATGAGGATAGGGCGGAGACGGCTTCGTGCTGCCATGACAGCTGAGCGGATGAGTCCGATGCCTCGTTCACGGAGCAACTGTGTGTAGTCGATGAGCACAATACCGTTCTTTACTACGATACCGATAAGCATGATACCACCGAGCATAGACATGATGTTGAGGTTTGTCTGTGTGATGATGAGTGACAGGATGATTCCTGAGAATGCGAACGGTACTGAGAGAATGATGATGAACGGATATGTGAGACTCTCGAACTGTGCCGACATAACGATGAACACGAGGATGATGATGAG
>CAMOVB010000172.1:0-6884 GCA_946626925.1 uncultured Prevotellaceae bacterium
TTTAACTGGCCGCACTGCGGCAAAAAACAACATACAGTTTCAACCGTACAGGTAGAAAACTTTTATAGCCCTTAAAAAGCGTAAAATGCAGTTTCTCTTTGATACTTAGTACACGTCAGTTCTTTCGGTTCTTCGGGCTTACATGTTAAGTGAACCATAGGTGTACCTTAGGTTCACCTACAATTCCCTTACTAAACTAAGAGACACCTAAGGCACACCTAAGGGGCTGGTAAGGGAAATTGAATCCAACCGTACAGGTCGGGATTTTTTCATCAGATAGACAACTACGCTTAGTTCTACATTTTTAATGTCAAATAATGCTATTAAGTGTCATTCTGCCCCTCAATTGCAATCTGAACAGGGTATTTTTGACTGTTTTTGCTAAAAATGACGAGAAATTAGCAGTTTTTTATGAAAACATTATATTTATTTTACAAAATGTATATAACTTTGCAGAGGATTTCTAAAGAAAAGGTGAAAAGATATAGAAAATACATCAATGGGTGTTAAATATTGATTTTTACATTAATCTTTTAGATTATCGGGTGAACTATTGAATTAAAGCTATTATTAATTTTTTATCATCGCGGAATTTTAGGAAATTAAGTTAATGTGAGGCTATGTGAATGAGGTCTCTTTCCGTGATGAAGGTGAACAATTATGAACGAAAAAAAGCTATTTTTGTCTTTGGCATGTATGTCAATGCCAATGATTTTGTCAGCACAATTGTTGGGTTCTCTTCTCAACAACAATGCTAACTCTTGTCTTTTTGGTATCACAAAGACAATCTCATCAACAACAAAGAAGCAGTCTTTGGCTGGCTCTAAGGTCTATCTCTACAACGTAGAGTGCGGTAAGTTCCTCGGAACAGAGTACTCAAGCTCTGAGTATCAGTTCAAGGCAAGAAACAATGCAAAAGCTATTGGTTTCGGCGCAGAAGGTATGAAGTGGACTATCAACTCTTCATTTTTGCAGAAAGGTTATTTCCGTATCACTTCTAACAAGGGTGACCTTACTATTGGTCAGTTATTCAACCATGATGCTGATTGGAAATACACTTATATCGGACAGAGTACAAGCGACGTGTTTGCATTCGACAAGATAGCTGGAACAGATTACTATACAATCAGCCCATGCCCAAGCGATCTTCTCTATGGTACTTCTGGTTGGTTTGGAGAAGGTGGCAAATACACTGGTGGCAAGAAGGTTTATCTCGGATGGAGCGGTGAGGCAAGCTTCAAGATTATGCTTCCACTCATCCCTGCTGACGATGCAGAACCAAGAGGTACGACATGGTACCTTATGAGTGAGGCAGACTATAAGGCTTATAAGAATACTATCGCTTCTGCCTATCAGGCTCGTATGGCAGCATGGCCACTTATACGCTCTGTACGCAGAAGTACAATGGATATCGATATCAAGAATCTTGAGAACGTATATAACAACTTCAAGTCAACTGCTGCACAGATTAACGCTGCTGCCGCAGAGGCAAAGGAGGTTATTCTTGCTTCTCTCAAGTATGCTAACAAGGACAGCTACATCGATCTCAGCTTCCTGATGCCAGATGCTGACTGTCAGGAGCAGTCTCTCGCTTCTTGGACAGTTGAGAGCGAGAATGGTGAGTCTTTCAACTACGACGAGAAGACAGTACGTACAGATGAAAAGATGTTCGGTGGACGTTTCTATGAGAAGAAGAGCGCAGACGTGCTCAATCCTATCACTATCTCACAGGTACTTGACAGTCTTCCTGTAGGTCGTTACACACTCTCTGCTGATGTTCAGGCAATATCAAATAATACAAAAAAGGTGGAGAATGTCGAGATATTCGCAGGCAACAACCTTGCTGATGCTAACTCATCATGTTGCTCAAGAGGTATCTGCGAGTTCACAACCACAATGTTCTCTATCGACCAGAACAGCTCAAAGGTTAAGGTTGGTTTACGTGTAGGCGATACTAACGCTAAGTCTGTAGCGTTCGACAACTTCAAGCTCCGTTATGTTGGTCACATTGAGCCAGCTGTTCTTGAGACAGCTTCTGCAACAACTCCAGATGCTCCTACATACGAGAACGGCTATTCTGTAGAGAATGGTACTCTCAAGGTAACAGGTACATGGAAGGAAGAGGATAAGCCATTCCTCGACTATGTGGTAAAGGCAAACTCAAACGTCAAGGTTGTTGACTTGCAGGATGTAAAAGAGGTTTCTGAAAATACTGTAGTTGACGTTACAGACTTCGAGAACAAGAACGTCCTCGTATATGTAAAGGAGGGTGACGACCTAACAGTTGTTGCAAACGGTGAGGAGAAGACTACAAATGTCGTAAAGAATGACTACTGTGAGAACCTCGTAGTTGAAGATAAGGTTGAAATGAATATTGCTAAGCCATTCGTTGCAAATACTGTAACATACGAGCGTGATATGGAAGGCGAGATGATGGGTACTCTTTGTTTGCCTTTCGCTATTTCTTCTAATTCAGACATCAAGTTGTATGCTCTTTCACGCTTTGCCAATGGTTCTATCAAAGTTAAGAGTGTATCATCAGTTCCAGCAAACACTCCATGTCTTTTCAAGAAGTTGACAAGTGATGCTGACATAAAATTGGTACAAGAGGCTGCTCCGATTGCAACTACTGACGCTATTTTGACAAGTGCAAAGACTGCTGATGGTATGTTCATGATTGGTACATATCGTAACAATTTCTATGTTGGAGAAGAAGGTGTACCTGGTGCTGCAAGTGGCTACTATTGCGTAAAGAACAACGGTTTCGTGCAGGGTGATGAAAAAATTATTGTACAAGCGTATCGTGCAATCATTGATGTTAGAGAATGTACATCTGCAACATCTTCTGCAAGAACACGTAGTGCTTTTTCACAGTCATTTGAGAATGAACTTGCAACTGCAATCGAAGAAGCTGATGCAGAGGAAGCAGAAGGAACAGAGTTCTATAATGTAAATGGTGTAAAGACATCAGGAATTGCTTCTGGTATTAACATCGTTAAGCTCTCTGATGGCTCTGTAAAGAAGATTATTAAAAAATAAAAATATAAAATGAAGAAAGAATATATATTCCCCGTCGTGAGTGTACTTGGTATTGACACTATGGATTTACTCAGTACCTCTCCATACACTGGAGATGATGAGGAAGAAGAGGACTGGGGAACTGGCGGCGGTACCGGTACAATAGAAGGTGGTGCTCGTTGCCGTAGCGATTACGGAAGCAATTCCGACTTCGGTTCTCTTTGGTAACATATCATATTAAGGGAAATATAAATAGATATAGAAGTTTTTTGCGTAAAACATATTCAATACATTAATAGTTGTGATAGTGTTGTCATCGTGAGATGGCAGCACTATTTTTGTTGTGTATAGTCAGATGCAGCTCCGACTAACATTAGTCATACCATCTAACTAATATTAGTAATACAATCAGACTAATATTAGTCACACACTCTAACTAATATTAGTAAGTACCACAGACTAACGTTAGTCCGTTCGCCAACTATCATTAGTAGCTGGCATCGGCTGTCGAATGTCCGTCGCGCGACTATCAACAATAGCGCACAGTATATGCGTGTGCAGGCAGGCTAAGTGGCGTGTATGCAGCAGTTTGTTTCCCTATCCTTTGGTAAATAGGATAATATGTCTTACTTTTGCAGAGAAATATATATTTCCGTATTTAAGATGGTACTAAACTATATTTGGATAGCGTTCTTTATTCTGTCTGCTATCTGCGCAATAATACAATGTTTCGGATTCGGCAACACAGGTGTGTTTGGCGATATCATCAACTCTACGTTTGACAATTCCAAGACGGCATTTGAGATAAGTCTCGGACTTACTGGTGTGCTTTCCTTGTGGATGGGCGTGATGAAGGTGGGCGAGAAAGGCGGTGTGGTAAACGCTCTTTCGCGTGTACTCTCACCATTGTTCGTACGTCTGTTCCCAGACATTCCAAAGGGACATCCTGCCACGGGACATATCTTCATGAACATTGCCGCCAACATGCTCGGACTGGACAATGCTGCCACGCCTCTCGGACTGAAGGCTATGGAGAGTATGCAGGAACTGAACAGGGAGGCAAACGAGGAGTCTGGAAGGAAGAACGGCTGGACGGAGGCTCAGGTGGCTGAACGCAACACGTGGGCAAGCAATCCGATGATTATGTTTCTTGTGCTCAACACTTCTGGACTGACCATTATCCCTGTTAGTATCATGGTGTATCGTGCTCAGATGGGTGCTGCACAGCCTACAGACGTGTTTGTGCCTATCCTTTTGGCTACGTTCATGGCCACTCTTGCAGGTATCATCGTCGTGAGCCTATATCAGAAGATTAACCTTCTGCAGCCAGTGCTTCTCGGCACACTTGGTGGACTGTGCGCCTTGGTGGCTGGTGTGATATGGGCATTCTCCCAGATGGACAAGGACACGATGGACACGGTTTCAAGTGTTGCTGCCAACATCATCCTGTTTGGCATTATTCTCAGTTTCATCATTGCTGGTGCAGTGAAGAAGGTGAATGTATATGATGCTTTCATTGAGGGTGCAAAGGACGGCTTCAATACTGCTGTAAGGGTCATTCCTTATCTCGTGGCTATACTTGTTGCCATCGGTGTTTTCCGTGCCAGTGGTGGTATGGACTTGCTCATTGGTGGCATAAACTGGTGTGTGAATGCTATGGGATTTAATGCAGACTTTGTGCCAGCCCTCCCTACTGCCATCATGAAGCCGCTCTCTGGTAGTGGTGCACGAGGCATGATGGTTGACACGATGCAGACATTCGGTGCTGACAGTTTTGCTGGTCGTCTCTCTTGTATCTTCCAAGGTAGCACGGACACTACGTTCTATATCCTTGCAGTATATTTTGGTTCAGTAGGCATCAAGAACACGCGCCATGCTGTTACCTGCGGCTTACTTGCCGACTTGGCGGGAATTGTGGCAGCGGTTATAATTGCATATATGTTCTTCTAAAGACAGCCACCCAAGGTGGCTGTATGTTGACACGAATTATCACCAATTGACCACGAATTATCATTAATTTATAATAGATAAATGATGTGGTCAATGGATTGAGAACTTATTTTTTTATAGTTTTATGGATGCAAAAAAATACAGAGATTCGGTTTATAAGATTATTGGAGCTGCAATGGAAGTACATTCGGTTTTGAAATATGTGTTTGGTGATGGGACTCTACATGTGGAGTGATTATTTAGGATAAAAATTTATGTTAATTCGTGGCAAATTCATGATAATTCGTGCCAAAGGTTATTATTGATGTTTTGTCACATATTGTTGATGTTTTGTTTTCTTTAGGTAATACATACGTAGCAACAATTGGGTTCTTTGATGGTGTTCATCAGGGGCATAGATACCTTATCCGGCAGGTGAAGGATGAGGCAAAGAAGCGTGGCATGAAGTCTATGGTGGTCACTTTCCCTACACATCCACGTAAGGTACTGCATGCTGACTACCAGCCTGCCTTGCTCACTACGTGTGACGAAAAGGTCACGCTACTCAAGCATGAGGGTGTGGATGATATTGTACTTATGCCTTTTACACGTGAATTGTCACAGATGACAGCACGGGAGTTTATGCAGAAGCTACATACCGACTATGGCGTCAATGTACTTGTTATCGGCTATGACCACCGCTTTGGCCATGACCGTAGTGAGGGCTTTGATGATTATGTGCGTTATGGTAAAGAGATGAGTATGGATGTTGTTCAGGCACTCGAAGAACCTGATGGACGCTATTCCTCTACTGCTGTACGCAATGCACTTGTTGCTGGTGATGTGACACATGCCAATGATGTGCTCGGTTATCCATACTTCATGCAGGGGGGCGTTGTCAGTGGTTATCATGTGGGTACCAAGATAGGTTATCCTACTGCCAATATACAGGTGGATGCTGACAAGCTTGTGCCAGACAATGGTGTCTATGCCGTGCGTGTGGATGTTGACGGTCAGAAATACGGCGGTATGCTTAACATAGGTATGCGACCTACGCTGAACAATGGTACGGACAAGAGTATCGAGGTACATATTCTTGACTTTGATGGCGACCTGTACGGCAAGTCAATCTGTGTTGAGTTTATTAAGTTTATAAGGAAAGAACAACGATTCGAGTCAATCGACATGCTTCGTATGCAGTTGAAGGAAGACGAGAATGTGTGTCGTAAGTTATTAGCAGAGTAAATATGGTAGAGATATTAGGCGTGTTAGTAAGCCTTGACATATTTCAGGAAATGTTTTGCTGTGACCTGTCCAAGTGTCACGGCATTTGTTGTGTTGAAGGTGATGCTGGTGCCCCTGTGCTTATTGATGAAGTAGCAGAGTTGGAGGAAGCATGTGATGTGGTGTGGAACGACCTTCCTGCCAAGGCACGTGAACAGATAGATGCTGAAGGAGTGGTCTATCCAGACAAGGATGGCGAACTTGTGACACAGATAATCAACAATAAGGATTGTGTGTTTGTAAAGTACGACAATGTATCCCTTGACGGCGGTAAGACACGTGGTCCTCGCTGTGCCTTGTGTGCCATCGACAGCGCATATCGTGAGGGACGCACCAAGTGGCAGAAGCCTATCTCATGTGCTCTTTATCCAATCCGTATCAAGGATATTGGCGGTACACCTGGACTCAACTATCATCGCTGGGATGTGTGTAAACCTGCTCGTGAGCTTGGCAAGAAGCTGAACCTTCCGATTTACAAGTTCCTGAAGGAGCCACTTATCCGTCGTTTCGGTCAGGAATGGTACGATGAGTGTTGCCTTGTTGCCGAGGAACTCAAGAAGGCAGGATATGTAAAATGAAAAATGAGGAATAAAGAATGAAAAAAGAGGGTGTGTCAAAATAGGCACATCCTCTTTTCTGTATTCGCAATGGTG
>CAMOVB010000173.1:0-6817 GCA_946626925.1 uncultured Prevotellaceae bacterium
CATCTGCCTTACAAGCAGAGGGTCGGCGGTTCGAATCCGTCAACGCCCACTAAAGTATAACTTATTATTTATGAAAAGGAGAGATTTTGTCTCTCCTTTTTTGTTTTCTTTAACACTAAAATGTTTCACGATTGTTGTTATTGTTCCACGGATTTTTCTTATCTTTGCAAGCAAAATGAACGTAAGAGAGAGAAACACGCCAATTGTGTTTCTTGCTTGAATGAAAAAGGAATTAAGTATGGGAAAAATCATTGCTTTGGCAAATCAGAAAGGTGGAGTTGGTAAAACAACGACTGCTATTAACCTTGCAGCATCGCTTGCAACTCTCGAAAAGAAGGTGCTCGTTGTTGATGCCGACCCTCAGGCAAATGCATCGTCTGGTCTTGGTGTCGATATCCAACAGGTTGAGTCGTCAATATACGACTGTATCGTAAATAATGCTGATCCACATGAATCAATATATACAACAGATATAGACGGCTTGGATATTATCCCAAGCCACATAGACCTTGTTGGTGCAGAGATAGAGATGCTTAATGTAGAGAAACGTGAGACAGTACTCAAGCGTATTCTTGACCCTATGCGAGCTGAGTATGACTACATTCTTATCGACTGTTCTCCTTCTTTAGGTCTTATCACAGTAAACTCTTTGACTGCGGCTGATTCTGTCATTATTCCTGTTCAGTGTGAATATTTTGCACTTGAGGGAATCAGCAAGCTTCTCAATACAATCAAGATTATCAAGTCAAAGCTCAATCGTAACCTTGAGATTGAAGGCTTCCTCCTCACTATGTTCGATTCACGTTTGCGTCTCGCAAATCAGATTTATGATGAGGTTAAGCGTCACTTCCAGGAACTCGTGTTCAAATCTGTTATCGAGCGTAACGTCAAGTTGGGCGAAGCTCCATCACATGGTATTCCTTGTATCTTGTATGATGCAGAATCAAAGGGCTCAAAGAATTACGTTTCCTTGGCTCGTGAGTTGATTGCTCGTGGTTAGGTCTTTTCTGTTTGCAAACATCTACACTGTTTGGCAGAATTAATCATTATGTTAGTTGTACGTTAATGTCAACCTGATGTTTATACTTTGTATATGTGCTTTATGAATCATGTATAATGTGTGAGGATGTGTTGCAGGCGTTATTAACCGTTAAATAATCGCTATCAAGATGGCAGTAAAAAAGAAATTCACAGCATTGGGTCGTGGACTTGATGCCCTCATATCTACGGAAGAGGTTCAGCCAGAAGGCTCTTCCACTATCAACGAGATTTCTCTCGACCTTATCTATGCCAATCCTAATCAGCCTCGTCGTGAGTTTGATGAAGAGGCACTTCAGGAATTGGCTGATTCTATTTCGGAAATCGGTATCATTCAGCCAATCACTCTTCGTGAGCAGGAGGATGGCAAGTATATGATTATTGCGGGTGAACGTCGTTTCCGTGCTTCGCAGAAGGCAGGACTCCGTTCTATCCCTGCATATATCCGTAAGGCTTCTGACGAGAATGTGATGGAGATGGCTCTTATCGAGAACATCCAGCGTCAGGATCTTAACTCTATAGAGATTGCGCTTACTTATCAGCATTTGATTGACCAGTACGGACTCACTCAAGAGAAACTATCAGACAGGGTAGGTAAGAAGCGTGCAACCGTTGCTAATTTCCTTCGTCTTCTCAAGCTTCCTGCACCAGTTCAGGTTGCTCTTCAGAATCACGACATCGATACTGGTCATGCGCGTGCACTTCTTGCTCTTGATGACCCTAAGGCTCAGGTTAAGCTCTTCAAGG
Source organism: uncultured Prevotellaceae bacterium (assembly GCA_946626925.1). Taxonomy (GTDB): domain Bacteria; phylum Bacteroidota; class Bacteroidia; order Bacteroidales; family Bacteroidaceae; genus Minthosoma. The sequence goes on from CAMOVB010000173.1 coordinate 1,786, forward strand.
AGATTCTTCAGAAAGGGTACTCTGTACGCAAGGTCGAGGAAATCATCAAGCAGATGAATGAGGGAGGTAATGCTCCTACTGATTCTAAGAAGAAGCCTGCTTTGTTGCCAGAGTTTGACGGCCTTCGTCAGGAATTGTCAAACAAGATTGGTTCTAACGTGAGTGTTTCATGTGCAAAGAATGGTTCGGGTAAGGTCACATTCTCATTCAAGAATGCTGATGACCTTAGAAGAATTGTGGCGATGTTGAACGTGTAAGAATTAGAAATTGGGAATATGGAATGTGGAATTGTTTGTGTCTCGTTACAAACTATTATGAAAAAATCTACATTAGACTTATTCCTATTAAGATTCTCCTAATTCGTAAATTAATTACAAAGGCGAGTACTGACTTGCAGAAAAGTGCTAATAAAACATTTTTTACATAGAATAATCGTTTTGTCAATGGTACTGCTTTCACATGGTTATGCGTGTGCAAAGCAGGCATTTTCTGTCCCTGACGATAGTGTTGTGACAGATTCTGTGACAGATGTTCGTGTCGATAGTGTAAAGATTGGTGCGCCAGTAGAAATGGCAGAAGTCGATACCGTCGTCGTCGATTCGGCAGTTCGTCTTATGACAGCCATGTCTGCCGAGTCGCTTAGTACAACAGACAATAATATTCCCATTAAGAATGAACGATGGATTCCAGATCCAAAGAAGTCAATGTGGCTTGCCATCGTTTTTCCTGGTGGAGGACAGATTTACAATAGGAAATACTGGAAACTGCCTATTATATATGGTGGATTCATGGGTTGCTTCTATGCTTTGAACTGGAACAATACGATGTACCGTGACTACTCACAGGCTTACATTGATATTATGGACAGCGATGAGAATACCAAGAGTTTTATGAACTTTCTTCCTGCTGGTTACAACGTGGAGCAGAATATGTCGCGTTTGCAGGATTTGTTCAAGCGTAAGAAAAACTTCTACAGGCGCTATCGTGACATGAGTCTTTTCTGCATGATTGGTGTTTACTTGATTTCTATCGTCGATGCCTACGTCGATGCAGAGATGTCAAGTTTCGATATCAGCAAGGATCTATCTATAAAGTTGTCACCAGCCGTGATAAGCGACCGTCTGAATGCAAGGACAATGCCTTCGCTCAATGGTTCGTCGTATGGAATAAATTGTAGTTTGAACTTTTAGGACATGATGTATAATATGAAATATATATTGCTTTCTTCATTCTTGTTCCTGTCATCATGTGCTTTTGCGCAGAATGTGACTGGAAATGATGATGACAAGACAGAAGATATTGATTTGCCAGAGGGAATGTTAGTTTCCGATGAAGAATTGATGGAAGACTATGTGAACAAGGAGAATCTTCACGTCATTGCCAATCCTGCCATCAAGGATTTGTCATACGACGATTCTGTCCTTGTGAGCCGCCTTCTTCGCATCCCTACAACTATAGAGATGCCGCTCAATAATGTTACTCGCAAGTTTATTGAACAGTATTCCAATAAGCGTAAGCGTTCTGTGGCAATCATGCTTGGTAGTGCCAACTTCTATATGCCTATTTTCGAGGAAGCGTTGGAGCGTTACGGTCTTCCGCTTGAGCTGAAGTACCTTCCTGTCATAGAGTCAGGACTTCGTCCTTCTGCCACATCACGAGTAGGTGCAGCAGGTCTTTGGCAGTTCATGATTCATACTGGTAAGCGTTATGGACTTGAGATAAACACACTCGTTGATGAACGTCGTGACCCAGTCAAGTCATCTGATGCAGCTGCTCGTTACCTCAAGGATTTGTATGATATGTTCGGTGACTGGGGACTTGCCATCTCTGCCTACAACTGTGGAGAAGGTAATGTGCAGAAGGCTATACTTCGCTCAGGCAATACCGACCATGCCGATTTCTGGACTGTATATGACCGTTTGCCAAGAGAGACACGAGGCTATATGCCAGCCTTCATTGCGGCAAACTACATCATGAACTATTATTGTGATCACGGCATCAACCCGTACGAGGCTTCATTGCCTGTGGAGTCAGATACGGTTGTTGTAAAGGCAGAACTCAAGTTCTCTCAGATTGCCTCGGTATGTGGTATCTCGATGGAGGAACTTCGTGCACTCAATCCGCAGTATCGTCGTGACATCATTCCTATGGGATATGCTCTTCGCCTCCCATCTTCAGCTATTGAGCAGTATGTGACACATGAGGTGGAGATTGCGACTACAACTCCTACCGATGGTTCAATCCGTCGTCCTGTTGTGGAAGACCCGGAGACATGGCGTCAGACAACGGCAAGGAACAATAAGAGAGGCAGGAATATAGCCGCGGTTAGTACTGCTGGAGCAAAATACCATACTGTCAGGAGTAACGAAACACTTGGTAGCATTGCACAAAAATACCATACAACGGTTAAGGCTTTGCAACGTTTGAACGGAATGGGTAGGAAGACGCTTATCAATGCAGGAAAGGCTATTCGTGTCAAGTAAGATATATAATGAGTAATTAGTAATGGGAAATAAGTAATAACTGTGTAACAGTCAGATAACTTATGGGTACAATGTGAGTTTGTTCTGAACCGAAGCTATTACTCATTACTAATTACTCATTTCTCATAAAAATGGGTATTAACGGTAAAAGAATGTGGTTATGGATGAAGAGAAAATGATACAAGAGGCTTTTGATCACCTCATTGAAAGTTATCTTGCAACAAAGCATCGCAAGAAAGTCGAGAAGATAACCAAGGCTTTCAATTTTGCTAAGCATGCTCATAATGGTGTGCGTCGTCTCTCTGGCGAGCCATACATCATGCACCCACTTGCAGTTGCACAGATTGTATGCTCCGAGATAGGACTCGGCTCAACATCCATTTGTGCAGCACTTCTTCACGATGTTGTGGAGGATACCGACTATACCGTTGAGGATATAGAGAATATGTTTGACCCAAAGATAGCACAGATTGTCGATGGGTTAACAAAGATTTCGGGTGGTATCTTCGGAGATCAGGCATCTGCTCAGGCTGAGAACTTCAAGAAACTATTGCTCACCATGAGCGATGACATACGTGTCATCCTTATCAAGATTGCCGACCGACTTCATAATATGCGTACTCTCGGTTCACAACCTGTGAACAAGCAATACAAGATTGCGGGAGAAACGCTCTACATCTATGCTCCGCTCTCTCATCGTCTTGGCCTCAACAGTATCAAGACTGAACTCGAAGACCTCAGTTTCCGCTATGAGCATCCTGAAGAGTATGCCATGATTGAGAAGAAACTGGAGGCTACGCGTGCCGAGCGTGATACCGTGTTCGACGAGTTCACCGCTCCTATCCGCCGCCAGCTTGATTCTCTCGGCTTGAAGTACGAGATAAAGCAGCGTATCAAGTCGCCTTACTCCATCTGGAACAAGATGCAGAACAAGCATGTCACCTTCGAGGAGATATACGACATCCTCGCTGTGCGAATAATATTCGAGCCTAACGATGTTGCTGCCGAACTCAATGAATGCTTCAATATTTACGTTGGCATTTCCAAGATATACAAGTCGCATCCTGACCGTCTCCGTGACTGGGTTTCTCGTCCAAAGGCTAACGGCTATCAAGCGCTTCACGTCACACTCATGTCTAACAAGGGTGAGTGGATTGAGGTACAGATACGTTCGCGTCGTATGGATGAGATTGCAGAGAAGGGCTTTGCTGCTCATTGGAAATACAAGGATGGCGATAAGGATGAGACTGATGCTGAGAACGAGCTTGACAAATGGCTCACTACCATCAAGGAGATACTTGATGACCCACAGCCAGATGCCATGGATTTCCTCGATACCATCAAGCTTAACCTCTACGCATCTGAGATATTCGTCTTTACTCCTAAGGGAGATATACGTACAATGCCAGCTGGTTCTACGGTTCTCGACTTTGCGTTCTCCGTTCATACATTCGTGGGTAGCCATTGCATCGGAGCAAAGGTGAATCACAAGCTTGAGCCTATTACTTACAAGCTTCAGAGTGGTGATCAGATTGAGGTACTCACATCTAAGACACAACACCTCAAACGTGAATGGCTTGATATTGCTACTACAGGTAAGGCTACAACAAAGATTCTTGCTGCACTTCGCAAGGAGGAGCGCGAGGCTCGTCGTGTTGGTGAGGAAAAACTGGATGCCTTCCTTCAGGAGGCAGGTATTGAGAAAGATGCTGCTGCAGTTGACAAACTCTGCAAATTCCATGGTTTTGACAAGGCAGACCAGTTATATATGGCTATTGCCAATGGTGATGTTCAGCTCAGTCATGATGACGTACTCCGCATACAGAACAAGACACAGGCAGGTTGGCGTCGCCTCTTCTCCTTTGGTAAGAGGAAACAGGATGCTGACATCGAGACGAAGGATGACAACAAAGGTAATGTGATAGACAAGAAGATGATTCTTGCCATCTCTGAACCTAATATCAATAACAAGTACATGCTTTGTGATTGTTGTCGTCCTATCCCAGGCGATGCAGTCATGGGATATGTTGATGAAAACAATAAGGTAATCATTCATAAGCTACAGTGTACTGTGGCACAACGTCTCAAGGCGAACCACGGTAACCGCATCGTTGGTGCACGTTGGGAGATTAGTGGCTCTATGCAGTTTGAGGCTTCAATCTCGCTCCGAGGAATTGACAAGCCGGGTGTACTTAATCAGATGACTGATGTTATTTCGCGTGTACATGGAGCAAATATCCACAAACTTGAGATTGAGTGTAATGATGGTCTCTTTGAGAGCAAGATAAAGCTTTACGTCTCCAACACCAAGGAGCTCAAGGATATCATCCAGTCTCTTAAAAAGATTGCCAGCGTGGAAGAAGTTGCTCGTATTTAGCAATACGGTGAAAGTACGTCGTGAACGAACTCATAGTACGTGGCGAACGTACTCACAGTTTGTTGGGCACGTACTATGAGTACGTACGCCTACGTACTGGAAAATAAAGAGAAGAAGTGTAGTTTAACGATTTTAGTTGATTACTTGTCCTCTTATTTTTAATGAAGGTTGA